>JAODAT010000060.1 GCA_025463565.1 Microbacteriaceae bacterium
GCGTCGATCGCGAGGCCGTCGCTCAGGTCGAGCATCGCGGTCGCGCCCGCGCGGGATGCCTCCCGTCCGGCCGAGATGGGTGGGCGGGGTGCCAGCTGGGGCGCGGTCTGCGCGCGGAGCGCTGCGGCCTTTTCGGCATCCGGAACCCCGCCTGTCTGCGCGTTCTCGAACAGCAGCCGGAGCGCGGATGCCGCGGCCCCCAGCTCGCCGGCGACCGCGACGATGTCGCCCGCCCGGGCGCCGCTTCTCAGCACGGGCGCGCGACCCTCGAGGTCGCCGAACGCGGTGACCGCGATCGTCAGCGTCGGCGAGACGGACAGGTCGCCGCCGACCACTCCACACCCGGGAGCCAGCTCGTCGCAGGCGTCACGCAACCCGTCGGCGATTCCCTCCAGGAGCGACACCGGCGAGTCCGCGGGTGCCGCGATCGCGACCACCAGCGCCGTCGGAACGGCGCCCATCGCGGCGATGTCGGCGAGGTTCGAAGCCGCGGCCTTCCAGCCGAGATCGTGCGGGGTCGACCAGGCGAGCCGGAAATCCGGGCCGTGGATCATCATGTCCGTGGTGGCGACATACCGGCCATCCGGCGCTGCGATGACGGCGGCGTCGTCACCAGGGCCGAGCAGTTGCGCCGTCGCTGCGGGCAGCCGCGGGAAGATGCGGGCGAGCACGGCCGATTCGCCGACAGATTCGAGGGTGTCGGTCATGATCAGAACGTTAGCCTGAAGTGGTGGACAACGACGAAGCTCGCACCCGGTTCCTCACCCTCACCACGGCGCACCTCACCGACGGCTGCATCCGCGCGAACGTGCCGGTGCGCTGCGTGCGCCTGGTCTCCGTCACAGCGGGCGATCACCTCGCCGGGCGTGTGCTGCCGGCCAGGCACGTGGGCAGCGTCGATGTCTTTCTCGAGGCCTTCGAGACCGCGGCACCAGGCGACATCCTGGTGGTCGACAACGCCGGGCGCCTCGACGAGAGCTGCGTCGGCGACCTGGTCGCGTTGGAGGCGAAGACCGCCGGCGTCGGGGGAATCGTCATCTGGGGACTGAATCGCGACACCGTCGACATCCGCGCGATCGGCCTACCGATCTTCAGCCTTGGCACCATCCCGACCGGGCCGCTGCAGCTGGGAACCCGCGGGCCGAACGCCCTCGCCTCGGCGACCGTCGGTGACTGGACGGTCGACAGCTCCGACTTCGTCTTCGCCGACGAAGACGGTGTCGCCTTCGTGCCCGCGGACAGGCTGGCGGATGTCCTGGCCGCGTCCGAGCAGATCCGTGACACCGAGCGCCGGCAGGCGGCCCTCATCGCTTCCGGCACCACACTTCGCGACCAGGTGCACTTCGCGGACTACGTCACCGCCCGCGCCGCCAACCCGTCGCTGACCTTCCGCGAGCACCTGGCTGCGGTCGGTGGCGCCATCGAGGTCTGACCCAGCAGCGTCGGATACCCTGAACGCGATGAGAAAACCGCTGCGAATCGCCGCAATTGTCGCGATGCTCCCGCTCGTGCTCACGATGTTGGCGGCCTGCGCGCCGACCGTCGCCCTGACCTCGGCGAAGGGCGCCAACGACGCGGCCTGCGCCAACGTCACGGTGCGGCTGCCGTCGACGCTGGGCTCATGGGCCATCCGGCAGACCGACGCGCAGGCGACCGGGGCCTGGGGCAACCCGGTGGTCGCCGTGCTGAAGTGCGGGGTCACTCCCCCGGGCCCGACGGCGGACCTGTGCTACACGGTGAGCGGCGTCGACTGGGTCGAAGACAAATCGAAGGCTCCGACCTACGTCTTCACCACATTCGGGCGCACGCCCGCTGTGCAGCTCACTATCAATTCGACCGCGACGAATGGCGAGGGCACCATTCTCCTCGACGAGCTCACCAGTGCTGTCATTACCATCCCGCAGAGCGCGAAGCACAAGTGCACCGACGTGCTCGGCAGCCAGGACCTCCCGACGGCCACCCCCACGCCGACGCCCTAGTTCTGCCGGTCGAGTAGCGCGCGGCTCCGCCGCACGCGTATCGAGACCAGACTTGTGCACAGATTCTCAGATGACCGACGCGCAGGCCTCGTGCTGCGCAACGCTCGCTTCATGCCGCATATGTACATCCTGAAATGCAGCGACGGAAGCTTCTACGTCGGCAGCACCCGCAATCTTGAGCGGCGTCTCGAGGAGCACTCGACAGGGTTCGGCGCGGCGTACACCCGAACCCGACTACCGGTCGAACTCGTGTTCGCCGAGGAGTACGAACACGTTCACGAGGCGTACGAACGCGAGAAGCAGGTTCAGGGGTGGAGCAGGAAAAAACGAATCGCACTGATCGAGCGCCGAGCGGACGACTTGCCGGAGTTGAGTAAGAAGCGTCGGCCGCGCAGTAGCTTCACGCTGTGACCGCGGGTCTCGATACGCGAGCGGCTCCGCCGCGCGCTACTCGACCAGCACAGCCACATGGCTCGCGCTACTCGACCAGCATAGGTCGCGCGCTACTCCACAAGGACCGCGGGCGCCTCGTCGTCGGTGGTGAGGTGCGGCGCGATGTCGCGCGGGTTCATGGTGCCGGCGAGTACCTCGGCCACCTGCGAGACGATCGGCATCACCACGCCTTTGGCGAGGGCGAGCTCGAGCACCGGGGCGACCGACGACAGGCCTTCGGCCGTCTGGTTCATCTGCTTGACGACATCCGTGAAGCTGTAGCCCTGTCCGAGGAGCCTGCCCGCCGTGTTATTGCGCGACAACGACGACTCGCAGGTCGCGATGAGGTCGCCGAGTCCGGCGAGCCCCGCGAGCGTCTGCGGCAGTCCGCCGTATGCGACCGCGAAGTCGGTCATCTCGACCAGCCCCCGTGTGATGATGGACGCCTTCGTGTTCTCCCCGTAGCCGACCCCGTCGACGATGCCGATCGCGACCGCGATGAGGTTCTTCAGCACGCCACCGAACTCCGTACCGATCACATCGGTGTTGACGAACGATCGAAAGTACGGGTTGGTCGCCACAGTGGCGACGGCGGTTGCCGTCTCGAGACTGGTGGATGCGACGACGGCCGCCGTCGGCTGCTCCTTCGCGATCTCCAGCGCGAGGTTCGGTCCGGATGCGACGGCGACCCGGTGAGGGTCGATATCCAGTTCCTGCTCGATCACCTCGCTCATCCGAAAGCGGGTGCCCTTCTCGACACCCTTCATCAGGCTGACCACGATGGCGTCGGGCGGAATGATGTCCCGCATGATCCGGAGGTTCTCGCGCAGCGACTGGCTGGGCACCGACAGGAACACGATCTCCGCACCGTCGAGCACGTCGGGGATGAGGGACGACGACCAGAGGTTGCGCGGAAGGTTGATCCCGGGCAGGTAGTCGCTGTTGCGCTTCGACTGGGTGATCTCGCGGGCGAGCTCCGCACGCCTGGCCCAGATGGCGACATCCGCTCCGCCGTCGGCGAGCACCTTCGCAAAGGTGGTGCCCCAGCTGCCGGCGCCCAGCACGGCGACTCGCCGGGCTCCGGGGATGGGGATGCGGATCGGCATCGTCATCGTGTTGCTCAAAATTTGCCGATCTCGCTCTGGCCGTGAGCGACGGGGTCCCAGCGCTCGACGCGCGGCGCTTCGCCGCGAAGCTCGCCGAGCAGTGCCGAAATCGCGTCCATCAGCAGTGCCGTGGCTTCGGACAGCGCCGCGGTATCGACCTGCCGTCCCGCGAACTTGGACAGGTCGATGGGGTCCCCGAACTTCACGGTGACCGTCTTGCGCGGGAAGGGGTGGAAGCCACCGGCGTAGGGCGGCAGGATGAGCTGGTCACCCCAGTGGGCGACCGGGATGAGCGGCACACCCACCTCGAGCGCCATGCGCACCGCGCCGTATTTGCCGCGCATCGGCCAGAACTCGGGATCGCGGGTGAGCGAACCTTCCGGGTACACGATGACGGCGAGACCGTTCTTCGCGATCATTTCTCCAGCGGCCAGCGGGTCGGAGCCACGAACCGCGCCGGTGCGCTCCACCGGCACCTGCCCGGACTTTCGGAGCAGCCAGCCGAGGAAGAAGACCTTGAATAGCGACGCCTTCGCGAGAAACCGGGGCGCTCGCCCCAGCTTCCACACCACCCGTCCGACGATGATCGGGTCGAGGTTCGTGAGGTGGTTCGGCGACAGCACGAAGGCGCCCGACTTCGGTACTTTTTCGCCGTCGATGATGACAAACTTGATGAATAGTTCGAACAGCGGGATGAGCACCCCTGCGAGAAAACGGAAAACCGGGATCTTCTCTGATTTCGGTTTGTCGCTCACCTGTCGTTAGCCCTCGAAGACGAAGTCGGCGCCGAGCACTTCGAGCTTCTCGACGAAATGCTCGTAGCCGCGACTGATGATGCCCACATTGCTGATCGTCGACACCCCGTCGGCGCTCAGCGCAGCGATGAGGTAGCTGAAGCCGCCGCGAAGGTCGGGCACGCGCACGTCCGCGCCGTGAAGAGCCGTCGGACCGGTGACCACGGCGGCCTGCTCGAAGTCGCGACGCGCGACCCGCCGGGGGTGGTCGGGAAGCCCGTTCTTGTGCACGACGATGTTCGCGCCCATCTCGTTCAGCGCGTCGGTGAAACCGAACCGGTCTTCGTAGACCGTCTCGTGAACGGTGGACACACCGGGCGCCTGGGTGAGAGCGACGATGAGCGGCTGCTGCCAGTCCGTCATGAAGCCGGGGTGAACATCCGTCTCCACCGTCACCGGGTGCAGGTCGCCCCCCGGGTGGTAGAACCGGATGCCGTCCTCCTCGATGTCGAACGCGCCCCCGACCTTGCGGAAGACATTGAGGAACGTCATCATCTCGGCCTGGCGCGCGCCCTCGACGAAGATGTCGCCCCTGGTGACGAGCGCTGCGCACGCCCAGCTGGCGACCTCGTTGCGGTCGAATAGCGCGCGGTGCTGGTAGCCCTCGAGCCGCTCGACACCCTCGATGAGGATGACGCGGTTCGGCTCGACGGAGATGATCGCGCCCATCTTCTGCAGGATGGCGATCAGATCCATGATCTCGGGCTCGATGGCCGCGTTGGTCAGTTCGGTCGTCCCCTTCGCCCTGACAGCGGAGAGGAGCACCTGCTCGGTGGCGCCGACGCTCGGGTACGGAAGGGTGATGTTCGCGCCGTGGAGACCGTCGGGCGCGGTGATGTAGATGCCCTCGTAGCTCTTGTCGACGATCGCGCCCATCGCGCGCAGTGCGTCGAGGTGGAAGTCGATCGGGCGGTCGCCGATGCGGCAGCCACCGAGGTCGGGGATGCGCGCCTCGCCGAGGCGATGCAGCAGCGGCCCGCAGAACAGGATGGGGATGCGGCTCGAGCCGGCATGCGCGTCGATCTCGGCGAAGTGGGCCTTCTCCACATTGCTGGTGTCGAAGTGCAGCTCGCCCGCCTTCGGCGAGGTGACGACAACCCCGTAGACCTCGAGAAGCCCCTTCACGACCTCGACATCGCTGATGTCGGGCACGTCACGCAGCACGCTGGGCGTCTCGCCGAGCAACGCTGCGACCATCGCTTTGGTGGCGAGGTTCTTCGCGCCGCGCACGATGATGCGGCCCTTCAGCGGGTTACCACCGGTGATGGTGATCTTGTCGGACTTGAGGCCCACTCGTTCACCCGCCTTCTTCGCGTCCAGCTTCTGTGCTTCGGTCGTGATGGCGTTCATTCATTCACCTGCCGCATGCAGTTCGGGGAGTGTCTTCGGCCGCCAGCTCTCGCGTTCGGCCTCGAATCGGGTGATCTGCGCTTCGTCACGCAGGGTGAGACCGATATCGTCGAGACCTTCGAGCAGGCGCCACCGAGTGTAGTCGTCGATCTCGAAAGGGGCACTGTGATTGCCGATGGTGACCGTTTTCGCCACCAGGTCGACGGTGGCCTCGATGCCGGGCTGGGCGTCGATGGCGGCCCACGCCGCCTCCAGCGTCTCTTCGCTGATCGTGCCGGTGAGAAGACCCTGCTTACCCGAGTTGCCGCGGAAGATGTCGCCGAAGCGCGGGCTCAGAACAACGTCGAAACCGTAGTCCCGCAGGGCCCACACGGCGTGCTCACGGCTCGAACCGGTGCCGAAGTCGGGGCCTGCGAAAAGTATCCGCGCACCCGCGAAGGCCGGGTTGTTCAGCACGAAGTCCGGGTCGTTGCGCCAGGAGAAGAACAGCGCATCCTCGTAGCCGGTTTTGGTGACCCGTTTGAGAAACACCGCAGGGATGATCTGGTCGGTGTCGACGTTGGCCCGCTCCAGGGGGACGGCGACGCCGGTGACAGTCGAGACTTTTTCCATTACGCGCTGACCTCCTGCCCTGACTGTACCCCCGCGTGTTCCAGATCCCACGGGCTCGACAGCGTGCCCCGGATGGCGGTCGCCGCGGCCACCAACGGAGACACCAGGTGGGTGCGGCCGCCTTTGCCCTGCCGCCCCTCGAAGTTGCGATTGGAGGTCGACGCGCAGCGCTCGCCGGGCGCCAGCTGGTCCGGGTTCATGCCGAGGCACATCGAGCAGCCGGCGAATCGCCATTCGGCGCCGAACTCTTCGACGATCTTGTCGATGCCTTCGGCCTCGGCCTCGATGCGCACCCGTGCGGAGCCCGGCACGACCATGACGCGCACGCCATCCGCCTTCTTCTGCCCCTTGATCACGGAGGCAAAAGCGCGCAGGTCTTCGATTCGGCTGTTGGTGCACGAGCCCATGAAAACGGCGTCGACGCGGATGTCTTTGAGCGGTGTGCCGGCCTTAAGGTCCATGTACTCGAGGGCTCGCTCGGCGGTGGCACGCGCGTTCGGGTCGTCGTAGGAGGCCGGGTCGGGCACACTGTCGCTCAGCGACACGCCCTGGCCCGGGTTGGTACCCCAGGTGACGAACGGCTCGAGGGTATTCGCGTCGAGGAACACCTCGGCGTCGAAGACCGCGTCGTCGTCGGTGGCGAGGGTGTTCCAGTACTCGACGGCGGCGTCCCAGTCGGCGCCGCGCGGAGCGTGCGCTCGACCCTTGAGGTAGTCGTAGGTGACCTGGTCGGGAGCGACCATGCCGGCCCGTGCACCGGCCTCGATGGACATGTTGCAGATGGTCATCCGGCCCTCCATGGAGAGGGACCGGATGGCGCTGCCGCGGTACTCGAGCACGTAGCCCTGCCCGCCGCCGGTGCCGATCTGCGCGATGACGGCGAGGATGATGTCTTTCGCGGTGACGCCCGGACGCAGCTCGCCCTCGACGGTGACGGCCATCGTCTTGAACGGCTTGAGTGGCAGCGTCTGGGTGGCGAGCACGTGCTCCACTTCGCTGGTGCCGATGCCGAACGCCATCGCGCCGAACGCGCCGTGGGTCGAGGTGTGGCTGTCGCCGCAGACCACGGTGATACCCGGCATGGTGAGCCCGAGCTGCGGCCCGACGACGTGCACGATTCCCTGCTCGATGTCGCCGAGCGGGTGCAGGCGCACACCGAACTCTTCGCAGTTGCGGCGGAGCGTCTCGATCTGGGTGCGGCTGGTGAGGTCGACGATCGGCTTGTCGATTGCGAGCGTCGGGGTGTTGTGGTCTTCGGTCGCGATCGTGAGATCGGGGCGGCGCACCGGGCGGCCGGCCTGCCGGAGCCCGTCGAAGGCCTGCGGGCTGGTGACCTCGTGAACGAGGTGAAGGTCGATGTAGACGAGGTCGGGATTGCCGTCCTCACCCTTGACGACGAGGTGGTCGTGCCAGACCTTCTGGGCGAGAGTGCGCGGTTGGGTGTTGGTGCTCATGGGTGGTCTCCTGAAAAGAAAGTGGTCAGCCGTGTGCGTTCTCCGCGACGAGGGAGGCCTGGGAGTTAGGACTCGTCGCGGCAGCGAAGGAGAAGCAGACCGAGAAACACCACTTCAGGCTAACACCCGAGTGCCCGAACACCGACCCGTTCAGGATCGGGTGACGGTGATTGCCAGCGACCCCAGCGACACCGAGGCGCCGTCGGGCACCGCGGTGCGAACCCCGGCCTCGAGTAGGGTCTCGGACCCGTCGCGGAGCGTGACGACGATACCGTTGGTGGAATGGAGGTCGGTCACCCAGAGGTCGGCGCCATCCGCCTCGAACAGCGCATGGGTCTTCGACAGCGACTTGTCGGGGTCGACGACCGCGAGCACCGCGCCGTCCGCGAACCCGGGCGCTGCGACCGGATTGCGACCGACGAACACGCTCGAGTCGACCACGATCGAGCCGCTGCCCGGCACCTCCAGTCGCCAGCCGGGAGCTGAGTGCTTGGGCGCAACCGGTTCCGCGGCGACGGGCTGTGCACTGGGAGGATCGACCACAGGGGCGGCCGCCGCGGGCATGGGCGGTGTAGTCGGAATGAACACGATGTCATCGCGCGGCCGCGCCTTTTCGGGGCGGGGTGCGGGAAGCCGGAAGGTCGCTGAATCCGCCAGTCCGGGCGGAAGGGTGATGAAGTCTGGATTCTCTTCCCCCGTGGCCATACCTAAATGCTAGCCGGGTCCTCCCAGTAGGTGGCCCGAACGATGGAGTCGAAGAACGTGAGCATGACCGCTTCGAGTTCGGCGTATGCCGTGAGAAAGCTCACGAGCACCACACGCTTGGTGCCGGGAACGCTGATCCAGTAGTTTGCTGTCAGCGCAGGGAGCGCGGGTGGATCGTCCTGCCCGGGCCGGATGCTGTGGCTGCGCAGCACGCGCGAATCGTTCGCGTCGAATTCCACGAAGGTCGGCGCGGAATTCGGGTCCGCCTGCTCGAGACCCCGGCGGAGGATCTCGATCACCCCTGCACCCTCTTCTCCGATCGCGGGCGTCATCCCCTGGCCGGGCAGGATGACGGTGAACGACGCGGACAGGGGAACCTCCTCGATCACATCCTGGGCGATGTACATCGACTGTCCGCCGCCGGCGACGGCCTTCTCCACCGACTCGAACAGCTGCTTTCGCATGCTGTCCCGCAGAATCGCCCGGTCATCCGCAACACCGATCACCGTGTCGACGAGAGCTTTGATCGAGGCCTTGGCCGTGCTTTCACTCCTGAGTGGAATGGGCCACCACTGGCCGGGCAAACGGAAGCGGAGCACCGGGAGGGTTGTGGTCGGATCGCTCATTGTGTGGCGGGCGCGTGCCACGAGCCGTATTTCTTCGCCAGCTCGGAACGGTAGATGATGAGGCTGTCACGACCGATACCGGGAACCCGGAACCCGAGGTCCGCAGCCGCAGCGGAGAGGTCGAGACCACCGCTGTCTGAGGTCGATGCTCCGGCGGGCTCGGCGCCGTCGACGACGGAGATGACGACGCTCGACGGCTCGCTCGGCATGCCCGCCCAGGCGAGGCCGACAGCCTTGTCGACCGCGGCGGTCACCACCGCCGGCTGGTCATCGTCGACGTAGAGGCGCACTGCGACTGTGCGCTCGGCACCGTCGGACGCGAGGCCCACCACCGCGCCGGTTGCGTGGGGCACCTGGCTGGCCAGTGTCTTCTGCAGCCCGCTGGTCACTTCGCTGTCAGACTGCATGACGCATCCGGACAGCGCGATCGGAATGGCAAGGGCGGCCGCAACGGCACCGACCAGATACTGCCGAGGTGTGCTCATGCTTCTCCTGTGTCACTCGTGCGTCTCGAACCTGTGCTCGATCTCGTTGCCGCTGAAGAACTGGCTCTGGAGATCCTTCACATACTGCACCTTCGCCGAGGGATCGGTGTCGATCGAATGGCCGGCGGTGGCCGTGTACGTGCCGTTATTGTGCGGATTCGACGAAGCCGTGGTGATCGTCGCCCAGTTGGCGCGGACGTCGGGGGCTGCTGCCGGAACGCCGTCGAGGCTCGCGACCGGCTCGCCCTTGTGCTGCATCGACATCACCGAAACGTCCGGCGGAATCTTCATGCCGTCGATTGGCGCGCCTGCGACGTAGATGGCCTTGATGTTGAACGGCACGCTGGGGTCGCTTGCCATCCGTCCGGCAAGGATGCCGCCCTGGCTCCAGCCGCACAGCATCACGGGATCGTTCGGGCCGACGCCGGCTTGCTTCATCGCCTCGATCACAGCGCGCTCGTACGCGTCCTTCTGGTCGGGAGTGAGCATGAGCGCCAGGTTCGAGCCCAGGTCATTGACACCTCCCATATCGGCGTGGGTGTGCAGTAGGTTCTTGTCGAAGATGCCCTGCGCGAGTTCCCAGTCCTGGGTGCTCGGCAGGGTGACCCGCCAGCCGATGCGGTTGCCATCGGCGTCGAGCACCTCCGTCACGCCGATAATGGTCTTGTCTTCTCCACCCTTCGTGTCCAGCACGCCGTTGTACGCCATTTCGTCCCCATAGGTGGTGGGGGTGTCCTTGATCAACTGCGTACCGAGGAACGGATCCTGGCGTGTCACGGCCGGTGTCGGTGTCGCGGCTTCGCGCGCCAGCATCAAGGCCAGGGCTGGGAGAAGGACCGGCAGCACCACGAGCAGCGCCCGGATGATGTCGTTTTTCATGTCCTCGAGGTTGAATCCATTGCTCGCGCCGAAGATGAGCAGCGCGATGATTCCGGCCGGGGACAGGATGAGCGCGAGCACGGTGAGTGCAAGCCCGATGGCCTCCACGATCAACAGGGTGTCGAGCAGGATGGGCACCAGCACGTTGAAGATCCATTTGCCGACCGCGCCGAGCACGTCGCCGATGTCGCCGAGGAGTGCCTTTACGTGGTCGAGCAGGTGGTCGTTCATCGTGCCGAGCACAGACGAAATGCGTGCCATCGCCACTTCGGCGGCCCGGTCTCGTTCAGCGACCGCCGCCTCGTAGGCCGTCGACGCGCCCTGCAGCGAACTCTCCAGCGCACCGATCTGCGCATCGAAGTGGCGCATGTCGCGATCCCAGTCCTGCTCCTCCGTCGGGGACGCGGGGTAGAGGAGGATTCGCTGGTGCTCGCCTTCGAGCAGCGACTGGCGGTGATAGAGCGGCGCCAGCTCGTCCTGCTCCCGGATGCCGCTCGCCATGGCCTGGGCCGCGCGGTCCTGGGCATCCTGAAGCTTCACCGCGTACTCGGTGAGTGCCAGCGCTGTCTCGCGGTAGCGGGGCTGGACCTTGCGGATGGTGGATGCGACATCCGCCGCCTGGTGACGCACGGCATCCACCGACTCGCCGACGCTCATCCGGTCGTCGACCACGGTGTCGAGGTGTGCGGCGGTCTGCAGGATCACCGCGGCAAAACCCTCGTAGCGGGCGGCGAACCCGGAGAGCGTGGCCGGATCCCCCGGCAGGGTGGCGAAGTCGGTCATTGCGGTTCGGCAGCCATGGTGCGCTCGAGCTGGGCGGCGAGGCGCTGGTCGAGCTCGACGAAGGTGTCGTGAATCGACGCGATCGAATCGGAGACGAACTTCAGCTGGTGTTCGATGGCCTCGCGGTGGATGTTCCACTTGCTCGCGAAGTCGTCGACACGCGATGCGAGGCCCGGGTGACCGACCGTGCCGGCGACCTCGTGACTGAAGCTCTCGGCGCCGGAGAAACTGGATTCGATGGCGATCATGTTCTTCGCCATGGACTCGAAGGCCCCCAGGTCGATTTCGATGTCGGGCACGGTGGTTACTCCTCGCTATATGGAAAACGGCCGGCTCCCCAACGGGGAACCGGCCGTCGAAGGCGACTAGCCCTTGATCGCGTTGGCGAGGCCCTCGTCGGTCTGCTGCAGGGTGTCCGCGGCAGAGACGAGGAACTTGCTCAGGCCGTCGAGGCCGTCGATGGCGGTGCGCGTTCCGGTGGTGAAGTGCTCGAATGAGTCGCGGTACGCGGCCGACGACTGCTCGGCCTGGAAGCCGTTCGAGGTGAGGGTCTGCACCAGGTTGCTCAGCTCTACGAGCTTCTGCTGCAGGTCGTCTTTGCCCGCGACGAGCCGCTGGGCGGTTTCGCGGAGTTCGTCGTAGGTGACGTTGAGGTTGGCCATTGTTCTGCTCCTTGTTTATTCATTCCCCGCAGCGGAGCGGGCTCGTTATTAATGAAGGTATCTGTTGATCGGCGCTCTGGCGATGGGCAGTGGTGCCCATGTCATCCCACCAGAGCGACGCTCTGTGCCAGTCGCTCCATCCGCGCCTCCATGCGCTGAAAGGCGACCAGGTCGTACTGCGCCGTGGAGAACCGAACGAAGGAATCGGTTGCCGACACGACATAGTCGGCCCTGGCAATGAGCCCATCGACCGAGGCATCCTGGCTGTAGCGAATACACTTCACCCCGGTCAGTCCGCTGGTTGTTGTGAACCTTGTGACCAGGGGTTTCTCCACCACGTCTGTGTCCTCGGCACCCGCCAACTGCTCGGCCGTGACGCCCGGCAGGTCTGCGAACGAAATCTGCGCCATGTTCACGACGTATAACGGACCGTCCCAGCCGTCCACCGAGGTGTACACACGGGAAGTGACGGCTGGATCCCTCGAGTCGGCAACCGAGACGAGCACATCGCGAAGGGTGGCTCGCTCGTCGTCGACAGGCGCGGGGAATTCCTCGACGAGCACGTCCACGAGCGCGCTGGCCCACTCGTATCCGTTCGCCCACGGAGTGCCTTCCCAATTCTCCGGGATGCCGATCCACTCATCGGGATGCTCGATGAGCACGCCGGTCATGCGGAGACCCCGACAGGCTGAAACCGAATCGTTGCGACCATGGCGTCGAACAAGAACTCCATCGCTTCCAGCATGCTCGACTCGAGATCCCCTTTTTCGCGCCGGATGCTGCTGCTGACAATCAGGAGTCGCTTGTCGTCGGTGGGCGCCGCGATGACGTAACTCACGCGTCGAGTGTCGAAGGCGCGTGCCGCGTCTTCTGTGCCCTCGATCGCCGCGACATCCACGCTGGAACGCACCGCGAGTGAACCGCCCACCTCGGTCGCTTTGGCCCCTCGGGTGCGCGCCACATACGCGAGCATCGCGTCGGTCTGGTTGGTGGCCTTGCCGAATTCGCTGAGAGGCGCCACTCCGACAACGATCGTCATTTGCAGCGGCACGCCATCGATCAGTTCCGTCGACAGGAACATGTCCGTGCCGCCCCGGGCGCTCGCCTCCGTGAGTGCCCCGAACAGCTGGTCATACACAAAGGTCTCGACCTTGGCGCGAACGCGCGGATCCGCGGCCGAGGCGATTCGCTTTGCCAGGGTTCGCACCTCAACCGGGTCAGGAACGTCGGCGACCAGGCGCACCCATCCTGGCGGCTCGGCGATGCGGTAGCCGATCCGATCCGTCATCTATTTCTCGCCCAGCTTCTCGAGAGCCGGGTCGATGATTCCGTGTTCGACGCCATACTCGAGTCCCGGCCCGGGCATGAAGGGCAGTTTCGTGATCACGTCGTGCGCGATGCCGGCGACCCGTTCCGAAGCGCCACTCTTCGTGAGCGCCATTTCGGCGACGGCTTGCATCTTCGCCGTGTCTTTCGCGCCTTCGCTGAAGGCCACCTTGAGAACATTCAGCGGTGACGGTTTGAGGGCGTTGCGCTCCACACCCTCCACCAGCGTGGTCTCCACGTCGCGAGTGAACTTGGGTATGGCCCGACCTGCCGCACTGGTCATTCCGGTACGAACGGCGGCCTCTCCCACGGTCTCGACGGCCCTCTCGCCGAGCATGTGCATGGCACCGGCCCCACCGATGGGAATGAGTGACAGCGCGATCTCGGACCAGCCCTCGAGCGCAGACATTTTGCCGGTGTTCATCTGGGTCAGGTTGTTCAGGATGGTCACCACCGCCACGACGCTCAGAATGATCACCGTGAGGAGGAACTCGATCTCGCCGAGGACCGGGATGAAGGCGATGACAATGAGCGCCACAGTGGCGACGATGCTGAGAACGTCGACGATCTCTTTGCCGTACTTGTCCCAGAACTGATCCCAGCCCGAGTCGGAGAGACCGTTGGAGTCTTCCGTGTCCGAGATCAGGCCGATCGCGCGCTCAGCGGCCTTGTCTCGATCATCAATGGCCTGCTGCAGCGAATTCTTGGCCGCCGTGACGATCTGCTCGTAGTTGCCGTGATCCGACTGGTACTGGTGCAGCCGGGTCGTGTAGTCCTGCTTCTCCTGCTCCGTGAGCGCGGTGTTGTACGCCAACTCCTGCTGATAGTGCTGGATGTGCACCTGGGCGGAGTCCGCTTCGTCACGCGCCGTACGCGCCTTGACGAGTGCGGCATCCGCGTCGTTCTGGGCATTCTCCAGCGGCGTGGCATAGCCAGCGGTAGCCGTGCCGACCGAGGCGTATCGCGTCTGGGCCTTGATGATGTCCGACGAGACCCTGCTCGCCTTCGAACGGAACTCGTCCACGAACTTGCTCTGCGAGGTCTGGTAATCGGCGATGGCCTGCAGGCGCGCTGCGGCGTCGGCGATGGCGTCCGCGACGGCGGTGTAATGCGCGGCGTGCTTGCGCACCTCTGACGGCTCGCCCGGCACCGGGTCGGACCACCGGTCGAGAGGGCTCCAGTCGCTTGGGCGGCTCATTGCATGCTCGGATTCCGCGGGCCCATTGGTGCGGGCTGCGCGGGTTCGGTGAGGCTCTTCGCCATGTCACGATCCGTTTCGTCGATCTTGTCTGCGCCGTCGTTGAGAATCTTCTGCAGCGCTTCGATGTTCGTCAGCATGTCATTGCGGTGTTTCTCCCACCGCGTGCTGAAGTCCTTGATCTTGTCGGCCAGCCCGTCGTGTCCGACGACCTGGGAGAACTCGTCCGCGTTGTCGTCGGCGTTCGTAAACTCCGAATCAATCAGCTTCAACGCCTTCGCCGAGTCGCGTAGGTCGTCCGTGTTCACGATGATGCGATCGGCCACGACCATCTCCCCTCCGATGAGTACGACTCGAATCTACCGATGGTTGTGCAGGGCGCGCGATGGGCACCACTCCCCATCCGAATCACGAGACAGGCTTCTTGCGTCTGCCAACGACGCGATTGCCGATGATGATGGCGGAGGCGAGGGCATCGAGTTGAGGAAGCGCGGCGGCGATCCGGTCCGGCTCGTCCTCGCACGAGAGGTGGGCCCAGCCACCATCGACGGTGACCCAGTAGTCGACCCTTCCCGGGAGCTGCCGCTTGTGGCCCTCTAAACCGCTCGTCGTAGTGAATGTCATCAACGGCACGCCCTCGACGCCGCCCTCCGCCGCGATCTCTTCGTCGAGGTCGCGCACCGGCATCCCCTGCCAGGATTGGCTGAATTCGTCGGACAAACCCGCGAAAAGGAACGGACCCTCCCACTCCTCCAATTTGAGGAACAGTTCCCCGATGCCGCGCTTCAAGCGCGAGTTCGTCAGCGTGACGAGTGATCGGGCGTAGGCGTGCCTCAGCTCGTCGGTGCCGGTGCCGAGTTGCGCGCCGAGCCGCGGAAGAATTCCGTTCGCCCACGCTGTGGCGTTCGGATAACCGTCGACCGGGAATCTGCTCGGAAGCGCGAGCCATCCTTCGACCGGGGCGATCTCGACCTGCGGGAGTTTGCCGACGTACACGAGCGGTGCAGCACCTCGTGGACGGCGCGGCCCGCGCTTCGTCGGCCCGTCGACGCTGACCAGGAATCCCGCGACGAGACCGACCACGAAGACGCCCAACAACTCGAGAACGCCGTAGAAACTCGGCCCGAGCCCACGGCCGTTCTCGGAGATGAGCACCGCGAGTGGAATCTGCACGAACAGTGAGGCGAGAGCCAGAAGGGAAATCCTGATCGGTGTCACCGAGCGGATGCTCGAAAAGCGCCCGGCCGGCAGCCAGCGATTCCGCTTGAACAGCGAGGCAATCAGGATGACCAGCAGAATGCTGGGCTGAATCCACAGAACGGCCGCAGGCAGTGGCAGATCGAGAAAACCTCCGACGATGCTGAGGGCGATCGACGCTGCAAAGCTGCCGACTATCACCGCACTGAGCACACGAGCGGTACGTGTCGGGTCGGGAACGCGGGTGAGAAGCGGGGATAGCGGCGTCACGGGGCGCGGATCCAGTTCCTGCCGCACGAACGCGAGTGCTCCGGCCGCGAGACACAGCCACGCCGGCCAGCCGTCCAAGCGGTACAGGGTGTGCACGGGATCGTGCTCGCTCAGTACGAATACGACGGACACGGTCGCAAACAGCGGCAGTGCCTCCAACGGACCCGAACGCAGGGAGAAGCCCAACAGCGACAGTCGTGCCGGGAGAACACGCAATGTCGGCGACCAGGTCGCGACGAGGACGACGATCGTGACTCCCCCAACGATCGCGTAGTACCACAGCGGCACCGGCACGGCGACGAGTCGCACGACCACCGATTCGATGACGAACACGACGAAGTTGGCCGTGGAGAGAAGCGCCACGATGCTGCTCACGGCCGCTTTCGTCCGTGCGCCGTCATCCACCGGTGCGGATCCGACCGCGCTCATTCGCCGGCGAACGGCAGTTGCACGCGCACCGCTTTCCCTCGCGCGATGAAGTAACCACGACCGGGCGGGAACTCCTGGCGGGATACCCGCGGAAGCGCCGTGCGAAGGATGGTCTCGCCCTCGATGCCGTCGGGCTGCAGCAGCAGGCCGGTGCGCGCGCTCTTGATCTCGCCGAGGAGCGGCCAGGACGAGCTCCAGGCCGTGGTCTCCGACTCGCCGATGAGGAAATGGTCGGTGCGCTTCACCGCCTTGATCAGCTCCACCAGCGACCCGTCCGCGGCGGTGCTGAGGAAGTCACCGATCTGTTCGATCACGACGACGATCTTGGTCTTCTGGTCGGGGTCGGCGACATCCACCGTGAGTTTCTTGGCAAGCTCGGTCGCCTCTTCCACCGTTCGAGCGGTGCCCGCCCAGCCCTTCGAGTTGCCGATCACCGACCGTGTGTTGCCGATGTAGTAGCGCGTCACCTTCGGCACGGCTGTGTCGATCGAACGGATGAGCCAGCCGAGCGCCGAGGTACGGCCGCTCGCAGGAGGCCCTGCGAGCAGGAACGCACCGCTCGGCTCGAAGCCGATCGGTTCGAGGGTGTCGTCGGAGATGCCGAGCACGGGCAGGCCCGCGACATCTTTCGGCAGGGTATCTGGCGCGATCTCCGTGCCGAGGATGCCGACCGGTGCCGCCGGGGCGCGCCCGGTGCGCGCGATTGCATCGGCCAATCCCGCAAGCGTCTTCGACTGCTCGACGACGTTCGAGCTGCCACCGACCACGGCGACCTGGGTTTCCAGGCCGTCGACGATTGCACGGCCGGGGGGAGACGCTGCCGACAGCACATCCGAGGGTGCGTCGAGCAGCACATACGAACCTTCGTCAGACAGGCGCAGCACGATGCGGCGCTGGATGGCCGAGCTCACCGAGGTGGGAACGCTGCCGGGCCGGTCGGCCGTCAGCGCCACGTGTATTCCGAGCGCCCGGCCCTCGCTGAGCAGCTGCTGGAATACGCCGTACCAGGGTGCGCGACTCGCTCCGGTCTCGAACTCGGTGCGGAACGCCGGGTAGTTGTCGACGAGCAGGATGATGCGCTTCTCGTCGGGCGCGTTGGCGATGCGCCGGTAGTCGACGATCGTGCTGGCGTTGACGGCCGTGTAGCGGGCCGAACGGTCCTCGAGAACTTCGCGCAGCATCCGGAGCATACGCACGACTCGCTCGGGGTCGTCGCCGCTCACGACCGAGCCGACGTGCGGCAGCACCTCGAGCATGCGGAGTCCGCCGGTGCCGTAGTCGAGTCCGTAGACGTCGACCGGGCCTCCGCGAGGAGTGATGCCCGCCGCGGCCGTGATGGTGCGGAGAGTGACGGTCTTGCCCGAGCCGCCCGCGCCGAAGATCGCGATATTGCCGTCGGTGTCTGGCCGGAAGAAGATCTCGTCCTGCTGCTGGATGTCGGGCACGTCACTGACGCCGATCACCAGTTCGGAGTCGGTGCGCTGGTGCAGTTTCGTGAGGTCGAAGGCGGCAGCGAGCTCGGGCAGCCACGGCCGACGCGGCGCGGGGATCTTGATCGCTTTCGCGGCAGCGATGAGGTTCGTCACGAGCCGGGTCTGGTCGGTCGGCCCCTGCTCGCCCGCGCCCGGCGCCTCGGGGCCACCCGGGGCTTCCCAGCTGACGTCGGCGCCGAACCGCAGCTCGGAGATCTCGACCGACGGCGGAACGTAGACGTCGCTGGTCCAGCCGCCGGCGTAGGCGGACTGGAAGCCGGTCAGTCGGCCCGGCCCGGTCTTCGCGATGGCGCGGCCGGGGATGGACGGGTCGAACGTTCCGGCGACCTTGTCGCCCACGACATCCATCGAGTCCGACTCGTCGGCCATGCGGAGGGCGATGCGGAGGTTGGTGTTGGCGCGGAGGTTGTCGCGGATGACGCCGGCCGGCCGCTGCGTCGCCATGATCAGGTGGATGCCGAGCGAGCGACCACGCTGGGCGATGTCGACGACGCCGTCCACGAACTCCGGCACCTCGGTCGCCAGGGCCGCGAACTCGTCGATGACGAGCACGAGCGCCGGCGGGGAGTCGGGGTCGCCGCGCTTCTCGAGGTCGAGGAGGTCTTTCGCCTTCTTGCGGTTGAGCAGGTGCTCGCGGTAACGAAGTTCCGCCTTCAGCGAGGTGAGCGCTCGACGCACCAGGTGCGGCGACAGGTCGGTGACGAGGCCGACGCAGTGCGGCAGGTTGACGCAGTCGGCGAAGGCCGAGCCACCCTTGTAGTCGACGAACAGGAAGGTGACGCGATCTGGGCTGTACTCCGCCGCCATCCCCAGCACCCAGGCCTGCAAAAACTCGGACTTACCCGAGCCGGTCGTGCCGCCGACCAGGGCGTGCGGGCCCTGGGTGCGCAGGTCGAGGTGCATCGCATCGACACCGGACTGCCCGACCAGCGCGCGCAGCCGACCGGGACGACGCTTCACGAGGGGGCCACCGGAGCGGTCGTGCACCGAGTCGTTCTGGCGCCAGCGGTCGCTGGCGACGTTCGGGGTGGTGGCGATGTCGGTGCCGAGCAACGACAGCATCGAGACTGTGCGTGGCAGGTCGCTCTCGTCGCGCAGCATCGCGCCGGAGTCGACGACGGGTGCGAGTCGCCTGGCGAACTGGATGGCCTGCTGGCGGGTGATGGGTTCACCCTGCACGTCGACGATGTCGCTGCCGAGCCGCACCAGCCCAACCTCCGCCGTGAGGCCATCCGGGGACACGGAGACGAACGTGCGGGCCACTGCGGGGAGCTCGGGCACGGATGCCGAAACCCAGACGGGATAGACGCCCGCGTCGGCGGCCCGCTCGGCGAGTTGCACGAGCCGGGCGCGGTCCACCGGTGCATCGTCGGAGATGAGCAGCAGGATCGCGGGGGTGGCGGCGGTCGGCGGTGCTGCGGTCGCGCCGTCCTCGCCGACGGTCTGGCCGGCGACCAGCGCGGATTCAGCCATGAGAGCCGCACCGCGTTCGGACCGGGCGTTCTTGCCGCGCGTGGCGATCAGGTCTTCGAGGGCGGAGAGGAGTGAGTCACCCGTGGCCTGGCTGTTTGCCAGGTGCACGGCCTCGATCGGGCTGTGCGGTGACGCGGTGTGTGGAAGCCACTTCAGCCACTCGAACTCGGGGGTCCACGCGGTGCTGACGATCGCGGCGACGACGAGCTCGGCCGGGGAGTGCAGGGCCGTGGCCTGCACGAGGATGCCACGCGCGGCATCCGCTGCGGCCGCGCGATCGCCTGCCACGCCGAGGGCACCCGAGAAGAACAGGTTCTCGGTGACGGGCACGCCGTCGACGAAGCGGAAGCGATCCTGCGTCGTTCTGATGCGCTCGAGGTCTTCGGGCAGGCCCGCCTCCTCGTTGGTGACGCGCACGGTGTTTCGGGACTCCATTTTTCCGATGCCGAGATTCAGCGAAAGAAACTGCCAGTGCTCGGGCCGGCGCGTCCAGAGCAGTGGGCCGAGCTCCATCGCGGCGGTCACGACCTCCGAGGTCGTCGGGCTCTCCCGGCGACGCACGGCGCGTTCGATCTCGACCTGGCCCTGCAGCGACTCTTCGAGCCCGGTGGCCCGCTCGTCGAAACGCTGCTTGGCGAGTACTGCCTTGCGGCGACGAACCGCGCGGTTGGTGAGGTAGGTGCCGAGCATTAGCACCGGGGACGAGGCCAGGAAGATCAGCGATGCCGGGCCGCGGGCGCTGCCGCCGATCGGCACGAAGGCGAGCACCAGGCCGATCGCGAGCGGTGCGAGCAACGCCACCCACGGGAACGGCTGAGGGTCGGCCTCCGCCGGGAAGGCGGGAGCGACATACTCCGTTCCGGGGTAGCGGGTTTCGACGCGGGGCGAGCGGTTGAACTCGACCGGGCCGGCGACGACGGGCACCGCATCTCCGGTGGGCGCGGCGATCCGCGCCTCGAGCAGGGTGTCGCCGACTCGCACGGTCGAGCCGTTGGTCAGCTCGACACGGGTGACCGGGCCACCGTCCACCTCGAGTCCATTGGCGGAGTTGAGGTCGACGATACGGATGGCCTGCGAAAAGACGTCGACGCGGGCGTGCCGCTTCGAGACGAGTGGGTCGCTGAGCGTGATCTCAGACACCGAGGCGTCACGGCCGAGGTAGCTGGTGCCGATGGCGAGGGTGAACTGCTTGCCTGCGTCCGGCCCCTCGAGCACGGCGAGGATGGCGGACGGAGTACGCGAGGAGACCGCGGCGACGCTGCTGCCGGCCGAGACGATCGCGACGGTCGCCCCGGAACCGATCGGTGCCTCGCCGACCGCGAGGTCCGGCTCGAGAAGCGTGTGCGCCGCTCCGCTCGGGTCGATGACTCGAAGGGTCGCGCCGCTCGGGGCGGGAGC
Source organism: Microbacteriaceae bacterium (assembly GCA_025463565.1). Taxonomy (GTDB): domain Bacteria; phylum Actinomycetota; class Actinomycetes; order Actinomycetales; family Microbacteriaceae; genus Lacisediminihabitans. The sequence continues at coordinate 20,652 of JAODAT010000060.1, forward strand.
GCTGCCGCCGAGCGGGTCGACGATCGCGATCGCGGCGGCGACGTCGCCGATGCTGGCTGAGGCGTCCGTCGTGACGACGATGTCCGTCTCGGGGCCCGTGCCGCGCTGGAGGGTGAGCTTCAGTTTCACGATTCGTCGCTCTCTCTTGCTTACAGTTTCGCTACAGCTGCGGTGGTGCCGCGGGCCGGCGTCCGGGACTTCTTCGCGGCGGCGCTGCGCTGCCGACGGTACCGGTACGCGGCGATGATGCGGCGCAACCGGCCCGCGGACGCGCGGGAGTTCTCGGTGGCCGCGTCGGCATCGGACCAGAGCGCATCCACCGTCGACTGCTCGACATCCTGACCGGCGAACACCGCAACGTCGACCCGGTTGGCCAGCGGCACGAAGCCGCCGTCGGGTCGGCTGAGGTTCTGCGCGATCGTCTGGTCGTCGATCACGTGGGCCGTCTGCAGCCGGGTGGCCCGGTCCGGCAGCTCGAGGCCGAGCTCGCCGTAGCGATCCCGCAGTTCGTCCCAGGCACCGGCGGCACGGCGGTCGGGCGACCCGGTCGTCAGTCGGCGTCGTCGGCGACCGGCCTTGAGCGTCGCGATCAGAAGGAACGGGATGAGGATGATCACCAGCGGCACCAGGATGATGCCGCCCACCACGTACGCCCAGGGCGGCAGCTCGAAGCCCGGCGCCTTCGCCTTCGGGTTCTTGTTGCTGATCTTCACCGGCGTCAGAACCTGGTCCTGCTTCTGGTTCGTCGTCGGCGGCTGGCGCACCTGTGGCTGGGGCTCGATCTTCGGCTTGGTGGTCTCGTCTTTCGGCGCGTCGGTCTTGGTCGGCGTCGGGTAGAACGGCACCCAGCCGACGCCCTTGAACGCGACCTCGTCCCATGCGGTCACGTCTTTGCCGGTGACCGTGGTCACGCTGTCGCCCTTCGACACCTTCGGCGCGAAGCCCATGACCACGCGCGTCGGATAGCCGAGGGTGCGGGCCATCAGCGCGAAGGCGGTCGCGTACTGCTCCTCGTCGCCCACCATCGGCTGCTTGGTGAACAGCTCGGTGATGCGGTCGGCGCCCTCGCCGGCGCGGGAGGGCACCGGGTCGGAGGCGAGTCCGTGGCTGAGGTAACCGATCGTCTTCAGCGAACGCTCGATGTTGCGCAGCTGCTGGATGGTGGTCTTCGCGGTGCCTGCGTACTCGGTGGCCTTCGCGGCCACAACATCCGGCACATTCGAGACCGGCGGCAGGGTCAGCTTCGCGGCCGGCACCGTTGCAAGCGCCTTATCGCTCGGGATCGTCGGCGTCGTCACATCGACGGAATAGACGAGCCCCTTCTTCACCCCGCTGGTCACCGCGACCGTGCTCGTGACCGGGTTGACCCGCACCGTGGTTGAGGGGTCCGTGCCCGTGTACTTGTCGAAGTCGAGAATCGTCGGGTACGACGCGTCCGGCAGCCAGACGTCGTTGTAGCCCTCCATCGTGAACGTGAGCTTGGACGTACTACCGGGCCCCGCGAGAGGAGGGTTCGGGAGGTTGCGGCCAAGCAGTTCGAACCCGCCGGAGTCGCTGGTCCGGGTGCTCGGGCTCGCCACGCTCCAGACGATGCCGTCATAGGTGTCCATGGTGGCCATCCGGATGCGCTGGCCGCTTTCGAGGCCGGTGACCGTGAAGAGGTCGGTCTTGGCTTCCTTCTTCGTGAAGTTGCGGAACCCGGCGAGCGGACTCGGGTACTGCAGCGGGTCGAACGGCGGGGTGATCTCCTGGCGCAGCACGAAGCGTGACGCCGGCTTCGGCGCGAGCAGGATTCCGCCCGCGGCCCCGATCACCACGGCGCCGAGCACGACGACCGCCACCCCGACCACCTTGCGCCGCCGCGCGGAGCCGTCGACCATGAGCGACACCGCGCCATCGCGGCGCCGCCAGCCGAGCCAGACCAGGGCGACGCCGGCGAAGACGACGCCGCGGATGCCGGCGAAATACGGCTGGTCCGTGCCGATCAGGATGCCGACGAGGAAGAGCACGATCGCCGGAATCACCAGGGCCCCGGCCCGCAGCGCCGTGCGCTTGCGTTTCGGCAGCCAGCGCAGCGCGATCGAGACCGCGATCACGGAGACCAGCCAGGCGGCGAAGTAGGGCACGACCGCGATGTACGCCGGTGCCTCCACCGGTGTCTGCAGCGTGACGATGTCTGGCCAGCCGTAGACGGCGCCCTGGAACACCCCGAGCAGGGTCGTCGTGGTCGGCACGACCCCGGCGATCGAGGATGCCGGCATCGCGATCGCCCCGCCGAACAGCACGTATGCGGCCAGCGCGATCGCGATCGACGGAACGAGCGACAGGCGCAGCAGGTAGGTGACGACGATCACGGCCGTGCCGACGAAGAGGCCGCCGACCGCCGCGGCGAGGTAGTTGTACGGGCCGAAGGCGGGCTCGAAACCGGCGATGGCGAGAGCGCTGAGCGCGGTGAGCACCGCGAGGTCGACCCAGGTAGCTCGGCTGATCGGCCGGATCCGGCGGGTGGGAACTGCGCCGGTGGTCTCGGTCGCGGTCGCGGCGGTCATCGGCCGGTCCGTTCCAGCAGGGCGGGCAGGTCGGTGAGGGCGCCGACCGTCGCGACGACGGTGTCACCGATCTTTGCGAGCGACGCCTTCGCGCCGTCCTCGACGCGCACCGCGATCATGACGGTGTCGTTGCCGTAGAGCGTCGACACCGAGCGGATCTCGGTCGCCGGCGCCTGCGACCCGACAACGAGGATCACCAGCGACGGCGTCATCAGCGAGCGTGTGCTTGCGCGCACGAACTCGCGCAGGTTGCCGTACGCACCGCTCACCGGTTCGATGCGGCAGGAGTCGTCGAGCAGTGCGGTGAGTGAGCGACTGCGCAGCGTGCCGCGCTCCCAGATCACGTCGAGGTTGGTCTTCTCCCGGATCACCTGAGTGCCGATCGACGCCATCACCGAGATCGCGAGCTCGAACTCGTCTTCACTCGCGTAGTGGGTGGTCTCCGCGCTCTGCAGCAGCAGGAGCTGCGACCGACGCGTCTCGGTGTACTGCCGAACCATCAGCACACCGGTGCGCGCCGAGGTGCGCCAGTGGACGTTGCGGATGTCATCCCCGGGCTCATACGACCGCAGCGCGTGGAACGCCAGGTCGCTGTCGGTGATCACGGAGCTGGTCTGACCCTCGAGGTCACGCACCAGCCCCGGCGCGGTGGCGAGCAGGCGAGTCGTCTTCGGGTGCACGAACAGTTCGATCTGGTCGGTCCAGCTGACCGTGCGGCGCACCAGCCCCAGCTGGTCACCGCGAACGGAAATCGCCGGGCCGGCGAGAATGAGCGCCCTGCGGTTGGTCGGCATGGCGAAGAGCTCTTCGCTCTCCGCTCCCGGCGCCAGGCGCGGAACCGAGAACTCCGCGACACCCGCGCCGACCGGTAGCTCCATGCGAGTGGCGATGATCGGCTTGCGGCCGGAGTTGACGACGAGCATGCGGCCGAGTGCGCGCTCCCCCGCGGTGACCCGACGCGGGTTCAGCTCGATGGTGACCGTGTAGGTGGCGCGACCGAACGAGAACCCGGCAGCGACGAGCAGGCCGCCGACCAGGGTCGCCCCGAGGAAGGTGAACTCGGCCCAGCCGAGGATGCCGCTCAGGAGGAACGACACGACGGCCGCGGCGATGATGAGCCAGCCGATCAGGCTGATCGCGGAGACGACCGGGCCGATGCCGCGCCGGGCCGTGCGGCCGAGGCGCGCAAGCAGGCGACCGAGTGCGACGACGCCCGACACGATGGCGCGACCGACCTCCCTCACGGCGATGAGGGTCTGCGAGGGCCGACGGGCGGTGGTATCGGTCACGGGCTCGATGATTCCGGTCGGGCTCAGGCGGCGCGGTACGCGGGCGGGTCGACCGCGACGATCGCGCGGGACACGATGTCGGCGCCGGTGACGCCGGCGAACTCCGACTCCGGGTCGACGATGATGCGATGCGAGAGCACCGGTACGGCGAGCTCCCGAACGTCGTCGGGGGTGACGAAGGTGCGGCCCTTCGAGATGGCCCACGTCTTCAGCGCACGAGCGAGCGACAGCGCGCCGCGGATGCTCACGCCGAGGGCGGCATCCTTGTCTTCGCGGGTCGCTGTAACGATCTGGCTGACGTAGGCCATGACGGATTCGTCGACGTGCACCTCGCTGGCCAGCTGCGACATGGTGACGACCGAGTCGGAGGCGATAATCGGCTTGATCGAGGATGCCCGCGCCCGGTTCGAGGAGTCCATCAGCAGGCTGACGGTGGTCTCGTGATCCGGGTAGCCGAGCGAGGTCTTGATGAGGAACCGGTCGAGCTGGGCCTCCGGCAGCGTGTAGGTTCCGGCCTGCTCGACCGGGTTCTGCGTGGCGATCACCAGGAACGGCTCGCCCACCGGGTGGCCGACGCCGTCAACGGTCACGACGCCCTCCTCCATCACCTCGAGCAGCGCGCTCTGGGTTTTCGGGCTGGCGCGGTTGATCTCGTCGGCGAGCACCACGGACGCGAAAATCGGGCCGGGGTGGAACTCGAACTTGCCTTTGCTCTGGTCGTAGATGGTGACGCCGGTGACGTCCGACGGCAGAAGATCTGGCGTGAACTGCACGCGCGAATGGGTGCCGTCCACGGTGTTAGCGATCGCCTTTGCGAGCACGGTCTTGCCGGTGCCCGGCACATCCTCGAGCAGCACGTGACCGTTCGACAGCATGGCGGTGAGCACCAGCCGGATGGTGTGCTTCTTGCCGAGGATGGCGTTGTCGACGTTGTCGACCAGACGCTCGAAGGCGCCGGAAAACCATTCGGCCTGCTCTTGGGTTACGGGCATGTCTTACCTCTCATCGTTACCATCCGTATGTGCCGCTGGTTCCCCAGCACGAAAGCTTCATGCGAACGCCATCGCCGTAGCCGGCCTGAAGGAAGGCGCTGGGCACATTGACCGTCCCGTTGTCCGGCACCGTGACTGAATAGCTGCCTGCCACGTTGCCCCAGGTGCCGTTCAACAGGAACTGTGGCGTAGCTGTGCAGGGGCCGGCGTCCGCACCGAAATCCTTCACTGTGAATGAGAACAGATAGGTGTTCGAGATGCTCGTACCGCTCGGAGAAGTTCGCGTCCTAGGACCGCTGCCCGGCGTCTTGGATACGTCGGTCACCTGTGGACTCGCGGCACTCACCGACACGGACTTCGATGCCGTCGGGCCCTGGTTGCCGCTTCCGTCATTTGTCGCGTAGACGGTGAAGGTATGGCTTCCCGCGCCCTGGCTGCCACTTGACGAATAGGAGCGACTCGTCGTCGCGACTGTAGCGCCACCGTCATAGCTGTAGTGGTAGGTGACCGAACCGCCTCCTGTTGTCGACGGCGCACCCCATGTGAAGGAAACGGTGGCTGGAGCGGCACCGGATGCGGACCCGTCAAGGCTGGTCGGCGCAGTGGGTGTTCCATACGGCGTGATTGCAGTGCTCGGCCCGGAATATGCGCCCCAGCCGTCGGAGTTGTGCGCGCGCACCTTGAACGTGTAGCTCGTGCCATTCGTCAGTCCTGTGACCGTATACTTCCCAACTGCCGATTCGGTCACATCCACCGCCGCCGGTGCGGAAACGATCTCATATTGGTCGATCGTGAGGTCGCCGTTTGATACAGGATCCGAGATCGTAACGTCGGCCTTGGTGTCGTTGTGGTTGGCGGTCGAGGCCGATGGTGTGGAACCGGCGCCTGGGACGTCGTGGATCTTCACCTGCCACTGGCCCGTCACGTTTCGCGCCGGGTCCTTGGTCGCGTCCTGCACCGTGTAGTTGACGGTGACTGTGCCGGTCTGGGCACCGGTGTCCGCGCTCAGAGTCAGGGTGCTCGCCGTGAAACTGGAATGCACGCCAGAAGGACCGCTTGCCACCGTTGCGCCGATAATCGTCAGGCTTTTACCCTGCGCGGAGAACGGGTTGGACCATGCGGCATCACCGACCGCGTCAGTGAGCGTGACCGACCCGTTTCCGCGCTGCACGGACGAGGTCTGCGGCGCGTTCTTCTGCTGCGCAAGTGGTTTCGATGACGACACGACCTTCACATTCACACTGCCCTGGATTGTGAAATCGCCAGAGTTCACCGTGAACGAGATCACGCCTGTCGTTCCCGGCTGCACACCGAATGCGGACGAGATCGAGAGCTTCGACCCACTGGTCGTGTAGGTGATATCAGGGTTTGAGGTTGAGAAATCGGTGTACGTGACCTGACTGAGAATCTGTGGGTTCGGCTGGTACGTCGAGTCGCGCAGGTCAATCGTGGTCGCAGCCTCGCCCGCCTCGATCGACTCACTCGGCGGCGTGAAGGTGGGCGGCACGTCCGACTGGTCGGCCGAGCCGATCGTGAGCGGAAGGGTCAGCAGAGTGAGGCGGTCCTCGGTCGTACCCGGGTCTTTCCCGTCGTTCACCTGGAATGTGATTGCCGCCGGTCCTCGGTAATCTTTCGCCGCGGTGAAAGATAGCTGCTGGCCACTTACGAACGGTGACTTGCCGTTGCTGTTCGTCGCGCTCGTGGTCGAGGCGCTAACAATCTTCGCCGGTCGGCCCGACGGCACGTCGACAATTTTCGACAGGTCGTAGGTCGCATTCCCGTTCATCTTGATGACGGTGTCGATGCCGGCCTTGATGTGCGGCGGCGCAGAGGATGCGTCGGGCGAGCCGGGCTTTGGCGGCACGATGATGAACGCTTCGCCCGCCAGCCCAGAGGTGGTGTCGGTGAGCGTATAGGCGATCGCCATGCGGTGTTCGCCGGGCGTGACCGTCACCTTGCCGGTGCTGCCAATCTGCGCCGCACCCGCGTTGGTGCCCTTGACGGCCACCTTCAGGTCCCTTGCGACGCCGGACGGATTGAGCGCGCCATCGAACACATTTACGTCAGCAGTCGACTTGCCGGTCAGCTGCTCGATGCTGATGACGTGATCGATCGCCGTCGGGTAGGTGGGAGTCGCGTCCTTGGTGACTGCGACCTGGATATATGCGTTCGCCTGGCCTCCCTGTCCGTTCGTGATGCGGTACTGAATCGTGTAGTCGCCCTCGGTCTGCGGGGCTGTCACGAGCACGGTGCCGCCGGAAACCTTCGCGGTGAGCGGTGACTCGACCTCGGGAAGTTTTGTCTCGAGGCTGATCGTGTAACCGTTCGGGTCGGAGTCGTTCAGCAGCACCGGAACGGCGGCTGTCTTGCCCGGCTTGATCTCCACTTTGTCGTCGACGGCCGTCGGCGGCTTCGAGGTGGCCGGAGGCGGGACGACTCCCACGTTCACCGTGCCGGTCGCGGTCTTGCCGAGCGCGTCGACGACCGAGTACTGGAAGTGGTCGGTGCCGGCGGATGCCGTATAGGCCTGATAGGTGAACGAAGTCGCGGTGGTCGATACGATCCGACCGAGGCGAGGCGCACTCACGATTCCGGCGAAGCTCACCGAGTCGCCGTCAGGATCGATGCCATCGAGTGGAATCACGACCACGCTGGTGAGCCCGGCGAAGGCGCGGGCGTTCAGCTCCTGCGGCAGCGGTGCCGAATTCTTCGCGCTCTTGGCCGTCACCGTGATGCTGATGATGCCGTGTGCCTTCTGGCCGAACTTGTCGGTGATGCCGTAGCTGAGCGTGTAGTTGCCGCCCGTGGTCGGCGCCTGGTATCGCACTTGCGATCCGCTCACGAAACTCGTGGAGCCGGCACCGCCACCCGATGCGTCGACCAGGGTCGAATCGAGCGTGAACGGCTCGTCGTCGGGCGAATAATCGTTGTTGAGCACATCCACGCTGGCGATGTCGCCCTCGCGCACGGTCACGTCATCTTCCACCGCCACAGGAGCCTGATGATTCACGAGCGGCGGGATGGGCACGACCGTGATGCCTGCCTTGGCCGTCTTCGTGCCGTCGGAGACCGTGTAGCTCAGTTGCACCTGCTGTGTGAGCACTCCGGGCGTAGTCACGCGCACGATCGATTTGTCGAGTACCTCGACGTTGAGGGTGGACGCGTCTGCGGCAGGTGTCACCGACTGCAGCACGAGCACGTTTCCTGACGGCGAGACGTCGTTGTCGAGTACGTTCACTGAGGTGGGCTCACCCGGCCGAACGTAGGCGACGTCATCGACCGCGATAGGCGGTGGGTTCCCCGCAACCGGGTCAGAGACGTTTACCAAGTCGAGGCCTTGAGTCGAGTGCGAACCCGCAACGACTGTGTAGAGCAGATAGTACTGTCCGGCGACGCTCGGAGACATCGTAATTGTGGACTCTTGCTGATTCACCGACAGGGCAGCTGAACCCCCGAATTCGAGCTTCGCGCTGACTAACTGCAGCGACGCTCCCGACGGCGACTGATCGTTGGCAAGCGGGTGCAGCACGACCGGCGTAGTGGAGAGCGTAGTGGCGAAGTCCGGCGTCGCCACCGGGTCCATCGAGTCCGCCGGGTTGACATCCACTTCAAGCGTGCCCGTCGCGGTCGCATGCCCATCGGAGATCGTGAAGCTGACGCTCTTGGAGCCGG
>JAODAT010000067.1 GCA_025463565.1 Microbacteriaceae bacterium
GTAGCGGCCCGTCGCTCGAATTTCGACGATCGCCGGGCCAGCGGGGTCTGGGATGACACCGCCGCCGACCCGGGGAGCCCGATCGCGACGGTCGACTCCTGGCGCACCGAGCTGACGGTGCCGGGGCACAGCAGTGTCGCCGCGTGGTCGATCAGTGCCGTCACCGTCTCCCCCACGCATCGGCGGCGTGGGATCGCCCGGGAATTGCTCACCTCCGAGCTGCGCACAGCGGTGGCGCTCGGCATCCCGCTGGCCATTCTCACCGTCTCCGAGGCGACGATCTACTCGCGCTGGGGTTTCGGTCCGTCGGCGATGACAGCCGACCTGGCCATCGACACGCGCCGGGCCCGGTGGACCGGGCCGGACGCATCCGGTCGGGTGCATTTCGTCGAACGCGACCGGCTGCTCGCGGAGGGGCCGGCGATCGTCGAGCGGGTGCGACTTCTCACGCCCGGTCAGGTCGAGTTCCACGGCATCCTGTGGGAACGCCTGCTCGGACTCGACGATGACACGCGACTCAAAGACCTGCGCTACCTGCGCTACGACGACGAGCACGGTATCGCCCAGGGTTTCGCCGTCTACCAGGTGACCGAGCAGGAGGGCAGATTTGATGGCGCGGTGGTCAAGATCAGCCAACTCGTGAGCGCGACCGACGACGCCTACGCCGGCCTCTGGCAGCACTTTCTCGCCATGGACCTGGTCGACGAGGTGCGCGCGCCCCTGCGGTCGGTCGACGAACCGGTCCGCTGGCAACTCGCCGACTTCCGCGCGGTGACCGAACTGCCGCGACACGATCACCTCTGGGTGCGCGTGCTCGACGTGCCCGCGGCACTCACCGCACGCAGCTACCACGCGCCCGCGCATCTCGTGCTCGACGTGCACGACGACCTGGGCTTCGCCGCCGGGCGCTGGCTGCTGACCATCTCCAGCGACGGGACGGCGGTGGTCGCGCCGCTGGGGGGCGACATCCCTGACGACGCGGATGCCGTTGCGCTCGACGTGCGCGAGCTCGGCAGCATCTACCTGGGCGGCGTCTCCGCCGTCACGCTCGCCCGCGCGGGGCTCATCGAGGAACTCACTCCCGGTGCCGCAGCGGTCGTCGAACGGTCATTCCGCTCGACGACGACGCCGTGGCTGAGCATCTGGTTCTAGTAGGGAGCCAGGTCTAACGACCGAACCAGGGCGGGTAGACGGCCACCTTGGGTTCGTGGGCGGCCAGCTGCAGCACCTGCTTCACGGCATCCCGAGCCCGGTCATTGGCGACGCCCACGAGCGAGACCTGCTCGAACGGGAATGCCCCCCTCACGAGCAGCTCTGCTCCGAGGATGGCGTCATCATCAGCGCGGAGGCCGCGGAGCGCGCGATCGTTCGTGTCGGGAGTGTTCGCGATACGGGTGAACGTGTTCGCGGCGTCACCGTTCGCGACGGCGATCTCCATCGTGGAGGCCACCTTCACCGTGGAGACGAGAATCACGAACTCGGCGGGCGGAATATCGCGCGCCTCCGGCGAGAGGCGAGGATCCGCCAGCTGTTCGCGAAGTGCCGCCCACACCGAGGAGTTCGGCGACAGGAAGAACGGGATGTAGTCGGCGACGACAGTGTCATCACCGACCGGGGTGTCGCGCCGAGCCGCACGGTTCTCCGTCGAAGAAATGTCGACGGCCGGCAGCTGTCCGGCGAGGACCGCATTCGACTCGATGATCAACGGCAGATTATCGATGTGGGTGACGTGGTAAATACGCTGCTCGCCCACCTTGTGGTCGGCGCGGCTGGAAGCGCTCGCCCGCGACGTCGTCGTCGCGGTGCGTGAGCGTGTTGTCGTAGTGGTGGCGGTGGCGACCACGACCGGAACGGGCTTGGGATAGCAGGTATCGCACAGCCCGGCCTCGAAGCCGTGGATGCATTCGTCTGGCAAGTGTGGCCTCTCGGTGACGCGTTAGTAGTACCCCTCAACGTTACGTTGCTTTTGTGTCGGGCGGGACAGACTTCTTTACTTCACTGCGTCGTACGCTCGCTGCAGCCAACCGAGCAGTTCCGCGTCCACCTGGTCCGCATTCGTCACGCGCACGCGATGGGTGACCATGGCGTTCCACGTGCCGGATGCCTCGAAGCGCGGTGTCGCCGGTTCGCTTTTGAGCTTGATCCCGACATCCATCCGCTCGCCCGACAGCGCCACGACCGCGAACTTCGACGTGCCGCTGAGCAGGCTGATGTAGGTGTTGGTGGACGCGAGCAACACCTCGCCGTGCACTCCCGCGACCAGGGAATCGAAGGCCGGCCGCCACGCGGCCTTCTTGCCAGCGAACTGGGCATCGAACTTCTCGTCGTCGCTCATACCGGCACCCTCGTGCATGCCGAGGATGCTGACGATCGCCATGCCATGACCCGGCCCGAGGTCGTAGTCGGCCTTCACCCAGTCGAGGATCACCTTCGGCCGGGTGCCGGGCTCAAGGTAGCCCTTCTCGGCGGCCAGGCGGCGGAAGTCGTCTGGGCCGAGTCCGGTCTTCGCTTTGATGGTGTCGAGGTAGGCCTGGAACGTCATGCTCGATTATGGGGCGTCCCCGCGTCCGTCCGCGAGCTCCCTGCGCAGTTCGGCGATCGCCTGGGAGAGCTCGGCGACCTGGTCACGTGTCGCCGCCGCCTCCTGCTCCTCCTGCTGCTGCACCGCGGAGATGAGCCAGGTGGCGAGAGTTGCCGCAATCACACCGATGAGGGCGATCCCGGCGATCATCAGGCCCACCGCGACGGTACGCCCCTCGAAGGAGACGGGCTCGTAATCGCCGTAGCCGACGCCCGTGATCGTGACGAAAGACCACCAGACGGCCTCGCCGAAGTTGTGGATGTTGGAATGCGGGGCGTTTCGCTCCGCCTCGAGCACCGCCAGTGACGCGACATAGACCAGCAGCAGTGCCGAGCCGACGACGTAGACGGCAAGCCGCCCGCGAAGGGTGCGGCCGGCGACCCGGTGCACGGAGGTCCACACCATGGCGACACGCATCAACCTCAGCGGCCGGGCGAACGGCAGCGCTACCAGCAGGAAGTCGAGGATGTGGCGGAAGAACCAGTGCAAGCGCCTCGGCGCCAGCACCAGCTTCACGATGTAGTCGACGACGAAGATTCCCCAGGTGACCCAGATGACCAGCTGGGCGACGTCGTCCTCAGGGCCCTTCAGATCGCCGATGACGTCCCAGGAGTAGGCGATGACGAATATCAGGGCGACGACGAGCAGCGGGATGTCGGTGAACCTGGTCCAGCGCTCTTCCCGTGTTCCTGCCTTTTTCTGCAGCGCCGGGGCATCCGGCATGTCGAGTGTTGTCACATCCGCGAGGCTAGCGAAAGTATGTTACGAGTGCAGTACCACGCGCTTTTTGTCGCTCACGGCGACGGAGCCGATCTGTTTCGTCTCCGGCTGGGATGTGACGTAGGCCTTGGCCGAAGCGAGATCGGCCGTGCTCACCCTGATGAACACGTCGTCGTTCTGCACCGTGCTCTTGCCGGTCGGATATTTCGCCGAGACCCTGCCGAACAGTGCGGCCTCTTTCGCCGGGTATCGATTGTCTTCGAGCAGCTGGAACGTGGGCGCGGTCAGCACGGCCGACAGGCGCGGCAGGTCCGAAGCGACCCGCTTGCCGAGGTCGAGCACCTCGCTCGGCGACGCCGATCCGAAGTCGACCGTGACGTTTCGAACCCCGTCGATGCGGAGCCGCTCAACCCCGGGCGCCGCGAGTGCCGCAGTGAAAGCGGACGCGAAAGCCTGCCGGTCGGCGGGCGCCGGAACATAGTTCCACGGGTACTTCAGCGCGAAGGCGGAGGTGCCTGCGGTGATCACCCCCGCCGTGTTCGGCTGCGCCGCGAGGGTGGTGAGGATGTCGACCACCTGCTGCGTGCTGACGGCCCTGTCGACGACGACTGTGGTCGTGCAGTGCATGGCACAGACGGTGCCCGGCGTGAGCGCGGGTAACGGCGAGTAGGAGACGGTGGGCGGCACGGCGGGAGCCGCCGCCGGGGTCGCGGTGCAGCCGCAGAGCGTCGCTCCGACAGCAAGCACGGTGACCAGCACGGCGAGACGAGCCATCCTCATCCGGACAGTATGGCGGAGAACTTCCCCGCAGCGCGTGCTACAGCGCGTGCTCGATATTGGATCGCACCAGCCCGACGGCCTCACCCGCACCGCCGTTCAGTACCACCTTCGACATGGCCAGCGAGAAGCCCTTCACCTGCTCCCCCGTGATCGCCGCCGGCAGCGACAGGGCGAGCGGATCGGTCACGATATCGACGAGTGCCGGGCCATCATGCGCGAAGGCAGTCGCCAGCGCGGACTCGAGGTCGCCGGGCCGTTCCACCCGGGTGCCGAGAATTCCGAGCGCCGACGCGACGGCCGCGTAGTCGACGGCGGGCACATCCACCCCGAAGTCGGGGAACCCGTCCACCAGCATTTCGAGCTTCACCAGACCCAGCGTCGAATTGTTGAACACGACGATCTTCACCGGGAGCGAATAGGCGGCGACGGTGATGAGCTCCCCCAAAAGCATCGACACTCCTCCGTCACCCGACATCGTGACGACCTGCCTGCCCGGGTATGCCACCTGGGCGCCGATCGCCTGCGGAACGGCGTTGGCCATGGAGCCGTGAAGATATGAGCCGATCAGGCGCCGTTTTCCGTTCGGCGTGATGTACCGCGCCTGCCAGACGTTTCCCATACCGGTGTCGGCGATTACGATCGCGTCCTCACCGAGCAGGCGGTCGATGGTGGATGCGGCGAACTCCGGATGGATTGGCTCCCGGGTGGTCACCTCCGTGTATTTGCCCACGGCACCGCCGACCAGCTTGTAATGGCGCTTCAGCGTTGCGTCGAGGAAACGCCGGTTGGTCTTCCGTTCGACCAGGGGCGTGAGCGCCGCGAGGGTCGGCAGCACTCCGCCATGCACGGGGAGCGAGACGCTGGCTCGACGCCCGAGGTGGGACGGGTCGGCATCGACCTGCGCGATCACCACTTTCACCGCATCCGGAAGGAACTGTTCGTACGGAAAGTCGGTGCCGAGCAGGATGACCAGGTCGGCATCGTGAATGCCCGCGTGGGCGGCGCCGTAGCCGAGCAGACCGGTCATGCCCACGTCGAAGGGATTGTCGTACTGGATCCACTGCTTGCCGCGCAGGCTGTGGCCGACCGGAGCCGCGATGAGGTCGGCGAACGCCACGACCTCGTCGTGGGCACCCTCGACCCCCGCGCCGGCGAAGATCGCCACCGTCTTCGCGCGGTTGATGGCGGCGGCGAGGGACTCGACATCCGCCTGGGCCGGCACCACGGAGGGTCGCGCCGGCACGACGAACGCCGGCGTCGCGCCCGTGGCCTCGAGCTCGGCGACGTCGCCCGGAATAGTCACGACGGCGACCCCGCGCAGGCCGACCGCGTGACGAAGAGCGGAGTTGATCACCCGCGGCGCCTGGGCGGAGGTCGAGATCAGCTCACGGTAATTGGAGCACTCCACGAACAGCCGATCGGGGTGGGTCTCCTGGAAGTATCCGCTGCCGATCTCGGCGCTCGGAACATGACTCGCGATGGCGAGCACGGGCGCGCCGGAGCGATGAGCGTCGAACAGGCCGTTGATGAGGTGCAGGTTGCCCGGACCGCAACTGCCAGCACACACCGCGAGTTCGCCGGTGAGCTGCGCCTCGGCGCCCGCCGCGAAGGCCGCGGCCTCCTCGTTTCGCACGTGGATCCAGTCGATGCCGCCTTTGGCCGATCCGCCCGAACGGCGTACCGCGTCGACGATCGGATTCAGGCTGTCGCCGACGATCCCGTAGATGTGGTGCACGCCGGCCCCGATGAGCTGGGCGACGAGCTGGTCAGCGACGGTTTTCTTAGCCATGGATCTATTCAAGACCCACGGGCGTTATTTGCGGTCGATGCGGGTCAACAGCCGCTTGGTGGCCTTCGCGATGTCGTCGTGGTCGTTCTGCGCGGCCCGGCTCTCGAGCGAGATCACCGCGCATCGATGCACCTTGCTGAAGTCGCCGAACGGAAAGCTGTAGCGGCCCTTGGTGTCCTCCGGCTTCGACGAGTCGATGCCGAGGTGCCACTTCGCGTATTCCGAGAAGCCGTGCTTCTCGATGAACTCGTTCTCCTGTGCCGCGCTCGGGGCGTGCTCGCTCCACGCATCCCGCTCGTCGTGAACGACCTTGCCGTTCGACACCAGGGACGTGGCCAGGCGCAGGCCCGCACGGTTGAGTTTCACCACCATGGCCCGCACATTACGCCCGAAGGCGGTTCACACAAGCCGCTATTTCTTCTTGGGCACCGCTTTGTGAAGCACAGCGAGCAGCGCCGTTCCATCGGGAACGCCGAGACCCGTGCAGGCGTCCCAGCCGCGTTTGGCGCTGAAGCTGCCGTTGTTGCCGCTCACGACATCCCGGAAGCCGGCGCCACCCGCATACAGGGCAGGGTTGATAAGTCCGAGCGGCGAGCCGGTCGCCTGTGCGAGCCTCGCCACCAGGGCGGCCCAGAGCGGTGCGACCGCGCTCGTTCCGCCGTAGACCGCGCGCGTGCCGTCGACCAGCACCTCGTAGCCGGTCTGCGGGTCGGCGACGGCGGCGACATCGGGAACCCCGCGACCGCCGGCCTTCGCTGTCGGCGCGGGCACGCCGGACTTCGCCTGCCAGGACGGCAGCGGGAAGACATCGCTCACCCCTCCGCCGGTGGCGCCGCCACCCGCACCGTTGTTCCAGACGGTCTCCGAACTGACCGTCGAGCCGCTGGCGTGCAGGCTGGTTCCGCCGCAGGCGAGAACATGTGGACTGGATGCCGGAAAGTCGGCGTGGTTCTTACCGTCGGTGGCGCTGTCCGCACTGCCGTTGTCGCCGGCGGCCACCGTGACCGTGACGCCGAGGGCGGCCGCGTCGACGAACGCGTCGTCGAGGGCGGCGCGGGCCTGGCCGGTCCACTGGTCTTCGTTCTGGCCCCAGCTGATGCTCATCGACGTGGGAGTGACCTTCGCGTGGGCCGCATCGCTGACCGCGTCGACGAAGCCGGCGTCGGTGTTCGGCGCGAAGTAGACGACGATGTGCGCGCCCGGGCTCAGCGCACCGGCCACCTCGATGTCGAGGAGCACCTCGCCATCCGCACCCGATGGGTCTTTGCCCGGCTCGTTCTTGGCACCATCGACCCCGACCGCGGTCACCTTCGGCGACTTCATGCCGAGCCCGGAGAAGTAGGTGTCGAGCTCGGTCTGCGCGAAGCCGCCGCCGAGTTCGATGATCGCGATGGTCTCACCCGTGCCATCGGTGTCGTCGGGAAAACGGTAGATGGCACCGAGCTCGACCGGGGTGTAGCTCACCGAGACGGACTTGGCTTCCGCTATACGGAACTCGGCACGCGCCTGCGGGCGGTCATCGAGGCCGAGCACCGCCGTCACGATGCCGTCGAGGGCAGCCGGCACCATCAGCCCACCGGTGCGGTGGCGGTGCTGGACCTCATCGCCGTCGACGGTGCGACTGGTGACCGACTGCAGTTCGGCGCCGAACACGCGGGCCATCTGCTGCGCGGTGCCGCGCACCCGGATGCGGCGCGACGCCGCGTCGGACGAGACGATCACGAGGCCGAGCGAGCCGAGCGTCGACTCGGTCAGGGCGATATCCGCCGGGTCGGCCCCGATCGTCTCCGCCAGGATTGCGCGAGACATCGGCGGACCGGTCGTCACGTCGGTCGGATCGATCTGGACCCGTCGTCGCAGCACCACTGTCGCTTCGATCCGGTCTGACGGCTGGAGGGTGGCGGATGCGGGAGCGAGCCCCTCCGCCGCCACGCGTTCGCTGCCAGGCAGTGGTCGCAGGTCAATGGGTGCGTCGTCTGGTGATCCCTCGTTCTTTGCCATGCCAGCCAGTATGGACCGCACCCCCGATGACGCAATCCCCACTATCCACAGCCGGCCGTGGGAACATGCACAGGTGAAGATCCTCATTGTCGAAGACGACCCGGAGATGGGCCGGCTGATCGATCGCGGCCTTCGTGCAGAGGGCTACGACACCGTCGTGGTGGAAAACGGAATGGACGCCCTGATCGCGGTTGCCGGTGGCGACGTCTCCCTCGCGGCCGTCGATGTGATGCTGCCGCAGATGTCGGGCTTCGAGGTATGCCGCCGGATCCGCGAGACCGGCAGCTCGGTTCCCATCCTGCTGATCACCGCGCGCGATGCCGTCGAGGACCGCGTTTTCGGGCTCGATTCCGGGGCCGACGACTATCTCACCAAGCCCTTCGCGTTCGTCGAGCTGAGCGCGCGGGTGCGCGCGCTGCTGCGCCGGGACGCCGCGGGCGACCGCCTCACCGTCACAGCGGGCGAGCTTCGCCTCGACTCGCTGAGCTTCACGGTGCAGATCGGCAGCCGCACCATCGCGATGAGCCCGAAGGAGTTCAGCCTGTTGCGCCTGCTGGCGACGAACGCCGGCCAGGCGGTGTCCCGGCTGCGCATCCTCGAGGAGGTCTGGGGCAGCGCCGACAACATCGACCACAACATCGTCGACCAGTACGTGAGCTACCTCCGCCGCAAGATCGACCCCGTCGAAGCCGGGGTGCGCATCATCACGCTGCGAGGCACCGGCTACACGCTCGAGGTCGCGGGGTGAGCATGCTCCGCCGGCTCAGCATCCGCTGGCGGATCACCATCGGCACGCTGGCCATCGCGGCCGTGCTCGCCGTCGCTGCGGTGCTGCTGTTCCGGGCACAGGTCGCGCAGATCCTGTCGACGACCACCACGACGCTGCTGCAGCACGACGCCGCCCCATACCTCGTCGAGGTGGCGACCGATCCGACGACAGTGGACCAGCCGGGGCGAGGGCAGCTGGTGCTCGTGGTCAACCCGGACGGAAACGTCGTCGAGTCGAGCATGCCGCTCACGCTCGAAGGCAAACTGCCGCAGCTGTTGAAGCTCACCGGCGACGCCCACGACGTGACGGGCGGGGATGACATCTATCGGGTCTACAACGAGCCGGTAGACAGCCCCGGCGGCACCTGGGTGGTCATCACGGCCCGCAACCTGGACTCGTCCAACCTCTCGCTCTCCCGGATCACCCAGGCTCTCATCGTGAGCGCGGGCCTGATCGTGCTCAGCTTCGGTATCGCCTCCTACCTGCTGACGGCCGTAGCGCTCCGTCCGGTGACCAGGATGCGACGCCAGGCCGAAGCGCTGGTGGCGCAGGGTTCACCCCGGCCGCTCCCGGTGGGACCGGCGATGGACGAGCTCGACGGGCTCGCCTTAACGCTGAACGAATTCATCACCGAAGTGCGGCACTCGGTCGACCGCGAACGGCAGCTCGTGTCGGACGCGAGCCACGAGCTGAGAACGCCGCTCGCGATCCTGATGGCACAGCTCGAGCTGGCCCACCTCAATTCCGGCGACGCGGTCGCGCTGGAGGCGGAGATCACCGCCGCAGAGCGATCGGTGGCCCGGCTGTCCGGACTGGCCACCGGACTGCTTGAGCTGTCCCAACTCGAGCAGCCGAGCACGGAACCCGCGTCGAGCAGCTGGAACGAGCTGGCCGCCGAGGTCGCGACATCCGTCGACCGCTCGCGACTTCTGGCCGTGTCGGGCGGGGTCACCATCGACTTCGATGTCGACGACACCCCCACTGACGACCGCTACCCGATCGCGGTCAGCAACTTCGGTCGCCTGCTCAACAACCTCACCATCAATGCGATCGCGGCGGTGCCGGAGGACGGCTGGGTGCGACTGGCACTGCGACACTCCCCGGTCGGCCTGGTGCTGAGGGTCGTGGACTCGGGACCCGGCATGCCCGAGGACTTCCTGCCCGTCGCCTTCGACCGGTTCTCCCGGCCGGACGTCTCACGGGCCAAGAACAGCGGCGGTAGCGGCCTCGGACTCGCGATCGTGCACGCCATCGTCACCTCGGCCGGCGGCACGGTTTCGCTCGCCAACGCGAATGGCCTGAGCGTCACCGTGACGTTGCCTGTATAAGTTCTCACCGTCAACCCCCTGCCATTGAGAGGCAACGTGCCGAAGGAGGTGTAACGGTGGTAATTGTGAGTGGGACTGTAACAGCGGAACGGGCGTCTGGCCTCGCGTATACGACGCGTAGCCAGACGCCCGTTCCGCGACTTCTCGCACTGGTCCTCGGCGCCGGCGGGGCGCTCATTTCCTTCATCGGATCGTGGATCCCGTCGTTCTGGGGCGATGAGGCGGCGACCGTCGTCTCAGCGGAAAGACCCCTGTCGGCCCTCTGGGCGGAGCTCGGACGCGTGGATGCCGTGCACGGCACCTACTACCTCTTCATGCACTTCTGGATCAAGCTGTTCGGGGCATCGGAACTCTCGGTGCGCCTGCCCAGCTCGATCGCAGTGGGCATCGCCGTTGCCGGTGTCGTGGTGCTCGGCACGATGCTGTTCTCGAAGCGCGTCGCGGTCATGGCCGCCATCGTGCTCGTGGCGATCCCCCGGGTGAACCTCGACGGTGTTGAGGGGCGTTCGTACGCCACATCGGCCGCGATCGCGGTCTGGCTCACCATCTTCTTCGTACTGCTGGTGCGGAGCCGCAGTCCCCGGCGCATGCTCTGGGTCGCGTACGGTCTCGCCATCGCCTTCTCGATCTACCTGTTCCTCTACCTCGTGATGCTGGCGGGAGTGCACCTGCTGGTGCTGCTCTCCACCCACCGCAACCGAATGCTGCTGCGCCGCTGGCTGCTCTCCGCGACGGTGGCCGTCGTGGCTGCCCTGCCGATACTCGTCTACGGGCTCAGCCAGCACCACCAGATCGCCTTCCTGGCCGGCCGCAACTACGCCAACGCCCTGTCGGTCTTCCAGGCACAGTGGTTCGACACCCCCTGGATCGCGATCGTCGCCTGGACGCTCATCATTGTCGCTGCCGTCGTCATCGCACGCCGCTATCGCAACCGGTTCGTGCTGGTGTTCGGCTGGCTGGCACTCCCCACGGCTGCACTCATCATCGGCCACTACACGATCACGCCGATGTACAACCTGCGCTACCTCTCGTTCTGCACCCCCGTCGTTGCGATCGCGATAGCCGTCGGCATCGACGCCATCCCGCGCACCTGGGCAAAGGTGGTCGTCGTCGCCCTGATCGTCGGGCTGGCCGTGCCGAGCTATGTCGGCGCGCGTACTCAGTTCGCGAAAGACCATGCCACCAACTACGCGGGCGAGCCGGGAAGCGACCTGCGCCAGGCCGCCGCGCTCGTCAAATCCGAAGCCGCACCCGGCGACGCGGTCGTCTTCGACCGCCATGTGCGGCCCTCCCGCAACCCCAGGCTCGCCCTGCGGCTTTACCCGCAGGACTTCACCGGACTGCAGGATGTCGGGCTGGTGAAGCCGTACTGGCAGACCTCGGGCCTGTGGGACGTCACGGAGCGCCCTGTCGACACCCGGCTGGATGGAATCCACACCGTCTGGGCGCTCGAACTGCCGGAGGCGCGCACCCCCTCCGACATCGTCACCCTCGAACAGCTTGGCTACACCGTGACCAAATCCACCCTGGTGAATCGCATCACCGTCTACGAACTCACGCAGGAGACAACGTCATGACCGAACGGACACTCGTAGTCATCCCCACATTCAACGAGCGTGAGAACCTGCCACTCATCGCTGCGCGGCTGATGACCAGCCTGCCCGACGTGGACATTCTCATCGTCGACGACAACTCGCCCGACGGCACCGGCGCGATCGCCTCCGCGCTGGCCTCCGGCCACGACCGTGTGCACGTTTTGCACCGGGCGGGCAAGGAGGGCCTCGGCGCCGCATACCGTGCCGGCTTCGACTGGGGACTCGCGGAAGGCTACGACCGGCTGGTCGAGATGGATGCGGACGGCTCCCACCAGCCCGAACAGCTGCACCGCCTGCTCGACGCGCTCGATGACGTGGATGTCGTGCTCGGCTCCCGCTGGACGCCCGGCGGTGAGGTGCTGAACTGGCCGCTCGGCCGCATGGTGCTCTCGCAGGGCGGCAGCCTCTACGCGCGACTCGCCCTCGGGCTCCCGGTGCGGGACATCACCGGCGGCTTCCGCGCGTTCCGCGCCTCAGCCCTCACCTCGCTCGACTACCACTCGGTCGTGAGCCAGGGCTACTGCTTCCAGATCGACATGCTCTGGCACGCGTACACTGCCGGCCTCCGCATCGCAGAAGTGCCGATCACCTTCGTGGAGCGGGTGCACGGCGAATCGAAGATGAGTTCCGGCATCGTTCGGGAGGCGATGGGGCGGGTCACCCTGTGGGGTCTTCGCGGGCTCCCGGCGCGCATATTCGGCACCCGGCATCCGGTGCCGGTCATCGCCGTCGCACTGAAAGGAGCAGCGATTGTTTAAAGATCGCGCGACTCGCAGCACATTCCTACGCCAGGGACTGAGCTTTTTGCTGGTGGGCGGCGTCGGTTTCCTGGTCGACATCACCGTGTTCAACGCGCTGCTGACGACCGTGTTCGAGCACCAGCCGATTCCGGCCAAGGTGATCTCCACCACGCTCGCGATCGTCGCGAACTGGATCGGCAACCGGTACTGGACCTTCCGCTCCGAGCGTCGGCGCGGCAGCCGCTCCCAGGTGGTGCGTGAAGGCATCGAGTTCGGCCTGGTGAGTGCCGCCGGTTCGCTCATCGCGCTCGGCTGCCTGTGGGTATCGCACTACGGTTTCGGATTCACCTCGCTCCTCGACGACAACATCGCGACCAACGTGGTCGGGCTCGCGCTCGGGACCGCCTTCCGGTTCGTGCTGTACCGGGTGTGGGTGTTCGGCTCCCGCCGC
>JAODAT010000104.1 GCA_025463565.1 Microbacteriaceae bacterium
AGAAACATGCGACGCTCCCTGTTACACCGGTCTGACTGGAGACCGCACTCTGAAATGGAATGGCTGGGTCCTTGCCCGCGTCCGCTTTGAAAGAGAAAGCCAGTTCCGTCGAGCTGGATTGGGTGAAGATGGTGGTGCCCGTCACCGGCGTGACCCCGCTAGCCAGCAGAGTCCAGGTGGAAAGGACCGAGGCGATCGGCGCTGTGATGGAGCCCGAGGTCCACGCGTGATATCGGATCGTCTTCGCGGTCGAGGAGAAATACCACGCTTCGCACTGGGTGGTCGCTGTGGCGCCATTGCCCACGACGAGTGCGGTGACTATCTGGTCGCTGCCGATAACGGTCACCTTCACCGATTGTGTTGTGCCAACCGCATACGCCGCGTTGCGGATGCCCCGCTCGATCGAGTTGGTCGCACTCTGCCCCGACTTGGTGGCCGTGCTCACGTTTCGCACCAGGCTCTCCGTCGTGGTGGAGCTGATCATGATGCCGGCGACCACGATGAGAACGAGCACTCCCAGGAGCCCCGAGACCAACAGCTCGATGAGAGTGAAGCCGTCGTCGGCCTCGTCGGTTGAATGATCGAGCGACATCTCAGCTGCCCGTCACCAGAATGCGGGTAGTCGCCGTGGCGAGCGTTGCTCCGGTATCGGTGCGGGTGACGGTGACCGTGTACGTGACGGTCGAAGGCGCAGTGGCTGTCGGAGCGGGATTCGGGCACGTGCCCATCGTCTTGGTCAGGGAGAGCGGGACGCCTCGGTAGACGCTTGCGGCGCCGACAGGCACGCTCGCCACGCCGGCGACCGCGGTGCAGGTGTCTGCCGTATCCCGTGCGGCGACGATCTGGTTGTTCACGAGCTGCGATGCGCTCGCGATGGCCGCCGTTTTAGCGGACTGCTGGGTGCCATTGATCAGCAGTGGCAGCAGACACAGGGAGAGGGCCGCGAGGACGAACATTGCGACAACGATCTCGATCAGTCCGAGCCCTGCCTCGTCATCCGTGGTGACCACGGCGGTGTTGTTGTTCATTGCGCCTCCCCCTCTCCGTGCAAAGTGTGTGGATGGTGTCTAAGCCACTGTGGGACGCCGCCAAAGCGACGTCCCACAGTGAGCGCTCGCTGGTTCTACCAGGTACCCGGCGTGATCGTGCCAGCGCTGCTGGTCGAGCAGGTGCCCTTGACGGCACCCGACGAGTCGGAGATGGCCCAGTTGTGACCGGTGCCGGACGCGGAGAGCTCGGTGATGCAGAAGGTGCCCGAGTTGGCAGCGCCGAGGGTGACCACGGCGTTGTTGCCCGAAACGCTCGGCGAGTAACCGTAGTTCTTCAGGTCCGTGTACAGGGGCGCGGTCGTGATGCTCGGGTTCGCCGTCTGGTACGAGATCAGAGCGATCTTGGCATTGCCGAGGTCGGACTGTGCTGCTGCATCCTTGGCCTGGTTCTGCTGGCCGAGGAACACCGGGATCGCGATTGCCGCGAGGATGCCGATGATGAGAACGACAACGAGGAGCTCGATGAGCGTGAAGCCCTTGTCGTCCTTCTCGATGCTGTCGCGCTTCTGAGAGAGCGACTTGTTGATTGCGGTGATCATTGTCTATCCATTCCTGTTCATGATGATGCGTGGACAGGTGGCCCCCAAAAACTGCCCCCCAGATGAATACTCGGTGCTTGCCCTCATCCTGTGAATCCCGCGAATGGGGTACATTCGCCGAAATCGCGGCCCCAGTGCAGGGGTCAGCTATTGGGAGGACATGACGGCGTTCTACCAGCTCAGAGTGGAGATGGCTGTTGCGCTCGAGCAGGTGCCCTTCACGGCGGGTGTCGAGTCGGTCAGCGCGTAGGTGTGGGTCGAGCCGGAGGCCGAAGTCACTTGGATGCAGAATGCGCCGCTTGTTCCGAGCAGCCCGCTAACGGGGTTGCCGGAGATGGACGGCGTATAGCCGTAGGTCTTGAGATCCGACGAAGAGATGCCAGTGGCAGTCGGGTTCTGCAGCATGTACGAGACGACGGCGACCTTCGCGTTGGCGAGATCCGACTGGGCAGTCGCATCCTTGGCCTGGTTCTGCTGGCCGAGGAACACCGGGATCGCGATTGCCGCGAGGATGCCGATGATGAGAACGACAACGAGAAGCTCGATGAGCGTGAAGCCCGTGTCGTCTTTCTCGATGCTGTCACGCTTGTTTCTGAGAGCGCTGGTGAGTGCTGTGATCATGTGTGGTTCTCCTGTTCGACGATGGCGCGGGACAGGGGTGACTCATGTACTTTCCCCCCGAAAGCAACTATCCCGTCCACCCGTCATCCGCGTAATCCCACAAACAGGGCACAGTGAATGAAAAACAGCATCGCGTTGTTAAACAGATGAGGAGGACACCGCTGCCGCGGCGTCCTCCTCATCATTCAGGTCGAAGTGTTACCAGTTGCCGGTCACGAAGGCCGCGGTGGTGGTGTTGCATGTGCCCTTGGCGGCACCGGTCGAGTCCGTGACCGCAAAAGGATGTGCCGTACCCGAGACGCCGGAGGCCGACGCCTCCTGGATGCAGAACGTGCCGCCGGTGCTCGTGCCGTAGTAGACGACCGCGTTGTTGCCGGAGACGCTCGGCGTGTAGCCGTAGGTCTTCAGTGCGGCGTACGCCGGCGCGGCGGTACTGGTCGGGTTCGCGGTCTGGTACGAGACCAGCGCGATTTTCGCGTTAGCGAGATCCGATTGGGCTGCCGCGTCCTTGGCTTGGTTCTGCTGGCCGAGGAACACCGGGATTGCGATCGCCGCGAGGATTCCGATGATGAGAACGACGACGAGAAGCTCGATGAGGGTGAAGCCCTCATCGTCGCGTTTCCGTCGAGAAAGTTCGCTGGTGAGTGTCATATGAATGATTCCTGTTCAGTGTGTGAGTGGACAGGTGGCCCCCCAATTCCAGCCCCCCACCTATTACTCTTCCGCTGAGAAAGAGTTCAGGTAATCCCGCGAACGGGGTACAAGGGCCGTTTTCCGTACCCCAGTGCAGGGGCCATGGGCCGTGACTGTCAGTGGATCTGGCTGTAAATCGTGAACATCGGCATATACAGGGCGACGATCATGCCACCGATGATGATGCCGATGACGGCGATCATGATCGGTTCGATCAGCGACGTGAGAGCTTCGGTGGTCGCCTGCACTTCGTCGTCGTAGAAGTCGGCGATCTTGTTCAGCATCGTCTCCATGGAACCCGAATCCTCACCGACGGCGATCATCTGGGTGACCATCGACGGGAACACGGGCTCGCGCACCAGCGGCTCGGCGATCGAACGACCGGCACGGACGGAGTCCTGGACGCGCTTGAGCGCCTGCTCGATGACATAGTTGCCCGACGTCTGCCCGACGATGTCGAGGGATTGCAGGATAGGCACCCCGGCGCCGGTCATGGTCGCGAAATTGCGCGTGAACCGCGCCACGGCGACCTTGCGCATGAGCATGCCGAAAACCGGAATTTTCAGCCGCAGCGGGTCCACCACGGCGCGCACGGTGTCCTTGTGCCCGTTGCGTCGCCACCAGAAGAGCCCCGCGATCGCCGCCACTATGAGCAGCGGCAGAATCCAGATCATGTTGTGCGAGACGTTGATGAGAATGAGCGTGGGCAGCGGCAGCGTGCCACCGAGCGACGCGAACATGTTCTGGAACACCGGCACGATGAAGACGAGCATGGCGATCGTCGCGATGACGGCCATGCACAGCACGATCACCGGGTAGGTGAGCGCCGACTTGATCGTGGCGCGAAGCTTGACGTCGGCCTCGAAGGTGCCGGCGACGGACTCCAGGGACTTGTCGAGGAATCCGCCGAGCTCACCGGCCCGGATCAGGTGGATCATCATCGGCGGGAATACACGGTCATGCTTCGCGACGGCTTCGGATAGCGACGAGCCGCGTTCGACATCCGTTCGAACCTCGTCGAGTACGCTGGCAAGCCTCTTGTTCTCGGTCTGGTCGGTAAGGATCGTCAGAGCCCTCAGAAGCGACAGGCCCGCGCCGATCATGGTCGAAAGTTGCCGCGACATCACAGCGATGTCCTTGAGCGGCACCCTTCGTTCGAAGCCCGGGATCTTGATGTCCATGCTCAGGCCGGAACTCGCCGCGGTCTGCTCGATCGTGACCGGCGACATGCCCATGGTGCGCAGCCGCGAGACCACGGCGGCCTCGTTCGGTGCCTCCATGCGCCCGTGAACTACTTTTCCGCTCTGCTTCCTGCTCGTGTACGCGAAGTGCGTCCCCGTCGTCGTCACGGTCGTCGTCATCAGTTCTGTCCCACCTGGTCGGCAAAGCTGTAGCCCTCGGCGGCGGCCGGTGCGCGGTGCACCAGTCGCTTGAAGCCCTCGAGGTCGTGCACTTTCTCGAGCGCGGCCTCGTGGGTGATCTGGCCGTGGTTCACCATCTCGGCCAGGTGCTGGTCCATCGTGTGCATTCCGAGATCACGCCCGGCCTGCATCGCGGACGACACCTGGTACGTCTTGCCCTCGCGAATCAGGTTGGCGACGGCCGGGGTCGTCACCAGCACCTCGGTGGCGACGGCACGTCCCCGGCCGCTCGCCCGCTTAACCAGCGTCTGGCACACCACACCCTGGAGGGTGGCGGCCAGCTGCGCCCGGATCTGTCCCTGCTGGTGGGCGGGGAACACGTCGATCACGCGGTCGATCGTCTGCGGCGCGTCCTGGGTATGCAAGGTCGCGAACACGAGATGACCGGTTTCGGCGGCGGTGAGAGCGACCGAGATCGTCTCGAGGTCCCGAAGCTCACCGATGAGGATGACGTCGGGGTCCTGGCGGAGCACGTGCTTGAGCGCTGCTCCGAAGCTGTGGGTGTCTGCACCGACCTCGCGCTGGTTGACCAGCGACTTCTGGTTGGTGTGCAAAAACTCGATCGGGTCTTCGACCGTAACGATGTGGTCGGCGCGGGTGCGGTTGACCAGGTCGATCAGCGCGGCGAGAGTCGTCGACTTACCCGAGCCGGTCGGACCGGTCACCAGCACCAGCCCCCGGGCGAGCGTCGCGAATCGTGCGACGACCTCGGGAACGCCGAGCTCGTGCAGCGGCCGGATGTCGGTCGGAATGAGACGGAATGCCGCGCCGATCGCACCACGGTCCTGGTAGTAGTTGACGCGGAACCGGGCGTTGGACGAAAGCGTGTACGCGAAGTCGAGTTCGAGGTTCTCTTCGAAGATCTGGCGCTGCTTCGGCGTGAGAAGGCTCATTAGCGCGGTGTGCACGCGCTCCTTGCTCCACTTGGTCGCCCCGGGAACCGGCTGCAACGAGCCGTCGATGCGGATCATCGGCTCCGCATCACCGGAGATGTGAAGGTCGGACGCGATGGCGATGAGCACCTCGTGCAGCGTGTCGATCAGCTGCTTGTCGGCGTTCGCGATCGGGCTCTGGCCCTCCGGCTCCGGGAAGCTCTCGTCGAACTGTCGGTCCGGGCGGCGCGGGCTCTCCATCGTGGGAGCCTCCGCAACCGCGGTCGGCGGCGCTGTCGAACTCAGAGCCGGCGCGTAAACCGGCGGTGCGTACGACGACGTGGGTGGGGCAAAAGTGTCCGTAGGCAGCGGGAACATCGGGGCGGCCTGCGGTGGCGGGAAGGACGCCGGCGACGGTGAAAACGTGTCGGCGGGCGGCGGGAAGCCGGCCCCGGCGCCTGTTGGCGCTCCGACCGGCGCTCCCATCGGGCCGCCGAGTCCGGCGGTCGACGGCATGAACGATCCGGGCGGCGGATACTCCGTACGCCCCGGCTCGAGCAGCGGCGCCGGCGAGGACGAGAAATTCATCCCCTCGTTCCCGCTGACCGGGATTTCATACACTGGCTTGCTCACGCTATTTCCCCTTAGGTGTGAATCATCGTCAGGGCCCCCGCCCCGAAATCGATGTGTCAGACGACGACTCTCAGGATTTCCTCGATGGAGGTGTATCCCATCTGGGCTTTCGCCCAGCCGTCCTGGCGCAGGGTGGTCATGCCCTGGTCGATGGCGATGCGGCCGATTTCGGCGCTCGACGCCCGCGCGACTGCCGCGCGTTCGATTTCTTCGGTGACGGTCATCACCTCGTGGATCGCGATGCGTCCGCGGTAGCCGGTGTTGGAGCAGACGGCGCAGCCGACCGGCCGGTACAGCGTCGGCAGCGGCATGCTCGGGTCCCATCCGACGCGGAGGTGCATCAGCTCCTCCGCACTGTGCTGGAACGGCGTGCGGCAGCGGTCGCAGAGCCGCCGTGCGAGTCGCTGGGCGACTACGGAGTCGAGAGCCGACCCCACGAGGAAGGGCTCGATGTCCATCTCGGTGAGACGGGTGATCGCGCTCGGGGCGTCGTTGGTGTGAAGGGTCGAGAGCACGAGGTGACCGGTGAGCGACGCTTCGATGGCGATCTGCGCCGTCTCGTGGTCGCGGATCTCGCCGAGCAGCACGACATCCGGGTCGGATCGCAGGATGGACCGCAGCGCGCTCGCGAAGGTCAGTCCGGCCTTCGGGTTCACCTGCACCTGGTTGATTCCCGCCATGCGGTACTCCACCGGGTCTTCGACCGTGATGACGTTGATCTCGGGCTTCGCGACCGCATGCAGGGTCGTGTACAGGGTGGTCGACTTTCCCGAACCGGTCGGGCCGGTCACCAGGATCATGCCGTAGGGCTTCGTGTACGACTTGCGATACGCCTCGGCGTTGCGCTCCAGCAGCTGGAGCTGGTCCATGCCGAGCGTCGTGTTCTGGTTGTCGAGGATTCGCATGACGACCTTCTCGCCGTACACGGTGGGCAACGTCGCCACGCGGAGATCGATCTGGCGACCACCGTGCACGACCGACATGCGGCCGTCCTGCGGGCGCCGGCGCTCGGCGATTTCGATGTCGATCATGATCTTGAGGCGCGTCGTCACGCCTTTCTGGATGTTATTCGGCGCACGCTGCATGTCGTGCAGCACTCCGTCAACGCGGTAGCGCACCAGCACGTCGTGCTCGGCCGGCTCGATGTGGATGTCCGAGGCCCGGTCCTGGATCGCCTGGCTGATGAGCAGGTTGACGAAACGCACGATCGGGGCGTCATCCTCGAAGTTGTCGCCGACCGGGACGATGTCTTTCGGACGGTTCTCCTCCTCGAGCGCGGTGGTGAGCTCATCGAGCTCGCCGTCGGCGCGGATGAAGCGGTTGAGCGCGGCCTTCAGGTCGTTGCGTTCGGCGACCACGGCATCCACTCGCATGCGGGTGGCCGCGCGAACGTCATCCAGGGCGAAGACGTCGCCGGGGTTCACCATGGCGACGATGAGGCGGTCACCCTGCACGGCGATCGGCAGCAGGTCGTGCCGGCGGCAGAGCGCGGCGGGCACAAGGGAGACCGCGGTGCGGTCGATCGGATAGTCGGCGAGTTCGACGAAAGGGAGCCCCGACTGCGCCGCCCTGGCCGAGGCCAGCTGGGAGTCGGTGATGACGCCCTTGTCGATGAGATTGAGGATCTTGAGCTCGTCGTCGGCGGTGTCGCCGCTGATCTGGTCGAGACTCTCGATCGGCATAAGGCCGCGAATGATCAGGATTTCTGCCAGGGACGACATGATCACGCTCCTTCTGCTCTTCGGGTAACCCCGGGAACGCAGGAACGCCATGATCCCCCCGGATGTTCAACGGTAACCCGGCGTGATCGGGGTACATAGTCCCGCTTTAGGGGGTAGAGGCGGGTTAACGCAGAACGGCCCCCGCCGTGAGGCGAGGGCCGTTCTGATGTCTTACAGGTTTCGATACGCCGCCCTGAAGGGGCGGCTACTCAACCTGATCCGGCGTGGGACTGCGCCCCACGCGCGAATCAGTTATAAGTACCGGGGGTGAAATCATCCGACGAGAAGCTGTCGAAGTCGACGAAGCTGAGGTCGGATTCGCTGAACACCGAGTCATCCGTGAAGATGCGGTTCGGGTAGCGCTCGGCCTTGGCCTCTTCGGTCGCCTCGACGGCGACGTTGCGGTACTTCGGCAGGCCGGTCCCGGCAGGGATCAGCTTCCCGATGATGACGTTCTCTTTCAGGCCCATCAGCGGGTCGGACTTGCCCTCCATGGCGGCCTGCGTGAGAACACGCGTGGTCTCCTGGAACGACGCGGCCGACAGCCACGACTCGGTCGCGAGGGACGCCTTGGTGATACCCATGACCTCCTGGCGAGCGGATGCCGTCTTCTTGCCCTCGGTGAGCGCGGAGCGGTTGAGCTCGTTGTACTTCAGGCGATCGACGAGCTCACCCGGCAGCAGGCCCGTGTCGCCGTGGTCGACCACGGTGACCTTGCGGAGCATCTGGCGAACGATGACCTCGATGTGCTTGTCGTGAATCGGCACACCCTGTGACCGGTACACACCCTGCACACCGTCGACCAGGTGCTGCTGCACGGCACGAACACCGCGGACGCGAAGAACCTCCTTCGGGTCCACAGCGCCGATGTGCAGCTGCTGGCCGAGCTCGACGTGCTGGCCGTCCTCGATGAGGAGGGTCGCGCGCTTCAGCACCGGGTAGGCGATCGGCTCGTCACCGTTGTCGGGGGTCAGGATGAGCCTGCGGCTACGATCCGTGTCCTCGATGGTGATCGTGCCGGCGGCCTCGGCGATCGGGGACGCACCCTTCGGGGTGCGAGCCTCGAACAGCTCGGTGACGCGCGGCAGGCCCTGGGTGATGTCATCCGCGGATGCCACACCACCGGTGTGGAAGGTACGCATGGTCAGCTGCGTGCCAGGCTCACCGATCGACTGGGCCGCGATGATGCCGACGGCCTCACCGATGTCGACGAGCTTGCCGGTCGCGAGCGAGCGGCCGTAGCAGGCCGCACACACACCGACGGCCGACTCGCAGGTGAGCACTGAGCGCACCTTCGCGTGGGTGATGCCGTTGTCGATAAGCAGCTGGATCAGAACGTCTCCGACGTCATCCCCGGCCTTCGCAACGACGGCGCCCTTGGCGTCGACCGCGTCCTCGGCGAGGCTGCGGGCGTAGAGCGAGTTCTCGACGTTGGAGTCGCGAACCAGCACGCCATCCGCACCGACGGTCGCGACGATGAGGTCGAGACCCTTGGTGGTGCCGCAGTCGTCTTCACGGATGATGACGTCTTGCGACACGTCGACCAGACGGCGGGTGAGGTACCCGGAGTCGGCCGTGCGGAGCGCGGTGTCGGCGAGACCCTTGCGAGCACCGTGGGTGGCGATGAAGTACTCCGCCACGGACAGACCCTCGCGGTAGCTCGAGATGATCGGGCGCGGGATGATCTCACCCTTCGGGTTAGACACGAGCCCACGCATACCGGCGATCTGGCGAACCTGCATCCAGTTACCGCGGGCACCGGAGGTGACCATGCGGTTGATGTTGTTGTTCGCCGGCATGTTGTCTTCCATCGCCTTCGCGACTTCAGCCGTTGCCTTGTTCCAGATCTCGATGAGCTCCTGGCGACGCTCGGCGTCGGTCGTGAGTCCCTTCTCGAACTGCGTCTGCACCTTGGTGGCCTGCTTCTCGTAGCCCTCGATGATCTGGCGCTTGTTGGGCGGCGTCAGAACATCGCTGAGTGCGACCGTGACTCCGGAGCGGGTCGCCCAGTGGAAACCGGCGTCCTTGATCCGGTCGAGCGCGGCGGCGACCTCCACCTTGGGGTACCGCTCGGCGAGATCGTTGACGATCGCGGAGAGCTGGCCCTTGTCGGCGACGGCCTCGACATACGGGTAGTCAGACGGAAGCGTCTCGTTGAAGAGCGCGCGACCCAGCGTGGTGTTGACGAGCACGGTCTTGCCCTCGACGAAGTTCTCGGGTGCCTCTCCCTCGTTGAAGACCACGTCATCCAGGCGGATGCGTACCTTCGCGTTGAGGTCGAGCGAGTGCTGGTCGAACGCCAGGATGGCCTCGGACACCGAGGAGAACGCGCGGCCCTCGCCGGCGACACCCTCCTTCAGGGTCGTGAGGTGGTGCAGGCCGATGATCATGTCCTGGGTAGGAAGGGTCACCGGGCGACCGTCTGACGGCTTCAGGATGTTGTTCGACGCGAGCATCAGGATGCGCGCCTCGGCCTGGGCCTCGACCGACAGCGGAAGGTGCACAGCCATCTGGTCACCGTCGAAGTC
>JAODAT010000061.1 GCA_025463565.1 Microbacteriaceae bacterium
TGCATCGGGGTCTCGATGTGGGTCATTCTCCGACCAGTCCTTCCAACCAGGCGCGAGCATCCATGAATGCCGCGTTGTCGTAGCGCTCGGTGACCGTGATCGCGCGCTTGTCGGCGCGAGGGTACGAACCGAGGAAGATCACCTTCGGGCTGAACCGCTTGAGACCGAGCAGGGCATCCGCAACCCGCTCATCACGCACGTGACCATCGAGGTCGATCACGAATCGGTAGCGACCGAGACTGTCGCCGATCGGCCGGGACTCGAGCAGGCTCATATTCACACCGCGAGTGGCGAACTGCTCCAGCATTTCGAGCAGGCGACCGGCCGAGTCGTCGGGCAGTTCGGCGATGATGCTCGTCTTGTCCGACCCGGTCGGAGCGGGAAGGTCGGTGGTGCGACTCACCAGCACGAACCGCGTCTGCGCATTCGGGTTGTCACCGATGTTCTCGGCCAGCAGGTCGAGCTCATAGTGCTCGGTGATCCCGCGAGGGGCGATAGCGGCATCGGCCGCATCGCTCGACAGCAGGGATGCGGCCGCGGCCACATTCGACGTGGCGGGAAGATGCTCGTGGGCGGGAAGGTTCTTCTCCACCCACTGTCGGCTCTGGCCGTACGCGACCGGATGCGCGTTGATCACCCGCACATCGGCCAGCGTCGTTCCGCGCCGGGCGACCAGCACGAAATTCACCGACACCAGGTATTCGCCGATGATGCGGAGGCCCGGGATGGTGGCGAGCGCATCCTGGCTGGCGCTCACGCCGCCGTCGACCGTGTTCTCGATCGCGATCATGGCGGCAACGCTGCGCCCCTCCACGACATCCGCGAGGGCCTGGCCGACGTTGTTGACCGCGTGCCAGGTCTTGCCCGCGGCCTCGGGCACCTGGGCCAGGGCCGCCTCGGTGAAGGTGCCGGCCGGTCCGAGATAGGAATATGCGTCGGCCATGCGTCGAATCCTACCGGGAGCCACATCGGCCAGTGGGCGGCGCGACCGTGTACAACTGGAGTCATGAATTCGCGCGCGGGACAGCCGGCCCAGACCTCCGACCTGGTCGACATCGACGCACTCCTGAAGGCGTATTACGACCTGGTTCCGGATGTCTCGATCCCCGAGCAGGCGGTGGTGTTCGGCACCTCCGGCCACCGTGGGTCATCGCTCGACACCGCGTTCAATGAGACCCACATCGCCGCGATCACCCAGGCGATCGTCGAGTACCGCACCGGGCAGGGCATCACCGGACCGCTGTTCATCGGCAGCGACACCCACGCCCTCAGTGCACCCGCGCAGACGACCGCGCTCGAGGTGCTGGTCGGCAACGGGGTTGACGTGCGGGTGGACGAGTTCGACGACTACGTGCCGACGCCGGCGCTCAGCCACGCGATCATCAAGCACAACGCCTCAAAACCAGAGGCACTTGCAGACGGCATCATCATCACGCCGAGCCACAACCCGCCGCGCGATGGCGGCTTCAAGTACAACCCGCCGCACGGCGGCCCGGCCGACGGCGATGCCACCGGCTGGATCGCGTCGCGCGCCAACGAGATCATCGCGTCGGGCAGCCACGATGTGAAGAGAGCGAAACCGAGCGGGGTCGGCACATACGACTTCCGCGGACAGTACGTGGATGACCTGGCCAGCATCATCGACGTCGACGCGATCAAGAGGGCGGGAGTTCGCATCGGCGCGGATCCGCTCGGCGGCGCGAGCGTGCACTACTGGCAGCTCATCGGCGAGAGGTACGGTCTCGACCTGACCGTCGTGAACCCGGCCGTCGATCCGCAGTGGGCGTTCATGACTCTCGACTGGGACGAGAAGATCCGCATGGACCCGTCGTCGGCATCCGTCATGGCGTCTGTACTGAAGCACAAGGACGACTTCGACGTGGTCACCGGCAACGACGCCGACGCCGACCGCCACGGCATCGTCACCCCGGATGGCGGGCTGATGAACCCGAACCACTATCTCGCGGTCGCTATCCAGTACCTCTACAGCCACCGGCCCGAGTGGCGCGAGAATGCCGCGGTCGGTAAGACCCTCGTCTCCAGCAGCATGATCGACCTGGTCAGCGAGTCACTGGGGCGTCGCCTCTGGGAAGTGCCGGTCGGGTTCAAATGGTTCGTGCCCGGGCTCGTCGACGGCTCAGTCGCCTTCGGTGGCGAGGAGTCCGCGGGGGCCAGCTTTTTGCGCACCGACGGCAGCACGTGGACGACGGATAAGGACGGAATTCTGTTGGCCCTGCTCGCCAGCGAGATCATCGCGGTGACGGGCAAGTCGCCGTCCCAGCTGTATAGCGAACTCACCGACAAGTACGGCTCGCCCGCCTACGAACGCATCGACGCCGCCGCCACGAAGGCGCAGAAGGCGGAGCTCGCCAAGCTCGATGGCGCCGCGATCACCGCCACGGAGCTGGCCGGCGAACCGATCGCGGTGAAGCTCAGCATCGCACCCGGCAACGGCGCGCCCCTCGGCGGTGTAAAGGTGGCGACGGCGAACGCGTGGTTCGCAGCACGCCCGAGCGGAACGGAAGACGTCTACAAGATCTACGCCGAGTCGTTTCTCGGCGAGGAGCATCTCAAGCGGGTGCAGGCCGAGGCGAAGAAGATCGTCGACGCGGCGCTCGGCGGTTAGCCGGGACTAACCCGTAGCGGTGGCGTAGTCGGGCGCCGGCGGGAGCCCGAAGAACTCCTCCATCGTCTCGATGCCGTCGTTGTGCATCTCGGTCGACAGCGCGACGCCCACATAGCGGAAGTGCCACGGCTCGTAGATGTACCCGGTGATGGCGGTCTTGTCCGCCGGATATCTCAGGATGTAGCCGTACTGCCAGGAGTTGGCGGCGAGCCAGATGCCCTGCGGAGTCTGCCCGAAGCAGGCCGCGATGTCGCACTTGCTGGGGTACGACGCCACGTCTACCGCGAGTCCGGTCTGGTGCTCGCTGTAGCCGGGGCGCGCGCTCTGGGCGTCCGCGGCGGCCTGCCCGAGGCTGCCCACCAGTGAAGTGTGCGTATTCACCTGCACGTTGTACGACCGGTACGAGTTCTGGATCTGTAACTGTCCCGCACCGGCAGCCGCGGCGGCGGCGAACATCTTCAGCAGCGCATCCCCGGCCTCCTGCGTCATCTGCGGTGCGGAGACGTGCGGCACGTCCAGCGTCACCAGGGTGGGGGTGAAATTCGTCGGCTGCAACGGCCTCAGCTTGTTGACCACCACCCAGATGCTGGTCGGATCGGTGAGCGAGTACTGCGTCTTGTTGAAGAAATTCTTCGGCTTCGCCACCGGTGTCGCGGACACGGATGCCGTGGGGCTCGGGGAGCCGGTCGCGGGCACGCGCTCCGGCGCGCATCCCGCCAGAACGGCGAGAGCGAGGGCGACGGTCGCGGCCGCGGCGACGGTTCGCTTCCAGTGCAACGGCATGGTCAGAATAATAACCGGCGCGAATGAGGACCACGGAAACCGGCCGCTGACCGGCTTTTTCCCCAGACGCCAAATTAGGCGCTTGACAGTGGGAGCGCTCCCATCGTACAGTGACGCGATTGCGTGAGAGCGCTCCCACACCCGAATGTGAGAGCGCTCTCACACAGCGTCAATCTGCAATAGAATCCCCTAACCACGCACACAAAGGAGTGACCGTGAAGTTCTCACGACGCACCACCATCGGAGCCGGCATAGCCGCGGCCTCGGTGATCGCACTGATCATGACCGGCTGCTCGGCCTCGACGACCTCGAGCGACAGCAGCAAGCCGATCACCCTCACCCTGTCGACGTTCAACAACTTCGGCTACACGAAGGCGCTTCTCGCGAAGTACCACAAGCTGCACCCGAACGTCACCGTCGTGCAGAAGATCGCCGCGACATCCGACGCAGCCGAAACCAACCTGTTCACGAAGCTCGCCGCAGGCTCCGGCCTCGGCGACATCGAGGCTGTCGACGGTGACTGGATGCCGAAGGTCAAGCAGTACCCGACCAAGTTCGAGAACCTGGCGACGGCCGACAACAAGGGTCGCTACTCGGCCTTCAAGACCGCCGGTGGAACCGTCGCCGGCAAGGAGATCGGACTCGGAACCGACATCGGCCCCGAGGCCATCTGCTACCGCTCCGACCTGTTCGCGAAGGCCGGCCTGCCGACCGACCCGACCGCGGTCGCCAAGCTCCTCACCGGCAACTGGGACACGTACTACTCGGTCGGAGAGAAATTCGAGGCTGCCAACACCGGCGCCGCGTGGTTCGACTCGGCGGGCGCGACCTTCCAGGGCCTCGCCAACCAGTACAAGAACTTCTTCGAGAAGAGCGACGGCACGGTCATCGCCACCACGAACCCCGACGTGAAGGCCGCGTTCGAGTCAGTGCTGAAGGCCAGCGCCACCGACTCCGCGCACCTGCAGGAGTGGAGCACCGACTGGGCAACCGGCATGGCGAACGGCGCGTTCGCGACGATGCTCTGCCCGCCGTGGATGCTCGGCTCGATCCAGCAGGACAGCCCGAAGGTCGCCGACTGGAACGTCGCAGACGTCTTCCCGAACGGCGGCGGCAACTGGGGCGGTTCGTACCTCCTCGTTCCCACCCAGGGCAAGAACACGGCAGCGGCCAAGCAGTTCGTCGACTGGCTGACCGCTCCGGCGCAGCAGCTGGCCGCGTTCAAGCAGGCGGGTAACTTCCCGAGCCAGACGGCGACCTACACGTCGACCGCGCTGCTCGACTCGAAGAACACCTTCTTCAACGACGCTCCGACGGGAAAGATCTTCGTGCAGCGCGCGAAGGCCTTCACCTCGCTGCCGTTCAAGGGCATCCACTACGGCGCGATCATGCAGGCCGTGCAGGATGGCCTGACCCGCGTTGAGTCCGGTAGCCAGACCATCGACGCCTCCTGGGCACAGACGGTCACCGCCATCAAGGCGCTCGGCTAGCAGCTCCACGGCGAGCCCGGGCCGTTCACGCGGCCCGGGCTCGCTCCCCCCTCCACCCAGGGAAACCCCAAGGAACCAGCACCATGACAACATCGGCACTTCGCAACGAGACCCGCTCCCCCCGCAGGATCGCGTTCGGCCACACGCTCAGCCGCTGGGACATCAAGGTTTCGCCCTACCTGTACATCTCGCCATTCTTCATCGTGTTCGCCGTCGTCGGACTCTTCCCGCTGCTCTACACGGCCTGGGTCTCCCTGCACAAATGGGATCTCATCGGCGGGCAGGGCAAGTTCGTCGGACTCGACAACTTCGCGTTCGTGCTCGGCCAGCAGGAATTCTGGATCGCCCTTCGCAACACCATCGGCATCTTCCTGCTCTCCGCGGTACCGCAGATCTGCTTCGCGCTGCTGATCGCCGCAGTGCTCGACAACAACCTGCGCGGCCGCACCTTCTGGCGCATGAGCGTGCTCGTGCCCTACATCGTGATGCCGGTCGCCGTCGCACTCATCTTCGGCCAGCTCTTCGCCGACCGCTACGGACTGATCAATAACCTGCTCGGGCACATCGGCATCCCGCCGATCGGCTGGCACACCAACACCTGGGCATCGCAGATCGCGATCGCCACCATGGTCAACTTCCGCTGGACCGGCTACAACGCACTCATCCTGCTGGCCGGCATGCAAGCCATCCCGCGCGACCTGTACGAGTCGGCCGCAATCGACGGTGCCGGCCGCATCCGGCGCTTCTTCTC
This sequence comes from Microbacteriaceae bacterium, assembly GCA_025463565.1. Classification (GTDB taxonomy): domain Bacteria; phylum Actinomycetota; class Actinomycetes; order Actinomycetales; family Microbacteriaceae; genus Lacisediminihabitans. The sequence goes on from JAODAT010000061.1 coordinate 5,651, forward strand.
GATCACCATCCCGCAGCTCCGGCCGACGCTCATCTTCGTGATCATCACCGCCACCATCGGTGGACTGCAGATCTTCGACGAACCACGACTGTTCGACGCCACCGGTACTGGCGGCGCCGACCATCAATGGCTGACCCTGACTCTCTACCTCTACAACCTGGGCTGGGGGCAGCTCGACTTCGGGCGAGCATCAGCCGTCGCGTGGCTGCTGTTCATGGTCATCATCATCTTCGGCATCGTCAACTTCCTAGTCACTCGGCGCATCTCGAACAACGGCGGTGGTGAGCGATGAGCCGCCGAAAGCGCAACATCGTCGCGCAGCGCCCCGGGTCGCTGGTCTACGCGTTCCTCGCGGTCATCCTGCTCGGCTCGCTTCTGCCCCTCTACTGGTCGTTCCTCATCGGCAGCGGTGACTCGTCGACCATCTCCGACCAGAACCTGTCCTGGATTCCTGGCGGCAACTTCATCGCGAACGCGCTCAGCGTAATCAACGATCCGAACGTCAACTTCTGGAAAGCCCTCGGCAACAGCATCATCGTGTCGACAGTGGTGTCGCTCTCGGTCGTCTTCTTCTCCACGCTGGCCGGCTACGCCTTCGCCAAACTGCGATTCCGGGGAAGCCGGGTACTGCTGGTCTTCGTGATCGCGACGACGGCCGTGCCGACCCAGCTCGCCGTGGTGCCGCTGTTCATCGCGATGTCCGATCTGGGCTGGACGGGCACCATCGGCGCCGTGATAGTGCCAGGCCTCGTGACGGCATTCGGCGTGTTCTGGATGACCCAGTACATCTCCACCGCACTGCCGGACGAACTGATCGAAGCCGCACGCGTCGATGGCGCGAGCATGATCCGCACCTTCTGGAGCATCGCGCTGCCCGCCGCCCGCCCCGCGACGGCGATGCTCGGCCTGTTCACCTTCATCATGACGTGGACCAACTTCTTCTGGCCGTTCATCGTGCTCGACCAGAACAACCCCACCCTGCCGGTCGCGCTCTCGCTGCTGCAGGCGAGCCACTTCGTCGACTACTCGATCGTGCTCGCCGGCGTGCTGCTGGCGACCGTTCCCCTGTTCATCCTCTTCGTCGCGGCGGGCCGTCAGCTCGTCGCCGGAATCATGCAAGGAGCTGTCAAAGGCTAATGATCGACTCTTTTCCCCCCAACTTTCTCTGGGGCTCGGCGACCGCTGCGGCCCAAATCGAGGGAGCCGCCCACGAAGACGGCAAGCTCGACTCCATCTGGGACGTCTTCTCGCGCGTGCCCGGAGCCGTCGCGAACGGCGACACCCCCGAGGTGGCGGTGGATCACTACCACCGCATGCCGGAAGACGTCGCGCTGATGAAGCGCCTCGGCCTCGACTCCTACCGCTTCTCCACCAGCTGGGCGCGCGTGAAGCCCGCGGATGGCGCGATCAACAAGGCCGGGCTCGCCTTTTACTCACGGCTGGTCGATGAGCTGCTGGAGAACGGCATCCTGCCCTGGCTGACGCTGTACCACTGGGACCTGCCGCAGGCGGTACAGGAGACTGGCGGCTGGGCCAACCGCGACACCGCATACCGGTTCCGCGACTACGCGACGGCCGTGCACGACGTGCTCGGCGACCGGGTCACTCACTGGACCACGTTCAACGAGCCGTTCTGCTCATCCCTCATCTCCTACGCGGCAGGCGAGCACGCGCCGGGACTGCAGGACCCCGCGGCGGCGCTCGCGGCGGTGCACCACCAGCACCTCGGGCATGGGCTAGCGACCGCGGCTCTTCGCGAGCTGGGGGCGGCGAGCGCCGAACCGCTACAGATCGGCATCACGCTCAACCTCACCACCGCCATCCCGAACGACCCCAACGACCCGGTCGACCTGGACGCAGCCCGCCGCATCGACGGGCTGTGGAATCGCATGTTCATCGAGCCGGTCGTGCTCGGCGAATATCCGGCCGACCTCCTCGACGACGTGGCCGGCCTCGGACTGTCCGAGGTCATCCTCCCTGGCGACCTCGAGATCATCCACCAGCCGATCGACTTCCTCGGCGTGAACTATTACCACGATGACTGCGTGAGCGGGCATCCGGTGGAGCGGGTAACCACGGTTCCGACGGACCGCCCGTACGCGTCGCCGTTCGTCGGGTCCGAGTACGTGTCGTTCCCGCCGCGCGATCTTCCTCACACCGCCATGGACTGGGAGGTGAACCCCGACGGGCTGCGCGCGCTGCTGGTTCGACTCACCCTGCAGTACCCGACGCTGCCGCCGATGTACGTGACGGAGAACGGCGCCTCCTACGAGGATGTCGTTTCCGATGACGGCCGGGTGCACGACCCCGACCGCACCACCTTCATTCGCGAGCACATCGCGGCCGTGGCCGAAGCGATTCTCCAGGGGGCCGACGTCCGCGGCTACTTCCTCTGGTCGCTGCTCGACAACTTCGAGTGGGCCTGGGGTTTCGACAAGCGCTTCGGAATCGTCCACGTCGACTACGACACGCAGGTGCGCACGATCAAGGACAGTGGGCTGGCCTATGCCGCGATCATCGCGGGAGCGCTCTCACCCACGCCCTAAACTGGCATCACAGGAGGCCCGGATGACCAGCGAGCTCGAGGTGCGCCCGGCGGCGCCGACGCTCGAAGCGGTCGCCGCCCTCGCCGGAGTGTCCCGTTCGACGGTGTCGCGCGTCGTCAACGCTTCTCCGCGGGTCACCGCGGAGGCGATCGACGCCGTGAACCGCGCCATCGAGCAGCTGGGCTATGTGCCCAACCGGGCTGCGCGCACGCTCGCCAGTCGCCGCACGCAGGCGATCGCCCTGGTCATCCCCGAGAACACGGCCAAGTTCTTCTCCGACCCCTTCTTCGCCACCGTCGTGCAGGGGATCGCCATGCACCTCGGCACCACCGAGTACACGCTCAGCATGCTGATCGCCTCGGAGACGAACCCGGAGAAGACCCGCCGCTACCTTCAGGGTGGCAACGTGGACGGCGCGCTCATCCTGTCGCACCACAGCGACGACAACTCCTACCGGGCGCTCGCCCGCTCGCTGCCCGTCGTCTTCGGCGGCCGCCCGATGAGCGTCGAGGGTGAGGACAGCTACGTGGTGGATGTCGACAACATCGGCGCCGCCGCCATCGCCACGAAATTCCTGGTCGACCACGGCCGCACCCGCATCGCCACCATCGCCGGGCCGCAGGACATGGCCGCCGGACTCGACCGGCTGGCCGGCTGGCGGGCCGCGCTCGGGGACGCGAAGCTGCGGCCCGGCGCGGTTGAGATCGGCGACTTCACCCCTCCCGGCGGAGCGGCGGCAATGGAACGGCTTCTCGCATCGGGACAGCCATTCGACGCCGTGTTCGTGGCGAGCGACCAGATGGCATACGGGGCGCTCGGCGTGCTGCGTGATCGCGGCCTGCGGGTGCCCGAGGACATCGCCATCGTCGGTTTCGACAACGACTACTACTCGACTTCGTCGATGCCCCCACTGACCACGATCGAGCAGTCATCCGTCGCCATGGGCGCCAAGATGGCGGAGGTGCTGGTGCGACTCATCGCCGGCGAGACCGTCGAGAAGCTCACAATGCTGCCGACGACGATGATCGAACGGGACAGCGTCTAGTCGCTACAGGGTCACGAACCGCAGCACGGCGACGGCAACCGCGAGCAGCAGCAGGAACACGTTCAGCGCCAGCTGCGGCGTTACATCCTTGATGCGTACGTGCACGATCAGTGCGACGACCTGCACAAGCGCGAGGCAGAGCGCGGCAATCGCGGTCACGATGGGCGCGATGCCCGTGGCGAGCGGGAGGATGACTCCAAGCGCGCCGAGAACCTCGAGCGCTCCCACGAGCTTGACCTGCCACGCGCTGGCGTGGGTGGTCCAGATCATCTGGTCTTTGAGCTGCGCCTGGCTGCGCACCACCTTGATGCCGCCCGATCCGAGGTAGAGCACGGTGAGCAGGGCGGCGGTGATCCAGAGAGCGATGGTCATTGCTCAAGTGTGACGTACTCGGCGACGACGCCCGACCTCTCGAAGCGCTGCCGGATCACCGCCATCGACTCCGCGCCCTGGTCGACGAGCACGAAACGACGCCCCAACGCGGCGGCTACGGCACCGGTGGTGCCCGAACCGGCGAAGAAGTCGAGTACCCAGTCACCCTCGCGACTGGACGCCTGCACGATTCGGCGAAGGATACCCTCCGGCTTCTGGGTGGGGTAGCCGGTCTTCTCGCGACCGGTCGGCGACACGATCGTGTGCCACCAGACATCCGTCGGCAGCTTGCCGCGCTCGACCTGCTCGGCGGTCACCAGCCCCGGTGCCATGTACGGCTCGCGATCGACCGCGGTCGAGTCGTAGTGGTACGCGCCGGGGGTTTTCACGTAGACGAGGATCGTGTCGTGCTTGGTCGGCCAGCGATTCTTCGACTTTGCGCCGTAATCGTAGGCCCAGATGATCTCGTTGAGAAAGCTCTCACGGCCGAACAACGCGTCGAGCAGCACCTTGGCGTAGTGGGCCTCCCGATAGTCGAGGTGCAGGTAGAGCGTGCCGTCGTCCGCGAGCAGCCGCCAGGCCTCGGCGAGGCGGGGCTCCAGAAAGGTCCAGTAGTCCTCGAAGCTGTCGTCGTAACTCATCAGGTCGCCCCGGATGCGCTCGTACTGCTGGCCCTTGAAGCCCTTGATCGGCCCGGCGGCACTCCGAACCGAGGTCGTGGATTGCCGGGCCTGGTTGCGACCGGTGTTGAACGGCGGGTCGAGGTAGATGAGCGTGAACGCGCCATCCGGCAGCTCCGCCACCGCCTCGAGGTTGTCGCCGTGCACGAGCAGGTCGGGCGACTCGGGGGTCCAGGGCGGCATCCCCCTATCCTCCCATCGCTCGGGCGTCAAGCTTTTGCGTTGGCGGCGGCGCGTGCCTAGGGTCGAAGGATGCCCACAGAAGTGCTGCACCTCCCCAACCAGAACAGGTACGTGTTCGAGAAGGACGGGGAGCAGGTGGGTTTCATCGACTACACGATCCACGGCGACTCGATCGCCCTCACGCACAGCGAGGTCGATCCGCACCTGCGGCACGAGGGGCTCGGGGATGAGATGGTGCAGGCCGTGCTGGACACCATCCGCACCGAGACCCGCCACTCCGTGATCGCGGAGTGCCCGTTCGTTGCCGACTGGATGTCGCGCCACCCCGAGTACCAGGAGCTCGAGGCCCGCTAGGCCTCGAGCGGCCGCCGACGGGGAAGGATGCGGCGGCGAGAGATCCGCCACCCGGCCGGGGTGCGCCGCAGGCTGTCCTCGTAGACGACCGATCCGGTGGTGCCGTCGCTGTTGACGCCGATCCCTTTGCTTATTGCGTGGGCCGTCGTATCCGTGAGCTCGACGACGACCACGTTGGTCACGTGATGCCCCACGGGATTGCGGTCGCCCAGCGCGAGTCCCGCCTCGGCGATCGCGGCCGTCCCGTGCAACTCCGCCGCTCCGAGCGCGGACAGGTCGTACACGACATCCTCCGTGAACAGCTCGTTCAGCCGGTCGAATGCGCCGGCGTCCATCAGGTGGCCGTGCAGGTTGACCAGCTCGTGAATGAGGATGCGATCCAGCTCCGCCGACATTGGTAAAGCATTCACCAGACACGCCTAGGCGTCCACTCTGCGATCCTCGTGCAACTCGATGCGCCCGCCACGCCGTTCGCGCCGGTCGGGGTCAGCCCACGGTGGCGGGATGAAATACGGAACTCCTTCACGGATGCGGATCTCCCACTCGTCATCGTGAACCCGGTGGTGATGGAACCCGCAGAGCATCACTCCATTGGCCAGGTCGGTGTCGCCGCCGTGTGACCACCATCGGATGTGATGCGCATCTGCGTACGAGGGTGGGCTCGTGCACCCGGGGAATGCGCACCCGTCATCTCGTTCCATCAGTGCGAGCCGTTGGGTTCGGCTGAACAGGCGTCGAGCGCGTCCCGCGTCGAGGACTTCACGCTTCCCGCCCAGCACGATGGGGATCAGCTCCGCATCGGCAGCCAGCCTGCGTGCGGTTGCAATGGAGATGGTCTCCTGGATGCCGTCGATGCTCGCCGTGCCCCTTCCGGACCTGAGATCGTCAAGCGAAAGGCGCACGACCATGGTCGCGGCGGGCAGGTCACCGGCGACACCGCCGCAGGTCGCGACGTGGTGGAACAGGTGCTCCGCGGCATCCGCGCGGCGTTGCTCGAGGGTGCGGATGTCATCGACTTCGCTGTCACGTGCGGCCCGGAAGTCGTGGTCGACGACCCCATCGATGGCCGTCTTGACCATGCCCGCGGTCGCTGGTGGCATGTCCCACACCAGGCGCACCATCCCATTCGACCCGGGGATGAACTTCACTGACCGCTGAAGCCGGTGGACCGCATCCCGGTCGAGAACACCGTCCTCATCCAGGCGATCCCGCACGTTCCGCGCCAGGGTGTGCAGGTCGGCGATGGTGAAATCGGGGGCGCGGGTGACGAGTTCGTGCTCGGCGATCTGCCGCTTCTCCGTGGAACAGCGGGGTGCTGCGGCTTCCAGTTCGCGGATGATGATGTCGGCCGCGGTAAGAGTCAATTCGCAGGATGCGATCGCCGCGGCAACCACCGGGTACTCGGGAGGTAACGGCGTGCCATCCAACGCCTGCCGTGCCCGTGTGGCAAGGCCGACGGTGCAGTACCGTTTCGCCTCCTGCACGGTCACGTGCCACAGGCCGGCCAGCATCAGTTCCGGCCGTGCGTAACCTGCCCGCCGCGCCAACCCGTCCTTGTCGAGCGACCGATCCGACAGCGCCGCGAACTCCCCGGCCGCGACGATCAGCCGGGCATCCAGCTCGCGCTTCTCGTGCGCGAGGGATGCCAGGGTGGCGAGGACAGGGGTTGTGGTCACGTAATCATTCTCGCGGGGACCACCGACATTCTCAGGGCCGCTTCGAGAGCCTCAGCGACCGGTAAGGCGACACGTGCCAGCCCGCGCGCTACTCGCCCTTGCGCCGCAGGTTGTCCAGGTCGATCTTGACGACGCCGTCGTAGATGTTGCTCTCGTCGCCCTTGTCTCCGGCGAGGGGGGCGGGCGCGGGCAGGATCGTCTGGCGGTCCATCTCCATGGCCGCCTCGTGGCGCGCCGGCGCGAAGACCTCGTCGCCGATGCCCATGATTCCCGAGCCGCCGCCGCTGTGCTTCTCCTTGCCCTTGCCGAGCACGTCGATCAGCCCGAAGCGCTGGCCGAGGTAGCCGAACACGCCGATGGCCACCACCACCCCAGCGAAAACAAGCCAACCCATGGTTCTAGGTTACGGGACGCGGTAGAGCCACTCGTCCGTGCCGAACTTCTCCTGCACCAGTTCCTGGGCGCGGGCGAGCTCGTCGGGGTGCACGGAGTCGGGTGTCGCGCCGTAGAGGCGGGTGAAGGTCTGCTCCATCCGCTCGATGATCTCGGCGCGGCTCAGGCCGGTCTGGCTGCGCAGCGGGTCGACCCGCTTGTTGGCGCTCTTGGTGCCCTTGTCGCTCATCTTCTCGCGGCCGATGCGCAGCACCTCGACCATGCGGTCGCCGTCCATGTCGTAGCTCATGGTCACGTGGTGCAGCACGGCTCCGGTGCCGAGGCGCTTCTGCGCGGCCCCGCCGATCTTGCCGGTCGGGCTCGTGATGTCGTTGAGCGGAACGTACGACGCGTCGATGCCCAGCGACTTCAGCGCGGTGATGACCCACTCGTCGAGGAACGCGTAGGAGTCGGCGAACGACATCCCCTGCACCAGGTCGAGCGGCGCGTAGATCGAGTACGTGATCACCGATCCGGCCTCCATGAACATGGCGCCGCCGCCGCTCACGCGCCGCACCACCTGGAAGCCGTACTTCTCGGCGTTCTCGAGGTCGACCTCGTTCTTCACCGACTGGAAACTGCCCAGCACGACCCCCGGCTCGTTCCACTCCCAGATGCGGAGCGTCGGCTTGCGGCGACCCGATCCGACCTCCTCGGAGAGCACCTGGTCGAGCGCCATCTGCACCACCGGCGGGTAGGCCTCGCCGTGGATGAGCTGCCAGTCGTAATCGGTCCAGGTCGAGGCTTTCGACAGGGCGCGGCGAATGGCCACCGCCACCGACTCGGGCGAGAAGCCGAGCAGGATCGCGTCAGGCGGAAGCGCGGCCTGCACGGCCGCGGTGATCGCCTTCGCGTCGCTCTCGGCGGCCAGCCCGTTGACCGCGGCGTCGATCGCGGCGAGCGCGGACTCCGGCTCGAGGAAGAAGTCCCCCGCGAGGCGGAATCCGGCGATCCTGCCGTGCTCGACCTCGAGATCGACGACGACGAGCTTGCCACCCGGGACCTTGAACTCACCATGCATGCTTCAAGCGTAAGCCGCTCCCGGACCCTGAGGCTCTCGAAGGGGCCGCTTCGAGAGCCTCAGCGACCGGGATCAGGCAGGCGGGTCTCGAGCCAGGCGATGGTGTCGGCGACCACCTCGTCGCGGTTGGTCTCGTTGAAGACCTCGTGGCGGGCATCCGTGTAGATGATGAGCTCGACGTCGCTGAGTTTGGAGCGCTTGAGGTAGTCCTCGGCGAGCAGCTCCACGCTGGTGACGCCTCCGAGCGGGTCCTCGCTGCCGATCTGGATCAGCACCGGGATGTCGTGCGGCAGGTCCTTCGCCGGCCGCCCGAGCAGGCGGATGCTGTCGGCGACCCCGAAGAGCTTCATCGCGTTGGCCTTGACCGTGAGCGGGTCATCCAGGAACGCCTGCCCGACCGCGTCGTCGCGGCTCAGCCACTCGTAGCCGGTGCCGCCGGCCAGGGCGTGCCGCTTGGCGAGGTCGCCACCGTTCATGTGACGCACCGTGCGATAGGCGGTGCCGGTGAGGATGAGCGCGTCGTAGTCCTCGGAGTTGGTGTTGATGATGTCCTGCGCGATGAGTGAGCCCCAGCTGTGGCCGAGCAGCGCGAGCGGCAGGCCCGGTGTCTCGGTGCGGATCAGCG
>JAODAT010000135.1 GCA_025463565.1 Microbacteriaceae bacterium
CCGGTCAGCCGGCCTCGCGGGCGCCGAAAGCTCGACGGTAGGCGGTGGGGGTGGTTTGCAGCACCTTCAGGAAGTGGTGACGCATCACCGCGGCGGCACCGAAACCGGTCTCCGTCGAGATCGCCTCGAGCGACAGGTCGGTCGCCTCCAGCAGGTGTTGGGCGCGGGTGATGCGCTGCCGATTGAGCCAGGCCGCCGGCGTCGTGCCCATGTCGGCGCGAAAGCGCCGGGCGAACGTCCGCGTCGACATGAGGGCTTTGCGGGAGAGCTGCTCGATGGTGAGGTCTTCGCGCAGGTTCTTCAGCATCCACTCGGTCACCTCGGCGAATGAGTCGGCGACGTGCTCCTGCACCGGGTACGCGATATATTGCGACTGCCCGCCGTCGCGCTGCGGTGGCACGACCATGCGTCGGGCGATGACGTTGGTGACGGCTGCCCCGAGCTCCTTGCGCACGATGTGCAGCGCCGCGTCGATTCCGGATGCCGTGCCGGCGCTGGTGACGACATGACGGTCTTCGACGAACAGCACGTCGGGGTCGACAGTGGTGCGCGGGTAGCGGCGCGCCAGAGTGTCGGTGTGCATCCAGTGGGTGGTAGCCCGGCGGCCGTCGAGGATGCCCGATTCGGCGAGCGCGAACGCCCCGCTGCACACGCTGAGCACCCAGGCTCCCCGCGCTTCCGCCTCGCGGATTACCGCGAGGTACGCCTCGTCGACGTGCTCGATGGAGTGGGCGGGCACAGCGATGAGGTCGGCGTCGGCCGCCGCGCCCAGCCCGGTGGTGATGATCATGTCGTAGCCGAGGCTGGTGCGCACAGGCCCCGGCACCGCGGTGGCGATGGTGAAGTCGAATGAGGGGCCGCCCATGGCGGAGCGGTCGAGGCCGAACACCTCGCAGATGACGCCGAACTCGAAGGGCGCGGTGCCGGGAATGGCGAGCAGGACGATCTTCTTGAGCATGCAGCACCTCGTTGGCAGGAATGAACGGATTGAAGGCAATGCTGCCACTCGCGGCAGTTATTCGCAAACCGTAGCGTTACTGCCATGATTCTTTTCGGGCTCGCCATCCTCGTCGCCGTCACCGGGACGGTTCTCACGATTCTCAAAGACGGTTACCGGAGGGTACCGACGCGCCGCCGCTAGCCTGTAGCCATGACTTGGCTTGTGACCGGCGGCGCCGGCTATATCGGCGCTCACGTCGTGCGCGCACTGGCGGCTTCCGGACTGCAGCCCGTGGTGCTCGACGACCTGTCGAGCGGTTTCGCGGAGTTCGTGCCCGCGGGAGTGCCGTTCGTGCGGGCGTCGATCCTCGACGGCGCCACCCTGCTCGAGACGATCGACGAGCACGAGGTCACCGGCGTGATTCATGTGGCGGGCTACAAGTACGCTGGCGTCTCGGTACAGCGGCCGCTCCATACCTACGAGCAGAACGTCACCGGCACCGCGACCCTCCTTGCGGCGATGGCGGACCGAGGCGTCGACCGCATCGTGTTCTCGTCTAGCGCGGCCGTCTACGGAACGCCCGACGTGGACTTGGTGACCGAGGACACCCCGAAGGCACCGGCGTCGCCATACGGCGAGTCGAAGCTCATCGGCGAGTGGCTGCTGCGCGACCAGGGCATCGCGTCGGGCCTTCGTCACACCTCGCTCCGCTACTTCAACGTGGTCGGCTCCGGCGACCCTGCGGTCTATGACACGAGCCCGCACAACCTGTTCCCGCTGGTGTTCGAGGCACTGGTCGACGGCCGGACGCCCCGGATAAACGGCGACGACTATCCGACGCCGGATGGCACGAACGTTCGGGACTACATCCACGTCGCCGACCTCGCGCATTCTCATGTGGCGGCGGCACGCCGGCTCGATGCCGGTGACGCCCTCGAACCCGCATACAACCTGGGCAGTGGCGAGGGGATGTCGGTCGCGCAGATCATGGCCGCGATCGGGGCGGTGACGGGCATCCCGTTCGTGCCGGAGATCGGCCCCCGACGGCCGGGCGACCCGGCCAGGATCGTCGCCTCGGGCGAGCTGGCGTCGCGTGACCTCGGCTGGGCGATGACCCACACGCTCGACGACATGGTGGACAGCGCGTGGCGGGCAAGGACGGCAGCGGCGGGTCTCGCGTGACCTGTTCGGGGGTGACGGCGCGTCGTAACCCTCAACCGTTAATGGAGCCTTTACGATCCGCGACTTGACGGGGACGGACTACAACGGTGTAATTACACATAACGCGTTTGCGCAGGTCGTACGCAATCGTTGAGGGGAGGTCGTGCTATGGCTATCGACGAACAACGTCGCCCAGTACCTGAGGACTGGTTCGTCGACCCGGTGCGGTTGGGAGTTCCCGGCGTCCGGCAAGTCACGGAGGACGACAATCCCCTGGCCTGGCAGACTGATTCGCTCTGCGCCCAGACCGATCCCGAGGCGTTCTTCCCCGAAAAGGGTGGCTCGACCCGCGACGCGAAGAAGATCTGCACCTCCTGCGAGGTTCGCTCGCAGTGCCTCGACTACGCACTCCAGAACGACGAGCGTTTCGGCATTTGGGGCGGCCTGTCGGAGCGCGAGCGCCGCAAACTGCGGAAACGGGCCTAACCCCGAAAAAGGCGTCGGGCTAAAAAAGGCGTCGGCCTCGAAAAGGCGCTAAGCCCGCGAGTCACCCCGGTCTCGCCCGCGGTCGACCGTAGTGTCGATCCCGATGCAAGCGAGAGTGACGGCGATTGTTGTCGCCCGTAATGGGGCGACGTACCTCCCGCGAACCCTGGCAGCGCTGGCCGCCCAGACGCGACGCCCCGATATCGTCATCGCGGTCGACGCGGGATCGAACGACGCGAGCCAGGCACTGCTGGCCGACTCGGGGCCCACCCAGCTGGTTACGGCGAAGGCCATGTCGTTCGGGTCCGCGATCGAACGCGCACTGCGGGTGGCGTCGCCATCTGACTCGGACGGGGAGTGGCTGTGGCTGCTTGCTCACGACAGCGCCCCCGAGCCGCGGGCCCTCGAGCAGCTGCTCGGGGCGGTGGAGATCGCGCCGTCGGTGGCGATCGCCGGACCGAAGCTGGTGAGGCTCGACCAGGCGGACGTGATCGCCGACTTCGGACAGACGATGACCAGGTACGGGGCGTCCATCGCTCTCGTCGATGGCGAACTCGACCAGGCACAGCACGATGTGCAGGATGACGTCCTGGGAGTCGCCGCGCAGGGGATGCTGGTGCGGCGCTCCCTGTTCGTGTCCCTGGGTGGGTTCGATCCTGGGCTCCCCACCACCGACGCGGGACTCGACCTGTCGATCCGCGCGCGACTGGCGGGCTTCCGCGTGGTCGTCGTGCCCGGTGCGAAGGTCGCGTCGGCCGGAACACCCGAGATCTTCGGCCGCCGCTCCGTCTCCCGGCGTCGGCAGGCGCGGTCGAGCCGGATGGCCCAGCTGCACCGCCGGCTGGTCTACGCGCCTCCGCTCGCGGTTCCCTTCCACTGGCTCTCGTTGCTGCCGCTCGGCATCCTGCGCGCCCTCGGCCGGCTTCTGGCCAAGCAGCCGGGACTCGTCGGTGGTGAGTTGTCGGCCGCGCTGGGTGCGGCGTTCGGCGGGGGAGTGCCGGCGGCCCGGTCGAGACTCGCTCGAGCCAGGCGTCTCGGCTGGTCGGCGATCGCACCGCTGCGGATGCCGCCCCGCGAGGTGCGCGAGCGCCGCGCCCAGGCGCGCGAGGCCCTGCTTCCCGCTCCAACCGGTGTCGTTGCGGACACGCCGCGGGCAGGGTTCCTGTCGAACGGCGGCCTGTGGGTGGTCGCGCTCGCGGCGGTGCTCGGTGTGGCGGCCTTCGGCCCGTTGCTCGGCGCGCAGACACTTTCCGGTGGCGGGCTGCTTCCGCTGTCACCGACGGTCGGTGAACTCTGGGCGAACGTCGGATACGGTTCACGCAGCATCGGGCTCGGTTTCGTCGGGTCGTCCGATCCCTTCGCCTACCTGGTGGCCCTGCTCGGGTCGATCACGTTCTGGGCTCCGTCGCTCTCCATCGTGCTGCTCTATTTCCTGTCGCTCCCGCTCGCGGCGCTGGGGGCCTGGTTCCTGGCGCGTCGTGTGTCGACCCGCACCTGGCTGCCGTCCATCGCCGCGCTGCTCTGGGTAGTGGCGCCGCCGTTCGTCTCGTCACTCTCCGGCGGCCATCTCGGCGCCATCATCGTGCACCTCGCGCTGCCGTGGCTCGTGCTGGCGGCGATGACCGCGACCCGCTCCTGGACGGGGTCGGCTGCCGCGGCCATCCTGTTCGCGGTGGCGGCCGCGTCCGCCCCGGTGCTCGTGCCGGCGCTCCTCGTCTGCTGGTTCGCGTGGCTGGTGTCCCACCCGGCATCGACGCTGCGTCTCATCGGCATTCCGATTCCGGCAATCGCGCTGTTCACACCCCTCGTCGCTGCACAGTTCTCTGCCGGTCGGCCGCTCGCGCTGCTCGCCGAGCCGGGAGTGCCGGTGGCGGGTGGGACGTCGATCGCCTGGCAACTCGCGCTGGGGTCGCCCGGCGCGGGCCTGAACGGGTGGACCGCCCTGTTCGGCCTTCCCGGCGCCAGCATCGCGATCGTCGTCGCCGCGCTCACCCTCCCGATCGGCGCGCTGGCACTGCTCGCGCTGTTCGTGCCAGGAAGCCGGCGCGCCATCCCGTCGCTCGCCGTGGCGTTCCTGGGGTTCGCGACCGCCGTGATCGGTTCGCGGATCGACGTCGCCATCGCCGGTGGGTCGACAGCCTCCATCTGGTCGGGTGCCGCACTGAGCCTGTTCTGGCTGGGGCTCCTCGGCGCCGCAATGGTCGCGCTCGATGGCGCGGCGCGAGCGGCCATCCCGTTCGGCGTGCTGGCCGCGGTGACAGCCGCCATCCTCGCCGTCCCCATGCTCGGGTCGTTCTACATCGGCACTGCACAGGTGAAGTCGGTGAGCGGCCGCATCCTTCCGGCCGTGGTCGAAGCCGAGGCCCAGGGCAACCCGAGTGTGGCGACCCTCGTGCTCGACCCGGCGATCGGCTCCGGCGCATCCGCCGGTCTCTCCGCCGGAATCGAGCGCGGCTCCGGCTCGACGCTCGACGACCAGTCCACGATCGACGCGACCACTACGACCCTCACCGGAGACGCCCGCGCGATCGCCATCGTCGCGGGCAACCTCGCCTCGCGCAGCGGACAGGATGCCACCGCAGAGCTTGGCCGATACTCCATCGGCTTCGTGCTGCTGAAGCCGGCCGACGGCAACGCGGCCATCCACCAGCGCACGGCCGATGCCCTCGACGGCGACCCGGCGCTCGCCTCGGTCGGGCAGACCGACAACGGGCTGCTCTGGCGCGTGGTGCATCCGACGCGCAACCCCGCCGCACCGCGTGTGTCGAACGTGGGCACCGATCTCGGCCGGGGCATCCTGATCGGCCAGGGCGTCATCTTCGCGATCACGCTGCTCGTCGGCCTGCCGACGACAGCCCGCCGTCGCCGTCGCGAGGTGACCGGCTCGGCCGCCGACGACCCCGCCAATACCTTCGAGGAGGGCGACGATGACTGATCCGACGTTTGAGTTCCCCGATAACGACTCCGAGCTCGAGAGCGATTCGGCGCCCGAGGCGCGCGCACAGCGCGGCGCCCGTGGCGCGGTCGTGATCGGGGCTCGCATCGTGACGGGCCTCATCGGCACCGGCGCGGCGCTCGTGATACTGGTCGCCGCCACGGTGTTGCCGCTGCCGGCCCGCTCGCTGGCCGCGCCATCCGTTCTCGTCAATCCGGTGGCGGCCTCCCAGCAACGCGTCTGTGCCGGACCATTGCTCGAGCTGGCCAGTTCCTCCGGCGCGAGCGCCACCCAGTCCACGTCATTCGGCCAGCCCGCGGTCGCTGCCGCGTCGACGTCCTCTCATGTCGAGCGCTCACCCCTGTCGTCGACCGACAATTCGTCGAAGGTGGCGCCGGCGCTGCTCACCGTTCCCGCCGCGCGAGGCGATGGGTCCCTGTTCGCGGGCAGCCAGTCGCAGTCGGCCGCGACCTCCGACATCGTGGGCTTCGCAGCGTCGGAGTGCGCCCCGGGCGAGGGCGACAGCTGGCTGGTCGGCGGGGCGACCTCGACCGGCCGTACCACCCTCGTCACCCTGAGCAACCCGACGGAGGTGGCATCGACCGCCACCATCACGATCTACTCCGAGAACGGGCAGGTCTCCTCGGCAGGCACGGAGGGCATCGATGTGCCGGCGGGCGGACAGCGGGTGTTCTCGCTCGCTGCCTTCGCTCCGGGTGTCGACTCACCCGTGGTTCACGTTGAGAGCCGGGGCGGCAGCATCGTGGCGAACCTGCAGCAGTCCACAGTGCGCACCCTTCAGCCGGGCGGCGTTGATATCGTCGACCCGTCGACCGCGCCGGGCACGCTCAGCGTCATCCCCGGCGTCACTATCCTGAACTCGGATGCCGTCTTCGCGCAGCAGGGCCAGGCGGGCTACGAAGACCTGCTGTCCGTCGTTCGTCTGCTCGACACCGGCACCGAAGCGGCGCACGTGCAGGTCAGCGTCATCGCCGAGGACTCGAGCGCGAAAGCGGTAGCACCTGCCAAGGTGACAGTGAAGGCTGGGATCGTGACGGATGTCCCGCTGACCGGTTCCTTCCCCGACGGCCGATACACCCTCACGATCACGAGCGACCAGCCGGTGGTGGCAGGTGCGCGAGTGTCGACCGTCGGGTCGTCCGGCCAGGACGATTTCGCGTGGTATTCGGCCGCTCAGGCCCTCACCGGGAACAACTTCGTCGTGGTCGCGCCCGGGCCGTCACCAACGGCGTCGGTCTCGAACGCGGGCGGCGCGCCGATCTCGGTTACCGTGACGTCCTCGCAGGAGGCGGCCGTGCCGGTCACTCTCACCGTGCCCGCACACTCGGCGGTCTCGACCCCGGTGGCTCCCAATGTTGGCTACACGGTCACGTCGACGTCGGTCTTCCGCCTAGCGGTCGGCTACGAGGGTGACGGCGAGCTGTCATCGTTCAGCGTGGGTTCACCCGCCGTCGCGTCGCAACCGATCCGGGTATACCGCTAGCGACTAACCGATCCGGGTATACCGCTAGCGACTAGAGGTGACGGAAGCGCTCCGGCGCCAGGTCCCAGGGATCCTTGCCGAGTAGTTCGGCCACCGCGCGGAAGACGCAGCTTTCCACCAGCATTCGGCGGTGCAGCTCGTCATTGCGATGCAGCCGGGCGAGCCGCTCGATCGGCAGGCGGTACAGGATGACCCGTCTCTCGGCTGCGATCACCCTCCATCGTTCGATCCGGGCCGCATTCTCGGTCGCGCCGGGGCCTGTCGCGGAGGGCAGCCCGGCCACCTCGAAGATGACGTCGGCGAGTTCGTCCGGCCACATGTCTTTCAGATATTCGGCGGTGGCGGCGACCGTCGTGTCGAACACGTCGGCGCGGGTGTGGAGAAGGGGAAGGTGCGGGCCGGTGACCGCGGAGCGCAGGCCCCTGCCGTGTCGATCGCGCCATCCCGAGCGGGCGGAACTGCTCGAAGCCGACCGTGCGCTTCTCTGGCGTGCCATCGGGCGATTCTACCCGGCGAGGCGTCGCCGCACGGGGCGGGCGGTAGCTAGGCTCGGATCAAATGGGTCCGAGGCAGAGATGAGCGGGGCACACGCCGGCGTGCGCACCAGCGACGGTTCGAGCAGCCGTCCATGCAGCAAGGTCGCCTGCACCGATGAGGCAGTCGCGACGCTCACCTATGTGTACGCCGACTCGATGGTAGTCGTGGGGCCGTTGAGCATGGTCTCCGACCCGCACAGCTACGACCTCTGTGCCCGGCATGCCGAGCGCCTGTCTGCGCCGCAGGGCTGGCAGGTCGTCCGCCACGTCTCGCTGGCCGGCTAGCGGTCGCTCACCCGCTACATTGGGTGCCGTGACCGTCGACTTCGCCTTGAGAAACGTCGTCGCGGCCATTGCCGTAGCGGTTCTGCTGCCGATCGGTCTGACGGGAGCCGCATCGACGGTCGCATCTGCGCCGGTTGTTCGGTCGCAGCCGACGACTGTCGCCCAGTACTACGCGCAGCGGCTGCACTGGACGAGCTGCTCGCACGGACTCCAGTGCACGACGCTCCAGGCACCCCTCGATTGGGGGCATCTCTCGGCGGGGTCGATCTCGCTGGCGTTGGTGCGCCAGCGCGCGACCGGCACGAAGCAGGGGTCGCTGCTCATGAACCCGGGCGGGCCTGGTGACTCCGGCGTCGAGTTCATCAAGGACGATATCGACGACGCGGTCGACGCAACGCTGCAGAAGCACTTCGACATCGTGGGTTTCGACCCGCGCGGTGTCGGTGAGTCGACCCCTGTGAAGTGTTACGACGACGCCGGCATGGATGCGTACCTGTACGCGATCGTGCCGGGTGCGATCGGCTCGGCCGGATGGATCACCGCCCAGAAGAAGCTGGCGGCAGGATTTGCGGCCGCCTGCGAGAAGAACACCGGGCCGGTGCTCGCCCACGTCGACACAGTGAGCGCCGCGCGTGATCTCGACCTCGAACGCGCCGTTCTCGGCGACTCGAAGCTCAACTACCTCGGGTATTCGTACGGCACCTATCTCGGCACGATCTACGCCGGACTGTTCCCGGATCGGGTGGGCAGGTTCGTCCTCGACGGCGCAGAAGATCCATGGCTCGGCAGTTCGACCGGACCGACCGACACCTCGCAGGAGGTCGCATTCGAAGGCGACCTGAAGGCCTACCTGAAGTCCTGCCTGGCAGGCAGGAAAGTCGCGGTCGGATCGAAGGCCTGCGCATTCGACGGAAGCGTCACGAGCGCACTGGCATCGATCACCGCTCTCCTCAGCGGTGTCGGCGACCATCCGATTCGCAACAAGGACGGCCGCATGCTCGGTGCTGCCACGCTGGCGACCGCGATCTTCAACGACCTGTACAGCCCCGACCAGTGGCCGGACCTCAACGACCTCTTCACCAGGGTGCAGCGCGGCGATGCCTCGACCGCGTTCGCCGCGAGCGACTCGTACAACGGCCGCAACAGTGACGGCACCTATGCCGACAATTCCTACGTTGCCGACTTCGCCATCGAGTGCCTGGAGAATGGCTCGGACGATTCGCTCTCCGACATGCGCGCGGGAGCGAACCAGCTGAAGAAAGACGCGCCGGTGCTCGGCATCTACGACGCCTACACGGACATCGGATGCGGAGCCTGGCCCTACGGACCGCTCCCTTTTCCGAAGAAGGTGCATGCCGCCGGCGCGAACCCGATCGTCATCGTCGGCACGACGGGGGACCCGGCAACCCCGTACGCCGACGCCAGGGCCCTCGCCGCGCAACTCGACTCGGGTGTGCTGGTCACGTATCACGGTGAAGGCCACACCGCCTATGACCGGGGCATCACCTGCATAGACCACGTGGTCGACGCGTACTTCGTCGCGGGCACCGTGCCCTGGACGGACCCGTCGTGCCACTGATGGCGCACTGGCGGCGGTCCCCTGCGACAATGGAGGCATGACATCTTCATCGGTGACGACCGCCCTCCCGTTCAAGGTCAAAGACCTCTCGCTCGCTGAGGCGGGTCGCCACCAGATCAGGCTCGCCGAGCACGAGATGCCGGGGCTCATGGCGCTCCGCGGAGAATTCGGCGTGAGCAAGCCGCTGACCGGTGCCCGCATCGCCGGCTCGCTGCACATGACGGTGCAGACCGCGGTCCTGATCGAGACGCTGGTGGCGCTCGGCGCACAGGTGCGCTGGGCGAGCTGCAACATCTTCTCCACGCAGGATGAGGCGGCCGCCGCGATCGCGGTCGGCCCGAACGGCTCCCCCGCACAGCCGGAGGGGGTGCCGGTGTTCGCCTGGAAGGGCGAAACGCTGGACGAGTACTGGTGGTGCACTTCGCAGATCTTCGACTGGAGCGAGGAGGGTGCGTCGGGCCCGAATATGATCCTCGACGACGGCGGCGACGCCACCATCCTCGTGCACAAGGGCCGCGAGTTCGAGCTGGCCGGCGCCGTTCCGGATGCGACTGCGGCCGACAGCCACGAATGGCGCGTCATCCTCGACACGCTGCGCGCATCGCTCGCCGCCTCACCCGACCGCTGGACCCGTATCGCGGAAGAGATCCAGGGCGTGACCGAGGAGACGACGACCGGCGTTCACCGGCTGTACGAGCTGTCCCGTTCGGGCCAGCTGCTGTTCCCGGCGATCAATGTCAACGACTCGGTCACCAAGTCGAAGTTCGACAACAAGTACGGCATCCGCCACTCGCTTCCGGACGGGCTCAACCGCGCGACTGACGTGCTGATCGGCGGCAAGGTCGTCTTCGTGGCCGGCTACGGTGATGTCGGCAAGGGCGCGGCGGAGGCGATGCGTGGCCAGGGTGCGCGGGTGATCGTTTCGGAGGTCGACCCGATCTGTGCGCTTCAGGCGGCCATGGACGGCTTCCAGGTGACCACCATCGAGGACGCGCTCGACGAGGCCGACATCTTCATCACCGGCACCGGCAACGAGAATGTCATCACCGTCGACCACCTGCAGCGCATGAAGCACCTGGCGATCGTCGCCAATGTCGGCCATTTCGACAACGAGATCGACATAGCTGGGCTCGAGGCGCTCGAGGGCGCCGTGAAGGTCGAGATCAAGCCGCAGGTGCACGAGTGGCGCCTGTCCTCGGGCCGCAGCGTGCTGGTGCTTTCCGAGGGGCGCCTGATGAACCTCGGCAACGCCACCGGGCATCCGTCGTTCGTCATGAGCAACTCGTTCTCCAACCAGGTGCTCGCCCAGATCGAGCTGTTCGCGCACGGTGACAACTACGACATCGCCGTTCACGTGCTCCCGAAGCATCTCGACGAGAAAGTGGCACGTCTTCACCTCGATGCGCTGGGTGTGAAGCTGACGGTTCTGACGGACGAGCAGGCCGCGTACCTCGGGGTGAACCGGGCCGGACCGTACAAAGTGGATCACTACCGCTACTGAAATACTCTTATCGCTCTCTCAGCTGGCTCCTGACAAAATTGGGGCTCTGAGTGGTAGTGAGCGCGACGGTGCCACCTCGTAAGATGGGCTGACCGCGCCACCCGAAGGCCGGGGAGGGCCGGCGATGGAGCGAGGCGAAGTGGTTGTGACAGAGCGGGAGCTCATACCGTTCTCGCGCCCGTACCGGTCCGCGAAGGAGCTCGGCAATCTTGCCGCGGTGCTGGCCTCCGACCATTCTCACGGCGACGGCCCGTTCACCGCGTCGGCCAGTTCACGCCTTCGCGAGATCACCGGAGCCGGACAGGTTCTGCTTACCACCTCGGCCACGCACGCCCTGGAGATGACGACCTCACTCCTCGGCATCGGCGTGGGGGACGAGGTCATCCTGCCGAGCTTCACCTTCCCCTCTGCGGCGGATGCCGTGGCGCGCACCGGGGCACGCTGCGTTTTCGTGGACATCGACCAGGCCACCGGCAGCATCGATCCCGCGCAGGTGCTCGAAGCCATCGGGCCGGCCACCCGCGCGATCTCGATCATGCATTACGGCGGAATGCCGGCAGACCTGCCGTCGCTCACCTCCATCGCGCGCGACCACGGCCTGCCGCTCATCGAAGACAATGCGCACGGTCTCGGCGTGCCCGGGCTCGGCACGGCCGGCGTGCTGGCCGTGCAGAGCTTCCACGACACCAAGAACGTGCACTCCGGCGAAGGCGGCGCGCTGCTCATCAACGATTTCGCTCTCGTCGAACGCGCCGAGATCATGCGGGAGAAGGGCACCAACCGCTCGCAGTTCCTGCGCGGCCAGATCGACAAGTACAGCTGGGTTGAGTGGGGTTCGAGCTACCTTCCCAGCGAACTGAACGCCGCGGTGCTCGACTCGCAACTGGCCGAGTTCGACGAGATCCAGCGCCTGCGGCACGCGGTCTGGAATCGCTACTCGAGCGAGCTGGCCGAATGGGCGGACGCCCGCGGTGTCGTGCTCATGGACCCGCCGGGCGGCATCCATGCTGCACACCTGTTCTACCTGCTGCTTCCCGACTGGAGCATGCAGACCGAATTCATTGACTCACTGCGCGCGCAGGGCGTGCAGGCGACCTTCCACTATGTTCCGCTCGACACGAGCGCTGCGGGCCAGCGCTACGGCCGTACTCTCCGTCCGCTCGGCCAGAGCGAAGACTTCTCGCGCCGGCTCGTGCGCCTTCCATTGTGGGCCGGGATGCCTGAGAGTTTCGTAAGCAGAGTCATCGATGCGACGAGGTCGTTCGTGCCTCTGCGGTAACTTTGCTCTAGTGAGTCAGGTGTCCCCGAGTTCGATCGTATGAGCGTCGCCGCGAGAGCGATTGAGACGATTCGATCCGAAGGCTTCAGGTCGTTCGGCTGGCGCAGCGCGAAATGGCTGACCAATCGTTTCGCTCCCTCGAATGAGCCGCTCGCGACGATACATCGTGAGGACGCCCTCGCCGTCGACTGGACCCTCAGGGAGCGGTTCAACACCGTGCCGCGGTCGGGTCGAGACGGGCGGTACCGGGTCGCCTGGATCATCAGCCCACCGAGTAGGACGAGCGGTGGGCACCAGAATGCGTTCCGGTTCGTGAAGTTCCTGGAACAGGCGGGTCACAGTGTGACCGTCTACCTGTATTCAGCCGGGAAGTATCCCGCGGTCAATGTGGAGCACATTCGCCGCATGATGCGCGCCGCTGGCGGGTATCCCGACCTGGCGGGGGACATGAACATGTACGACCCGGCGCGCGGGCTCGATGAGGGTTACGACGCCGTTGTTGCTTCGGACTGGGAGTCCGCGTACGCTGCCTACCGCTATCCGGGTGACGCGAAGCGGTTCTACTTCTCCCAGGACTTCGAGCCGTACTTCTTTGCAGCGGGCAGCGACTACGTGCTGGCAGAGAACAGCTACCGATTCGGGTTCCACGGAATCACCGCAGGGCGCTGGCTCGCGCGCAAACTCGGCGACGAGTACGGGATGGCGTGCGACCCGTTCGACTTCGCGGTCGACACTCGCACCTATCGCAGAATCGGGAAGGGTCCGCGCGGTGAGATTGTGTTCTACGTGCGTCCCCCCACCCCGCGGAGGGCGACGGAGTTCGGGCTGCTCGCACTCGTCGAACTGCACCGCCGACGTCCAGACATCGTCATCAACCTCGTCGGCTGGGATATGTCCGGCTACGACGTTCCGTTCGTCCATGTGAACCACGGCGCCGTCGATGTCACGGCTCTGAACGACATCTACAATCGCTGCTCGGCCGGCCTCGTGCTGTCACTGACGAACATGTCCCTCCTGCCGATGGAGATGATGTCCAGCGGGGTTGTTCCGGTCGTGAACGATGCGCCGAACACCCGCGAGGTGTTCGACAGCCCCCATGTGGAATACGTTCCCATGTCACCCGAGGCGATCGCCGAGCGGCTGATCTCCGTGGTGGATCGTCCGGATGCGATTGAGCACTCCGCGAGGATCGCCCAGTCGGTCGGCGGAAGCAGCTGGGACGATTCGGCGGCCACGTTCATTCGCGACTTCGATGCCGAAATGCATCGGTCAGCGTGATCGGGTCAGAGCGCGCTGTAGTCCGGGGGAGAGCCGACCGCGTCGCCTGACCAGCCCGTGCGCTGCTCCAACGAGCAGCGCGAGCCAGGCTCCGCTGCGATCGGGTCCGGACGCGAGCGATTTGAGTGTCGGGTCGATTTCGCGACGCACGGAGGAGAGCACCCATCGCGGCCTGGTCCGAAGGTATCGCAGGTACAGGTCCAGGTTGTTGCGCACGATGTAGTAGCGCCGGAATGGCCGGTGGTACTCGAACGCGACCGGCCTCCCGTCGCGCATTCGCTGCACGCCGAACGGGCGGTAGGGCAGTTGCTCGCCGAGCGCATGGATGATGCGTGTTCCCGGGACGACCACGGTCGTGAAGCCATGGTCGGCGACTCGCAGGCAGAACTCGGTGTCAACAGCGTCGATGAAGAGCCGGGCGTCGAAGAGACCGCACTCGAGCAGGCACTCCCTGCTGATCAGCAGGCCCGACTGGATCGCCTCGAGCACGATGCCCAGGCCCGTCTCCGAATACGACGCTGGGATCGAGGGAGCGTCGTTGATGATGTCGGCGGCGACGAGGCCGACGCGCATGCCCAGGTGCGGCGCAGCGAACGCGGACAGGCTCCTCTGGACGTAGTCCTCGGCGAGTTCCGTGTCCTGGTCGACAGTCAGCACGAAGGCTGCACCGCGTTCGAGTGCCAGCGAGCAGCCGGTGTTGAGAGCGGCCGCGATGCCGCGATTGTGCGTACTGGTGACGACCTCGAATCCCGCTTCGATGATCGCGGCGAGCACCGGCGCCGACTCGGCGCTGCTGCCATCGTCCACGATGATGACCGAATCCACCTGACGTGACAGCGACCGCACGCGACCGACCAGCTCCCCGTCAGGACCGAAGGTTGGGATCACGGCGATCACTCTTTCGGCGGCGGGCATCGTCCTATTATCCGTGCGCCGCGCGCGATGAGCCGACATCGAGATGACGGTCGCGCAGTCGCCGTACAATTACGAGATCGACGTGCGAGAGAGCGGTATGCGATGACCGGACCCGTGCCTGATTCCTGGCATGCCGAAGAGGCGGAAGAAGCCGGCGCGCCGCGCGCGCTCGGGCTCGAGGATCAGTTGGCGCTGCTCGATCGCGTACGCGGACTTGAGGCGCGCCTCGCCGAGTACAGCGCCGGGGGCCGAGCCCCCAGCAATGTCCTCTCGGCAGAGCAGGAGGTCGTGCGCATGCAGTCATCGCTCGCCTGGCGGCTGGGGAACGCGATCACGAGGCCCTCCCGCATCGTTGGCCGGCTTCGTCGGCGAAGGTGAGCGCGCCCATCCTGATCGAGACCTGGTCGTCCGATGACGAGACCGCGGTGAGCGCAAATGCTCGGCTCGCGAAGACGGACGCGACCCACGTGCTGTGGTTGCAGTCGCCCGCGCGGCTCGCGCCCGGGGCGCTCGCGCTCCTCGGGTCGGTGATCACGCGGTTCGATCCTGACCTGCTCTACGGCGACAGCACGGTGAACGCGACCGACGAAGTGCGCGTGCTGCGCCCCGCCTTCTCCCCGCTGCGCCTTCGCGAGCAGAACTACCTGGGGCCGGTGGTGGTGATGTCGGTGGCGTGGATGAGATCCGTTGGCGGCTTCGATCCCGCAGCGGACGGGATCCACGGATACGATTTCGCGCTGCGCTACGACGGCGCGCCCGAGCGAGTGGTTCGGGTGCCCGAGGTGCTGTCTGTTCTCCCGGCGGTCGAATCCCCGCATTCGGCCGAGCCGGACGCGGTGACGCGAGCCCTGGCCGCGCGAGCCGTGCGCGGTTCGGTGGAACGGCGCGAGGACGGGAGTCGCCGGGTGCGCTACGACGTCATCGCCGAACCCCTGGTGTCGGTCATCATCCCCACGCGGGGATCCAGCGCAGAGGTCCGCGGAAGTGGGGGGCCACTCGTGACGAGGGCCGTGCGCGGCCTGGTCGAATCGACGTCGTACCCGAACATCGAGATTGTGATCGTCGCGGACGACGAGACGCCACAGAGCGCGATCGACGAGGTGCTCGCCACGGACAACCACCGCGTGCGCCTCGTTCGATACTCGCGGCCGTTCAACTTCTCGGCCAAGATCAACGCGGGTGCGATCCATGCGTCCGGCCGGTACCTGCTCCTACTCAATGACGATGTGGAGGTCATCGAATCGGACTGGCTGGGCGCCATGCTCGGGCTCGCCCAGCAGCCGGGGGTGGGGGTCACGGGCGCGTTGCTCTTCTTCGAGGACGGCACGGTGCAGCACGCGGGACAGCTCTACCAGCGCAGCTGGGCGGGTCACATCGGTGACCCGGGTCACTCCAACCCGCCGGGGTCGTTCGGGATCACGCGGGAGGTGTCCGGCGTCACAGCTGCGTGTGCGTTGCTCTCGGCCGATGATTTCTGGCGAGTCGGAGGCATGTCTCCCGACCTCCCTGGCAACTTCAACGATGTCGACCTCTGCCTGAAGCTCGGGATGCTCGGCCGGTCGGCGGTATTCACGCCCGACGCGAAGCTCTTTCACTTCGAATCGAAGACGAGGGACGCGACCGTGCAACCCTGGGAAATCCAGGTGCTGCGCGAGCGCTGGAACACGAGACTGCTCCTGGATCCGTACTGGAACGACAGCGCCCGGCCCTAGCGCACGGGAAAGCCGCGCGGGAGTCCGGTCAGCACCGGTTCGAGCTCGCTCAGCCGCTGCGCGCGAAGCGCCAGGGCCTTCGTCTCGCGCTGCCGGCGCACGAGGGTCGCGGCGACCAGGAACGCCTCCGGGTGAGCGATCGGCACCGGCGAGACCCAGGCCGACGCCTCCCGCGACAGCTCGGCGCCCAGACGCTGACGTGACGCCGGCGTGAGGCGGGCGGCCTGTTGCAGGAACTGCACGATCCTGCGGGACAGGCCGTCGGGCATCCGCGCCACGTCCGCCGTGAGCGACCAGGCGGCGAGCTCCGGCGGCATCGTCCAGTCGAGGGGCACGACGCGCGCGGGTCGCTCGTTCTGGCTGTAAGTGCCGGCCAGCAGGTCGCCGAGCCGCTTCGACCGCGAGTTGAGCAGGGCGACGAACGCGGCGATGCCGCCGAGGGTCCCGTAGATCTCGATCAGGCCCATCAGCGCGCGCACGAAGGCGTGGCGCAGCGAGATCGATCCGCCGTCGTCGCGCACGATGCGGGTGCCGACCGCGAGGCGTCCCAGGGACTTGCCCTGGGTGGCGGTTTCGACCGCCATCGGCACGATGAGCACGCAGAACACCAGGGCGGCGATGCTCGCGGCGGCGGCGCTCGCATCGTCGAACAGCGGGGACAGCAGGGGCGAGTTGAGGCCGAGGAGCACCAGGATCCAGAGGCCGATGTAGACCACGAAATCGATGATGGCCCCTGCGGCCCGCAGCACGAACCCGGTCGGTCGCAGGTCGAGCCCGACCGCCTCGCCGGTCATCACCTCGGAGCCGTCATCGATCAGCTCGGTCTGCATGCGTAGTATTCAAGCAGATGGACCTCGACGCGTATTCGGCAGCACACCGCACGGAGTGGGATGACCTCGCCCGGCTCGGTGCGAAGCGGCGTTTCACCGGGGACGAGGCGGACGACCTCATCGAGCGCTACCAGTCGGGCGCGACCGACCTGTCCGCCATCAAGACCACCGTCGGTGAGTCCGCGCAGGGTGAGCGGCTCTCGCTCGGCCTGTCGCGCGCCCGGCTGCGGTTCACCGGCACCGGCCGCAATCTCGCCAGCCAGCTGCCGCAGTTCTTCGGGCTCCAGCTTCCGGCAGCCCTGTATCGGCTGCGCTGGCTGTGCCTCGCCATCGTGGTGGCAACCGGCATCATCGCGGTGCTCTACGGGGTGTGGGCGGCCAGTACGCCGGGCGTGCTCTCGCACTATGGCACGGCGGCCCAGCGCGACCAGTTCGTCAACCAGGACTTCGTGAACTACTACTCCGATCACACGCCATCCTCCTTCACCGGCCAGGTCTGGACGAACAACGCGCTGATCGCCGTGGAATGCATCGCGTTCGGAATCATCGGCGTCTACGCGCCATACCTTCTCTTCCAGAACGCCCAGCGGCTCGGCATGGACGGCGCACTGATGGGCACGCACGGCCGGCTCGACATCTTCTTCCTGTACATCGCACCGCACGGCCAGCTGGAGCTCTACTCGCTCTTCACCGCGGGGGCGGCCGGGCTCGCCATCTTCTGGGCCTGGATCGCGCCGGGGGCGCGTTCGCGGGCACAGGCGCTTGCAGAGCAGGGTCGTGCGCTGTTCACGGTGGCGATCGGCCTCACGCTGTCGCTCCTCGTCTCCGGCATCATCGAGGGCGTGGTCACGCGGCAGCCGTGGCCGTGGCCCGTGAAGATCGGCATCGGAACGGTCGCCCTCGCGGGGTTCCTGTTCTACCAGTGGGTGATCGGCCGGCGAGCATACCGCGCAGGCGAAACCGGCGACCTCGAGCAGTTCGAGGCCGGCGCGCGTCGCATCGTCGCCGCCTGAGCGGC
>JAODAT010000072.1 GCA_025463565.1 Microbacteriaceae bacterium
GCACATCGAGGGCGATCACGTTGCCCGATCCCTCCCAGACGGCCATCACCGGCTGTTCGCGGTATCGCCGTGCCAGCGGAAATGCCTCGGTGTAGCCGTTGCCGCCCAGGCATTCGAGCGCCTCGTAGGCGTGGCCGGGTCCGCGCTTGCAGATCCAGTACTTGCTCACCGCGGTGCCGAGCCGGCTGAAGGCGCGATCGGCATCCGACGCGTCGGCGTCCGCCGCGCGGGCCAGCCGCATCGCCGTCGCGGTGGCGGCCTCCGTTTCCAGCGCGAGGTCGGCGACGACAGCGGTCATCGCCGGCTGGTCGACGAGCAGCGCGCCGAACGCCGACCGATGCCGCACATGCCAGAGGGCTTCGGCCGTCGACTGGCGCATGCCCGCGGTCGATCCGAAGATGCAGTCGAGGCGGGTGCCGTTCACCATCTCCAGAATCGTACGGACGCCGCGGCCCTCTTCGCCGAGCAGGAAGCCGACCGTGCCCTCGAACTCGATCTCGCTGGACGCGTTCGACCGATTGCCGAGCTTGTCTTTGAGGCGCTGGATGCGGAAGACGTTCCGCGAACCATCGTCCAGAACGCGCGGAACGAGAAAGCAGCTCAGACCCCCGGGTGCCTGGGCGAGCACGAGAAAACCGTCGGACATCGGCGCGCTGCAGAACCACTTGTGCCCGGTCAGCAGGTAAGAGCCGTCGCCGTTCGGGACGGCCTGCGTGGTGTTGGCGCGCACATCCGACCCGCCCTGCTTCTCGGTCATGGCCATGCCGAACAGGGCGGACGACTTCGCGGGGGAGCCGAGGTCGCCGTCGTAGTCGCGGCTGAGCAGGCGCGGCATCCACTGTCCGGCGAACCCGGACTCGGCGATCACCGGAGCGGCGGCGTGGGTCATCGAGATCGGGCAGGCGTGGCCGGGCTCGACCTGTGCGAAGAGCATGAAGGTGGCGGCGCGCGCGACGTTCGCCCCCGGCTTCGGATCGGCCCACGCGGCGGTGTGCGCGCCGGCAGCCACGGCCGCCCGGATGATGCGGTGGTACGAGCCGTCGTACTCGACCTCATCGATGCGGTTGCCGTACCTGTCGTGCGTGCGGAGTTCCGGCTCGATGCGATTCGCGCGCTCGGCGTCGTGCTGGAAGTCCTCCGTGCCGACGTAGCGCCCGACGGCGCCGAGTTCATCGAGCGCCCAGCTCGCGTCGTAGCGCTCGACCGCCTCGACCAGCGGAGTGTTGCTGGCGAACTCGTCGAGCTCGATGCGTGGAGGAACCTGGTTCACGACGTCGTGCGTTGGCATGCTCCGAGCTTTGCACGCGAGGGTGCACACTGGCCACATGGACCCGACGCGCCGGCTGATGTTCTGGCTGAAGCTGCCGTTCATCGCCGACGCGGCGCTGGTGGTGATCGGCGTGTTGCTGCTGGTCGGCGGCAACACGGTCGGCTGGTGGGTGCTGTTGTTCGCCGGAATCCGCGCGGCGGTCGGGGCGATCTCGGTCTGGGTGATCGCGCCGAGGGTGCTTGGGCGCCCGGTACCGCCCGATCAGTCGCCGTCGACGTAGAGCCAGCGCCGGTCGACCTTCACGAACCGTGACAGCTCGTGCTGCTCGCCTCCGCGGTAGTAGGCGATGAACTCTACGGTTCCCTCCGTGTCGAGAAAGCCACCGCCCGTTGCGCTGAGGATGTCGAGGCGCACCCACTGGATTTGCGGGTCGAGCACCAGCTTCGGCGGGCGGGTCGACGGATGCCAGGTCTCCAACAGGTAGGCGGCGTCGAGTCGTACGTATGCGTCGTAGCGGGAGCGCATCAGTTCGGTTGCGGTGGTCGCTGGCACGGTCAGAGCGCGATCTGGTACTGGATGAGACCGCTGCGAGTCGCGACCCGGTCGTAGAGTCCACGCGCCACCGCATTGGTCTCGGCTGTCAGCCAGTAGAGCTTCGATGAGCCGTGTTCGACAGCCCACTCGCGAACGTGCTCGATCAGCGCAGCCCCCGTTCCGAGTCCACGCGCATTCGTCGAGACGAACAGGTCTTCCAGGTAGCAGTAGTCAGTGGTTGTCCAGGTGGCCAGATGGGTGAGCCAGTGCACGAGCCCGATCGCTGTGCCTGAATCGTCCCGCGCGATTGCCGCGTTGATCCCCGATTCCGGTGTCGTGATCCGCGCGAACGTCGATTGGGTCGTCGCCTCGTCGAGCTCGGTTTCGTAGAACGTCAGATAGCCGTTCCAGAGGGCGAGCCACTCGGCGCGGTCAGAAGGGGTGACGGGGGCGATGGTGACCATGCCCCAACCCTAGAGTCAGCTCGCCGAGGAAGCAGCCGTTATGCGGCGGTGAATTGCATCTTCCAGTTCGTCTCCCACCTTTCTCCGTCGTCCGATGAAAAAGCTTGCTCCCAGGTCGGCTCGTCGAGTGTCGAGTCCCAGACGAAACGAACGCGGATCGGTCGACCGTTGAGAACATCCTCGGCGAAGAACGTGCCGATCCCGTCGCGGAACGCGCCTCTCACGGGAGTGTCCAGAGAAGTCGGGTTTCTGCCGTCGAGCCACCAGATGCTCCACTGTCCGCCGTCCGCGCCTGTGCCGCCATCAGCAACGGCAGTATACGAGCGAAGGGCAACGGCGCGAAACTGGCCGTCGGGCTGATTGAGGAGGTTGTCTTCAAGATTGCCGTAGCCACCGAGAATGCTCGAGGTCGACGAGAGGCCGTCGAACTCGTACCACTCGTCGGAGCCCGAGAGGATGCTGCGCAGTCGTTGGTGGCGAACTGTCCAGTCCCCGAACATGAAGTCAAAATCACTCGGTGCGTGAGGAGACGGGTCTAGCGACATCGCATTGCCTTCGTTGGGTGTTCATGTTCGGTCGAGCGCACGGGGGAACCGCGCCGCCGAGATGAGACTGCACGCACAGCGTCGCACGACCCTCCGTCACGCGGCGTCAGCTCGCGGGCGACCAGCCGATCGCCGGTGCGACGTGTTTGGCGATCGTCTCGAGCAGGCGGGCGTTGTATTCGACGCCGAGCTGGTTGGGAACGGTGAGCAGGATGGTGTCCGCGTCCTGCACCGCGGCATCCTTCGCCAGTTCCTCGGCGATCGCGTCGGGCTCGCCGGTGTAGCTTTTGCCGAACCGGGCGAGGCCGCCGTCGAGATGGCCGACCTGGTCTTCGTTCTCTGCGGAGCGCCCGCCGAAGTACTGGCGGTCGAGGTCGGAGACGATCGGGATCACGCTGCGGCTGACCGAGACGCGAGGTTCGCGCTCCCAGCCGGCCTCCTTCCAGGCCGCGCGGTACAGCGCGATCTGTTCGGCCTGAAGCTGGTCGAACGGCACCCCGGTGTCCTCGGTGAGCAGCGTCGAGCTCATCAGGTTCATGCCGTGCTCCGCCGTCCAGACGGCAGTGGCCCGCGTTCCGGAACCCCACCAGATGCGCTCGGAAAGACCGGGTGACTGCGGCTCGATCGCGAGCGGACGACTCTGGCCGGTCATCTGCGGATTGGACAGCACAACCCCGGCTCCATCGATCGCGGCGCGGAACAGTTCGGTGTGCGCGCGGGCCATGTCGGCATCCGTCTGGTCTTCGGCGGGCAGATATCCAAAGGACTGCGCACCATCGAGGGCGCTCTCCGGTGATCCTCGGCTCACGCCGAGCTGCAAGCGGCCACCGCTGATCAGATCCGCGGCGGCGGCATCCTCCGCCATGTACAGCGGGTTCTCGTAGCGCATATCGATGACGGCGGTGCCGATCTCGATCTTCGTCGTGCGTGCGCCCATGGCCGCGAGCAGTGGGAACGGGGAGGCGAGCTGCCGGGCGAAGTGGTGCACACGCACAAAGGCACCATCGATGCCGAGTTCTTCGGCGGCTTCGGCCAGTTCGATGCTCTGCACCAGGGCATCGCGAGCGGTGCGGGCGACCGAGCCCGGCACCGGTTGGTAGTGGCCGAACGACAGGAACCCGATCTTCTTCTTCACGCTGTATGCAAGCGCATGGAACCGCCCCGCTATTCCCCGTGGGCGAGTAGCGTTCTCGCCATGGCTACCAGCGCTGAACTTCTTATCGACGCATTCGGCCGAATCAGGGAGTTGGTCGAACGCGTCACCAGCGGCTTCACCATCGACCAGCTCGCCGCGAGGGTGGATGACGACGCCAACACCATCGCGTGGCTGGTCTGGCATCTGACCCGGGTGGAGGATGGCAGCATTGCCGGCGCCGCATCCGACGAGCAGCTCTGGGTCTCGGGCGGATGGTCGGCGAAGTTCGCCCTGCCGTTCGACGACAAGGCCTCGGGCTACGGGCAGACCTCGCAGGATGTCGGTGCAGTGCGCGTCAGCGGAGACCTGCTTCTCGGCTATTACGATGCCGCGCACCAGCGCACCGTCGATTACCTCAACGGCCTGGCCGACGCCGACCTCGACCGCGTGGTCGACACCCGGTTCACGCCGGCGGTCACTCTCGGAGTGCGGCTGGTCAGCATTCTCAGCGACGAGCTCCAGCACGCCGGCCAGGCCGCGTATGTCCGCGGCATCATCGAGAGACGGAAGTAGTCCCATGTCGCGCATCAGTCCATTTCTCTGGTTCGACTCCGAGGCCCAGCAGGCCGTCGAGTTCTACGTCTCCCTGTTCGAGAACTCCTCGATCACGAATATGACGCGGTACCCCGACGGTAAGACGTTCGGCGTGAGCTTCGTGCTCGACGGCCTCGAGTGCCAGGCGATGAACGCCGGCCAGGGGCATCCCTTCACCGACGCGATCTCGTTGTTCACGCGGGCCGACACGCAGGACGAGATCGATCGGCTCTGGGATGCGTTCTCCGCCGATGGCGGCGAGGCGGGTCCGTGCGGATGGGTGAAGGATCGCTGGGGCCTGTGGTGGCAGATCGTGCCGCCGGTGCTCGGGCAGCTTCTCTCCGGACCGGACAGCGAGGGTGCCGGTCGCGCGATGCAGGCGATGATGGCGATGAGCAAGATCGATATCGCGGCCCTGCAGGCCGCGTACGACGGCTGATCGGGTGCCCTCCGTCAAGCGCGGCGTCCGCGTCGCTGTCTCGCGATTCTCGCGCACGAAATTCTTTCGCACCGTCGGGCCCGCCATCATGCCGCCGCTCGAAAAGGCCACGGCGGCGCTGACCCGCAGCAACCGCCCGCTGAGCGGCTATCTGGTACCCTCGCTCGTTCTGCACACGATCGGCGCGAAGTCGGGGGTCGAACGCGACACCGAGCTGATGTACGTGCCGGAGGGTGACCGGATGCTGGTGACCGGAAGCAACTTCGCGCGCGACACCCACCCGGCCTGGACCGTGAACCTGCAGAAGAGTCCGGATGCCTCTGTGACGATCAAAGGCAGGCGGATAAATGTGCGCGCCACCATGATCGGAGACGAGGAGCGTGAGGCCGTCTGGGCGTTCATCGAGAACCAGTGGCCCGGCTACCGCGGGTACGAGCGGTCGTCCGGGAGGATCCTGCGCATCTTCAGGCTTGTTCCCACCGAAGTCTGAATTCGCCACTGGCTCAGCCGCTACCGATCTACACTGGGCGGATGGCCGACCCTCGGATCCAGCGGACGCGCACTCACGTTCTCGCGGTGGCGCGCACCATGCTCACCGATTCCGACCCCGTGGCGATGACTTTCACCTCACTCGCCGCCGAAGCCCAGGTCTCGCGGCGCACCCTGTATACGCACTGGGGCTCGATCGACAAGCTCATCGCCGAGGCGGTGACCTTCGTTTTCCTCGACGACGACACCGACCTGCAGTCGCTGTCGCCCCGCGAGCGCCTCACCGCACTGCTGAGGATGGCGCGCGATCGAATGGGTGATCCGCTCACCGCCATCGCGTTCTCGATGCTGATCGCGCGTGCGGTTCGCGAGCCGGAAGCGGTCGAAGCTCTGAAGGTGATCGCCACCCGCGGCCGGGCCGAATTCGAACAGCACGTCGCGTCGGTATCGGTGACCCAGTACGAGCTGATCATCGGGCCCCTGTTCCACGCCGCATACGTCGCTCATGAGCCGCTCACCGATGCGGGCATCGACGAGCTGGCCGAGTACGCGCTTGGAGTGCTCGGCCCGGTCACTAGCAAGTAGCGTCTTACGGGCGCTGAGGCAGCTGCTGCAGTGCCCAGCGGTTGCCGTCCGGGTCGTCGAAGGTGACGAAGCGGCCCCAGGCAAGTTCTTGCACCGGTGTCGGGTCGACTCCGTTGGCTGTGAGGTGCTCGAACCACGCGTCCGCGTCGTCGATCACCACCTGGATGCCGCGCTGGCTGCCCGGCGCCATGTCGGTGATGCCGGTGCCGAACGCGATCGAGCAGGCCGAGCCGACCGGCGTGAGCTGCACGAAACGGATGTTCTCGTTGACGGTGTGGTCGAAGTCGGCGACGAATCCCACCTGGTCGACGTAGAAGGCTTTGGTGCGGTCGACGTCCGTCACCGGAATGAAAATGAGCTCGATCTTGAAATCCATCGGAAGGTCCTCTCGGTCGCGGCCGATCCGCTTCGTCAAAGCTATTAAGGAATCAGGACTATTTCTGTCCTGATTTGCGTGAAAATTGACAGATGTCTGCCGCCCGCGTGCTCGCGCTGCTCGACCTGCTGCAGAGCCACCGGCAGTGGGCGGGGCCCGAGCTCGCGCGTCGCCTCGAAGTGACCGACCGCACGCTCCGCCGCGACGTCGAGCGGCTGCGGGACCTCGGCTACCGCATCGAGACCACGCGCGGCACTGCCGGCGGATACCGCCTCGAAGCCGGCTCCTCCGTTCCGCCCCTGCTGCTCACCGACGCGGAGGCGGTCACCATGGCGATCGGGCTCCGCCTTGCCGCCGAACAGGGGATTGCGGATGCGGAACAGGTGGCTGCTGGCGCGCTGGCGAAGTTCGAGCAGGTACTGCCCGCGCCTGTTCGCGAACGCGTTGCGGCCCTTTCCAGCCTGAGTCGTCCGGCTACGCCCGACGCGATCCCGGTCGCCGCCGAACTGCTGGGGCAACTGGCTCTCGTCTGTCGGGACCATGAGCGTGTGCGTTTCCGTTACCGTTCGGGCGACGTGGAGACCCGCCGCGTGGTCGAGCCGTACGCGCTGGTCGCGGTACGCCAGCGCTGGTTTCTGCTGTGCTGGGATCTGGAACGGGGTGGCTGGCGAACGTTCCGCGTCGACCGGTTGAGCGAGCTGTTCGCGACCAGGCTGAATTTCTCGCCCCGGCCGTTGCCGGCGCCCGACCCGGCCGCGTATGTCATGGCATCCGTCGAATCGCTGAGCAAGCGCTATCGGGTGGAGGCGATACTCGACCTGCCCCTCGAGCGCATGGTCGAGCGCTTCGGTCGCTGGTCGGAGGGTGCGGTCGCAGAGGGACCGAAACAACGCGCTGGCCGGTGAGCGCGGAAACCCCTGAACTCGTGCTGGGGGTGCTCGCCTGGATTCCGAACGACATCGCGTTCGAACTGCGAGGTGACCCCGACCTCCTCACCATTCTTGGCGAGCGCGCGGATCGCATAGCGGCGGCCGCGCGCTAGTCCTCGCCGATGTCTTCGTTCCAGAGCGCCGGGTTCGCCTCGATGAAGTCGCCCATCATCGAAATCAGCCCGGGATCGTTGACGACGGTCACGTCGACCCCGTTCTCCGCGAGCCAATCCTGGCCGCCGAGAAAGCTCTGGTCGTCGCCCACCACGACGCGACCGATGCCGAACTGGCGCACCAGCCCCGAGCAGTACCAGCACGGCGAAAGGGTGGTCACCATCACCGTGTTGCGGTAGCTTCGCTGGCGACCCGCGTTGTGGAAGGCGTTCGTCTCGGCGTGCATCGCCGCGTCGCCGTCCTGCACCCGGCGATTGTGTCCACTGCCGAGAAGTGTGCCGTCCGCGGAGAACAGCGCAGCGCCGATCGGGATGCCGCCCTCGGCGGCACCCCTCTCGGCTTCGGCTCGCGCTACCGCGAGTTTCTCGGCGTCCGTCGCGTAGAGGGTCACGCCACCGAGTCCGCGGCGTCGACCCCGACGATCAGGTCGGGCTCGTCGGCGATCGGGCCACCGAGCTTCGGTTTGAAGGCCTTGAAAAGCGCGAAATACAGCACGGCCGCCAGCACGAACCCGACGAGGGCGGTCAGGTCGGTGCCCGTCGAGACCGCGACCGGGCCCTGATAGTAGCCGTACTGGTTCGCGAACAGCCAGACGGACACGGCCGTGGCGACCACGAACGCGATGATTCCCGCCGGATTCCGGTACCTGGCCTTGTCGGGAATGAAGGCGGCGATCGCCGTGCCCCGGCGCAGCCAGCGGTCGACGAAGACGACACCGAGCCACGGCGCAATCCAGTAGGCGATCACCAGCAGGAAGCCGGTGTACTTGGTGCCGGCATCGGGGATCGCACTCCAGGCGATGAAGAACCCGACGACACCGAACAGCGCCGCGATGATCGCGCGTCGCAGGGCGAAGGGGATCTTGATCCCCGCAGCAAGGAACGACATCGCGCCGGAGTAGACGTTCAATGCGTTCGCCGCGATGGCGCCGATGGCGATGGCGACCAGTGTCAGGTCCCGAATGACGATGGGCATGCTCGACACGAACGATCCGGTGGGGTCGCTCTCCTTGAACGCGATGGTGGTTGCGGCGGCCCCCGCCGCCATGAGCACGGTGCAGGCCACGAAGTTGCCGAGCCCGGCGGCGACACCGATCTTGACCTTGTTCGTCGACGCCTTGAGGTAGCGGCTGTAGTCGGACGCGTACGGGTTCCAGCCGGCCGCGTACCCGAATGCCGCACCGGTCGCCAGGGTGAATCCGGCGAAGGAGAAGTTGCTTCCGCCCTTCTGCACGAAACCGAGGTTCGCGTGCAGGAAGACGGTCACCGTCGCGACAATGAAGATCGCGCCGAGCACATAGGTGGAGTAGCGCTCAAAGAACTGGATGAGGTCGTGACCGATGAACGCGACCACGATCTCGATCGCGACGACGATGATCAGCGCGACGACCACGGGGATCCCGGTGAGCGTTGCCAGCGCGAAGGCGCCGCTGACCGAGTTCACGGCGAACCAACCGAGGCCGGCGACCAGCGCGTTGATCGCGGACGGCAGGATGTTGCCCCTGCTGCCGAAGGCAGTTCGACTCAGAACGAGCTGGGCGAGACCCTCACGCGGCCCCCAGGTGGAGAGCACACCCTGCGTCAGGGCTCCCAGCGCGTTACCCAGCACGATGGCCGCCATGGCCTGCCAGAAGCCGAGGCCGAAGAATGCGATGGCGATGACGCCGACGAAGACCGTCGCAAACTCGAGGTTCGGGGCGGTCCAGGTGGCGATCAGCTGCCACGGTGACCCGTGGCGCTTCGAGGTCGGGATCGCTTCGATCCCGCCTGGTTCGACGGTGGTGATGCGTGCGGGGACTGGCGTGAGGGACGCCGTGGAATTGGTCATGTGCGAATCTTACGAATCTCAGGCGGGCGCGAACCCAAACCGTCACACGCTGTTAATACAAGTCGTCCTGTCGCCCGCGCAGCTTGTCAAGATCGCGTCGCTCGCGCTTCGTAGGGCGCCCGGCGCCGCGGTCGCGAAGGAAGGTCATCGGCCGCTCCTCCTTCGGAGGGGCGGGAGGCGTGAGATCGACGTACGACTCCGCCGCGATGGCGGCGCCGACCCGTTTCACGAGCAGCGCGGACACGCGCACCGTTCGTTCGGCATCCGCGGTGCGCAGCCGAACCTCGTCGCCGATATGCACCGGCTGCGCGGCCTTGGCCCGCTCGCCGTTCACCTGCACGTGACCCGCCTTGCATGCGGCGGTTGCGGCAGATCGGGTCTTCGCGAGCCGCACTGCCCAGACCCAGCTGTCGACGCGGGCGGAATCCATGGTGCGCTTCGACTAGCTCAGCGAGCGAGGGCCAGGTCGCGCTTCCACGCGACCAGGCCACGAACGGTGTCACTGGAGTCGTCAGCAAGGCTGTCCATGGCATCCGCCGGAACGAAGAAATTGAGGGCGACGAACCCGCGCACGCGCTCGGACGGATCGTCGGCCAACACACGCAGAATGTCGCACGGTGTCCGTTCGTTCCGCGCGACGACGGAACGCACGCCCTCATCCGGATCGCGCGCAAGCACCGCGAACAGGTCATCCGGCAGGTGATAGCTGCTCGCCGCACTCTCGCGGATCCTGGGATTGCCGTCGGCGGCGAGCAGACGCAGGCGCGCCAACTTGCTCTCGGTCACCGGGGGAGCCGGGTGTTGAGCGGCGGCCTGCTCCGGCGTGAGCATCGTCGGCCGGTGCTCGCGCATCGCCTGGCGCTGTGCCGGGGTGTTGAAGCGGATGCAGGACATGTCGCAACGCTACCCGTCAGGCGGTGGCCTTCTCGGCAGCGGCACGGCGTGGGAACCACGGGATGATCGCGGACACGCGGTGCTGGTAGTCCTCGTACTCCGGGTACTTCGACTTCGAGATGTTCTCCGTGAACACCGTCGACCCGACGAACAGGATCGTGAGCAGCACCGGACCGGCAACGGTCCACTGCAGCACCGAGCCAGCAGCGGAAGCGCCGAAGAAGAACAGCACCCACCACTGGGCCTGCTCGAAGAAGAAGTTGGGATGGCGAGAGGCGCGGAACAGGCCCGACTGCAGGAAGTTGCGGCTCGGGGTGCGGCCGGCATCCGTCTCCGCCTTCTTCCAGTGGTGGAAGTTCCACTGCTGCTGGTCGGCGATGGTTTCGCCGACGGTGAAGGCGAAGAACAGCACAGCGAGGAGAAGATCGAGCGCCGTGAAGGGCGTGTGGTTCTCGTAGGCCGTGAAGGCGGGCATCGCAATGAGGAACAGGATGATGTTCTGGTAGATCGTGATGAAGAAGAAGTTGAAGAGCTGGAACTGCCACGGCTTCATCTGCCCGCGGAGCACAGCCCAGCGGTAGTCCTCCATGCCGCTGTAACCGCCCTTGCGAGCGAAGTTGAAGGTGAGACGCGCGCCCCAGATGGTGACCAGCGCGGCCATCACATCGAGCCGGGCGTCAGCCAGGCCCGCGGAAATAGCGAACACCCAGACATAGACGACAGGCACGATCGACCAGATGCGGTCGACCCAGGAGGTGTCTTTGGTGATGAGGGAGGCGATCCAGACGAAGGCGCAGACGGCCACAGCAATCCAGATGGCCACGAAGAGTGGAGCCATGCTCGAAGCCTATCGCCGCTCAGGCGATGGCTAGACTCGGCGCGTGGATGAGCGAAGGGGTGACGGGATCAGCTCGCGCATTCTCACGGTGCCGAACATTCTGAGTTTCCTGCGACTGCTGCTGGTGCCGGTGTTCTTCATCGCGATCCTCGCAGGCCATGACCGGGTCGCGCTCGCTCTCCTCATCGCATCGAGCATCACCGATTTCGTCGACGGTCAGATTGCGCGGCGGTTCAACCAGGTCACTCGGCTCGGCCAGCTGCTCGATCCGGCGGCCGACCGGCTGCTGATCCTCGCCGCCCTCGTCGGGCTCACCGTGCGCGAAGTCGTGCCGCTCTGGCTGTTCATCGTGATCGTCGCACGCGACGTGATGCTCATCGTGCTCGGCATCCTCCTTGCTAATAACGGCTATGGACCGCTGCCGGTTCACCACATCGGCAAATTCGCGACCTTCTGCCTCTTCTTCGCCATTCCTATCCTCATGCTGGGCCTTTCCTTCCCTGCGTTGGCGAGCTATACGGTGCCGATCGGCTGGGGATTCCTGCTCTGGGGAGCGTTCGTGTACTGGTGGGCCGGTGTGCTCTACCTGATCGAGACGATTCGGGTGATTCGCCTTCCGATTGAAGAATCGACGCCGTGACAGCGCCCCTGGATCAGCTACGCTTGTGCGCTAAGCATCGAGAGTGAAAGGGGTGGTGACCGATGGCTGACAAGCCGGACGAAAGCGATTCCACCCTCATCCATGCCGACGACTTCGCCACCGGCGCGCCGGTCGAGATCAACCCGGAAGAACAGCAGGCGATCGCCGCGATTCCGTCGGGATCCGCCCTGCTCATCGTGCGACGCGGCCCGAACGCCGGGTCCCGTTTTCTGCTGGATTCAGATGTCACCGTCGCCGGCCGTCATCCCGACGCAGACATCTTTCTCGACGATGTGACGGTCTCACGCCGCCACACCGAGTTCCTCCGCCACGGCACCGCCTTCGAGATCCGCGACCTGGGCAGCCTCAACGGCACCTACTTCGACGGCGTCCGTATCGACTCGGCGATGCTCAATGACGGCGCCGAAGTACAGATCGGCAAGTTTCGTTTGACCTTCTACGCCTCGCGTCTCGACCTCGCGCGACCGGCGACCGAGTAGTGGCGCGGCCGTCGGTCCAGGCACACGTTCCTGGTAGTCGTGTTTCCGGCAACAAGGGTGATACCCAGTTGCTGAGCATCGGACAGGTGCTCGCCCGGCTGACCACGGAGTTCCCTGACCTCACCCCCTCGAAACTGCGCTTTCTCGAAGAGCGGCAGCTCATCTTCCCGGC
The DNA here is from genome assembly GCA_025463565.1 of Microbacteriaceae bacterium. Taxonomy (GTDB): domain Bacteria; phylum Actinomycetota; class Actinomycetes; order Actinomycetales; family Microbacteriaceae; genus Lacisediminihabitans. The sequence goes on from JAODAT010000072.1 coordinate 12,406, forward strand.
GCGCACCGAATCGGGCTACCGCAAATTCTCCCCGCCCGACGTCGAGCGCCTGCGGGCCGTGCTGACGATGCAGCGGGACCACTACCTGCCACTCAAAGTGATCCGTGCATACTTCGACGACCTGGATGCGGGTCGCGAGCCGGAACTGCCCGGTGCGACCGTGCTCGGCACGCCATCCATGCTCTCCGGCGAACGTCGCCTCACGCGAGACGAACTGGTTCGTGAGGCAGGAGCCTCGCCGCAGCTTCTCGGCGACGCCGTGACGTCGTCACTTGTCTCAGCGGCCGACGTCTACGGCGAGGAGGCACTCGCAGTGCTGCGCTCGCTCGTCGAACTGCAGCGCTCCGGTATCGAACCGCGCCACCTGCGCGGGTTCCGCGCTGCGGCCGAACGTGAGCTCGGGCTGATCGAGAGCGCGCTCATTCCCGTGGCGCGACGTAAAGACGCGTCCAGCCGTGCAAAGGCGGCCGAACTGGCGCGTGAGATCGCTGGCCAGCTCGAGATCGTGCGTTCCAGTCTGATTCGCTCGGCGTTGTCACGACTCGACCCGTAAACTGACACTGGCAAACTCCTCCGGCCGACACGCCGAACCGTTGGCCGCGAATGCGGAGCTTCGGTAGCCGGGGTCGGTAACGTGGGCGATGCAAGTATCAACCACTCCTTGAAGCTTTGGAGCGGACCGCACGGTGGAAGGCGATCATGAACGAGCCGAGTTCGCGTAGCGAGGAATCCCGCTACGACCTGGGGCTGCTCTTCACCGACGGCCTGCCCGACCTCGACGACGCGGCGGGCTATCGCGGCGCGATCGCCGCACGTGCGGCCGGCATCAGCTATCGCCAGCTGGACTACTGGGCTCGCACAGAACTGGTCGAGCCGACGGTGCGGGGTGCTGCCGGTTCCGGCTCGCAACGTCTCTACGGGTTCCGCGACATTCTCGTGCTCAAGCTGGTGAAGCGACTTCTCGACACGGGCATCTCGCTGCAGCAGATCCGCACGGCCGTCAACCAGCTGCGTGAGGCGGGCGTCAACGACCTCGCCCAGACCACTTTGATGAGCGATGGCGCCAGTGTCTACCTCTGCACGTCGAACGACGAGGTCATCGACCTGGTCAGTCGTGGCCAGGGCGTGTTCGGAATCGCCGTCGGCAAGGTGCTGCGTGAGGTGGAGACGTCACTCGTCGAACTCGATGCCGAGCGTCCCGACGTCATGGACGAACTCGCCGAACGCCGGGCAACGCGCGCTAGCTAGACCGTCACACCAAATTGGCGTATTCGCCGATCTTGGCCGTGCGAAGCACGCGGTCGAGCAGCAGGTCGAAGTTGTGCGCCATCTCCTGTGCGCTCTCGCCCGGCCAGACGTGCAACGGCTTCGCTGCGCCCTGCGCCTGCTGCAGTGACGTGCGCTCGGGCAGTTGTGGGCTGAGCACGAGCGGGCCGAACATGTCGCGAAGTTCCTTGATGCGGAACTGGTGTTCGAGCGATTGCACCCTGGCGCGGTTGACGATGATGCCGAGGGGCTGCAGGCGGGGAGACAGCCCGCGGCGGATCTCCTCGATGGCGCGAAGCGCCCGGTCGGCAGCGGCCACGGAGAACAGGCCGGGCTCGGTGACGACGGTGACACGGTCGCTCGCCGCCCAGGCCGTGCGGGTGAGCGCGTTGAGCGACGGCGCGCAGTCGATGAGCACGAGGTCGTAGTCGGCCTCGACGTTCGCGAGCGCCTCTTCCATCTTCCAGATGTCGCGGATGCTCGGGTGCGGCCCGTCGAAATTGATCGCAGACGGGCTGCCGATCATCACGTCGATCTTGCCGGGACGACCGCGCGTCCAGCCGCTCGGAGCGATCGCGGCGCGCACGATCTTCTCCTTCGGAGAAGCAAGAACGTCGGCGACATTGAGATGGCCGGCGACGTCGATGTCCATGCCGGTCGACACGTCGGACTGAGGGTCTAGATCGACGACGAGGGTGCGAAGACCCTTGGCGAAAGCGGCCGACGTGAGGCCGAGCGTCACAGTGGTCTTGCCCACCCCTCCCTTGAGGGAGCTGACGCTGAGAACATGCACAAGTAGAGACGATACCTTCACTAGTCTTAAAGAACCTAAATGTTCGCAGGGTGGCGTGGTCATTTTGGGTGGGGTTCTTTCGTGAGGCCGCCATATGCTGGCAGTCGTCGGGAAAGGACCGAATGTTTAAGAAGATCCTTGTTGCCAACCGCGGTGAAATCGCGATCAGGGCATTCCGCGCCGCATTCGAACTGGGCGCCCAAACCGTTGCCGTTTTCCCCTATGAGGATCGCAATTCGATGCACCGGCTGAAAGCCGACGAGGCGTACCAGATCGGCGAAAAAGGTCATCCGGTGGCCGCCTATCTCAATGTCTCGGAGATCATTCGCGTCGCGCTGGAGTGCGGCGCCGACGCCATCTACCCGGGCTACGGCTTCCTTTCGGAGAACCCGGAGCTGGCCGAGGCTGCAGAGGCCGCGGGCATCACCTTCATCGGCCCCGGCCAGCATGTGCTCGAGATGGCGGGCAACAAGGTGACGGCGAAGGAACACGCGATTGCCGCCGGCGTTCCCGTGCTCAAGTCGACTCCCGCATCCCGCGACCTCGACGAACTGCTCGCCGGCGCCGACGCGATCGGGTTCCCCATCTTCGCCAAGGCGGTCGCCGGTGGTGGCGGTCGCGGAATGCGCAGGGTCGAGAAGAAGGCGGATCTCAGAGCGGCCCTCGAGGAAGCGATGCGCGAGGCCGATAGCGCCTTCGGCGACCCGACCATGTTCCTCGAGCAGGCGGTTGTGCGTCCCCGGCACATCGAGGTGCAGATTCTCGCGGACGGCACGGGGGAGACCGTGCACCTGTTCGAGCGCGACTGCTCCGTGCAGCGACGCCACCAGAAGGTGATCGAGATCGCGCCGGCGCCGAACCTCGACGAGGACATCCGCCAGTCGATGTACCGCGATGCGATCGCATTCGCGAAGTCGATCCATTACGTCAACGCGGGCACAGTCGAGTTTCTGCTCGACACGGTGGGGGAGCGTAAGGGCAAGCATTTCTTCATCGAGATGAACCCGCGCATCCAGGTCGAGCACACTGTGACCGAGGAGGTCACCGACGTCGACCTGGTCCAGTCCCAGATGCGGATCGCCTTCGGCCAGACGCTGAAGGAGCTCGGGCTCGAGCAGTCCGACCTGCGCCTGCGCGGTGCGGCGCTCCAGTGCCGCATCACCACCGAAGACCCGGCAGCGGGCTTCCGACCCGACACCGGCAAGATCACCACCTACCGTTCGCCGGGTGGCGGCGGAATCCGGTTGGACGGCGGCACCGTCGACCCCGGCGCCCAGATCAGCCCGTACTTCGACTCGATGCTGGTCAAGATGACCTGCCGCGGTCGCGACTTCACGGCCGCGATCCACCGAGCCCAGCGCGGCCTGGCCGAGTTCCGCATCCGCGGCGTCTCGACCAACATCCCGTTCCTGCAGGCGGTGCTCGACGATCCATCCTTCCAAGCCGGCGACCTCAGCACCGCGTTCATCGAGGAACGACCCGAGCTGTTCGACACGCACCAGTCGAAGGACCGCGGCACGAAGATCCTCAACTGGGTCGCCGACGTCACCGTGAACCACCCGAACGGCGACGGCGAGGGGATGATCAACCCCGCCCTGAAGCTGCCGGACATCGACATCACCGAACCCGCACCGGACGGATCGCGTCAGCGCCTGCTCGAACTCGGGCCGGTCGGCTTTGCGTCGGCACTGCGCAAGCAGACCGCCCTCGCGGTCACCGAGACCACCTTCCGCGACGCCCACCAGTCCCTGCTCGCCACCCGCGTGCGCACCAAAGACCTGGTTACCGTCGCACCATACGTCGCTCGGATGACGCCCGGGCTGCTCTCGGTCGAGGCCTGGGGCGGCGCCACTTACGACGTCGCGCTGCGCTTTCTCGGAGAAGACCCGTGGGAGCGTCTCGCTGCACTGCGGGAGACGTTGCCGAACGTCGCCATCCAGATGCTGCTTCGTGGTCGCAACACCGTCGGCTACACGCCGTATCCGACCGAGGTGACGGATGCCTTCGTGCGTGAGGCCGCCTCCACCGGCGTCGACATCTTCCGCATCTTCGACGCTCTCAACGACGTATCCCAGATGCGGCCGGCCATCGACTCGGTGCTCGAGACCGGCACGGCCGTCGCCGAAGTGGCCCTCTGCTACACGGCCGACCTGCTCGACCCGGGCGAGAAGCTCTACACCCTCGACTACTACCTCGGCCTCGCCGAGCAGATCGTCGA
>JAODAT010000029.1 GCA_025463565.1 Microbacteriaceae bacterium
CTCACCTTCCGCCGCGACACGAAGCGCGTCTAGGGTTTGTGCATGTTTAGGGTCCGCGCATGGTGATGCTTCGCGCCGACAGCGCCGCGCGCCCCGGCCTTCGTGAGGTTCTCACGGACCGAGGCACGCGGCGCTGGGGGCTGGGCGCCATCGTCGCGCTCGGCTGGTTGGTCACCATCGGCGTCGAGCTCTATTCGATTTACCCGGGAGTCGCCGAGCGCGTCATCGGCACGGCGCTCATCGCGCTCTTCGGCCTGTGCTTCCTGCTCACTCCCCCGATCACGTACCTGCTGCCGGCTGGCCTCCGACTTCTCGGGCCGCTCGGCCTGTTCGCACTGTCATTCACGCTATTTCCGCTCCTGGGGTTCGGGGTCTGCTCCGTATGGACCTACGTGGGCGTCGCCGCCGCCATGACCCTCGTGCGCATGAAATGGGTTGTGCTGTTCGTGATCGTGCTTGCCGGCCTCAGCGTGCTGTTCGAATTTCTCGACGGCGCACGCGGTGTCGGGGTGTACGCACTTCCGCTCGTCGTCGCGTCCATCAGCCTGATGATGGCCGCCTTCGCGCGCCAGATCCTGGCCGTCGCGCAGCTGCGCGCGACGCAGCACGAGCTGGCCACGCTCGCCGTCGCCGAGGAACGCTCGCGGGTGGCACGCGACCTGCACGACATCCTCGGCCACTCGCTCACCGTCGTGACCGTGAAGGCCGAGCTCGCCGCCCGCCTCATCGACACTGACCCGGCGGCGGCGAAACGCGAGATCGAAGATGTGGAAGACCTGGCCCGCGGAGCGCTGGCAGACGTGAGGTCTACAGTTGCCGGATTCCGCGGGGTGAGTGTGGCGGCGGAGCTCGCGAACGCGAGGTCCGCGCTGGCGGCGGCGGGCATCCGAGCCAGCCTGCCGGGTGCGGTCGACCAGGTGCCGGCAAGTTCACGCGAGTTGTTCGGCTGGGTGGTGCGCGAGGGTGTGACCAACGTGGTGAGGCACTCCGGTGCCACGCAGGCCAGCGTCGCGCTCGCACCGGACTCGGTCGAGGTGACGGATGACGGCAGTGGGCCCTCAAAAACTGCCAGCGACGGCAACGGGCTGGCCGGTCTTCGCGAGCGGGTGGAAGCGGCGGGTGGCCGCATGACCATCGGCCGTTCGCAGAGCGGCGGATTCCGTCTTGCCGTAAGCCTGTCCGCGCCGGTGCCGGCGTGATCCGCCTCCTCATCGCCGACGACCAGGCTCTCGTACGCGGCGCCCTCGCCGCCCTGCTCGGGCTCGAGAGCGACATCGACGTGGTCGCGGAGGTGGGGCGCGGGGACGAGGTGGTGACCGCGGCTCTCGCCTCCCGGCCCGATGTCGCCCTGCTGGACGTTGAGATGCCCGGGATCGACGGCATCGCCGCCGCCACGGCGCTGCGAAAGGATTTTCCCTCCTGCCGCGTGCTGATGGTGACGACCTTCGGACGACCCGGCTACCTCCGTCGAGCGATGCAGGCCGGGGCGACCGGATTCGTAGTGAAGGACACCCCGGCACGGCAGCTGGCGGATGCCGTGCGCCGCGTCGCTCAGGGATTGCGGGTGGTCGACCCCACCCTCGCCGCAGAAAGCCTCAGCACCGGCGACTCCCCGCTCACCGAGCGCGAGAGCGACGTGCTCGGCGCGGCCCGTAGCGGCGCGTCCATCGCGGTGCTCGCAGCGAACCTGCACCTGTCGGAGGGCACCGTGCGAAACTACCTGTCCAGTGCAATCGGAAAAACGGGCGCCGGCAATCGAACGGAAGCGGTACTCCTCGCCGAGCAGAATGGCTGGCTGTTGTGAAACCTGTGCTCGCGGTGCTTGCGGTCTTTTCGATCGCCGCCCTGCTCCTGACCGGCTGTGCGGCGACTCCGGCGGTGCCGCTCAGCGTGTCGTTCTTCCAATACCGTTCAGACCTGGCGGTTCGGCACTCGCAGATCGAGGTGCACAACCGCAGCAAAGTCGCCATCACAGTGACCTCGGCGACCTTCTCATCGGCGTGGTTCACCAAAACGGTCTCCTCGGCCTCAGCGCCGTCGCAGGTGCCGGCGGGGTCGACCATCGACTTCCCGGTCGCACTCCCCAAGGGCGTCTGCTCCTCTACGACGCCGAAACCGGTGGTAACCGTTCACTACACGACAGCTGACGGCACGAAAGGAGCCACGACCCTCACGCCGACTCTGCCGTACCACACCATCAGTTCACTGCACGCCGAGGACTGCAGCCTGGCCGAGTTCCAGAAGGTGGCCACCATCACCGCGGCGGGCGCGCTGCGGTTCGAGCCGGTCGGTGACAAGCAGAACGCCCTCATCGACTTCACGATCACGCCCACTGGTGCGCCCGGCAGCGTGGAGATCCTGAGCACGCAGAACACCACGCTGCTCTCCCAGACGGAAGGCGAGCTACGCACCATCGATGAGACCTTCACCGCCGCGTCGTCGCCCACGGTGCTGACGCTTGACGTGGTGCCGAGCCGATGCGAGGCGCACGTGATCGCCGAGGACAAGGTGGGCACGGTCATCCCGTTCCGGGTCAACGCCGGGCCGTACAAGGATGCGGTGTTCACCATCGCCGTACCGCAATCGATGAAGAACCAGCTTCTCGACTACGTCGGCGATTACTGCCAACTGACTAGATGAGTCGGCTCACTCGCTGACGACCAGAATCTGCGGCTCGTGGAGCACGGGAAAGTTCACAGAGCTCGCGATGAAGCACTTCGCACTCGCCTCGTGGTGCAATTCGAGCGCCAGCGCGGGGTCGCCGGATGAGATGCTGACGATCGGTCGCAGCGTCGCGCTGGTGAAGTGACCGCCACCATCGGCCGTCTGCTCCATCGTTCCGTCCGCCGCGTCGGTGTACCCGACGACCACGATGCCGTTGCTCGATGCGACGTGCAGGTAGCTGAGCAGGTGGCACTGGCTGAGAGCGGCGAGCAGCATCTCTTCCGGGTTCCAGCGGTCGGTGTCGCCGAAGAATGCACGATCGCTTGATCCCGAGATCTCGTGTTTTCCCTCCGAACGCACGACGTGGTCGCGCCCGTACTCCTTGTAGCCGCTCGTGCCGGTGCCGCGGTTGCCGGTCCACTCGATCGAGACGGCGTAGTGGTGCTCCAACTTCACTCCCCAAGGCTATGCCCGGCGAAGCTAGGCTCGAACGATCATGACCGATATTCTTCCCGTCTCCACTGCAATCGACCCTGTGCGCCGCATCGTGACAGCGGTTCCCGGCCCGAAGTCGCAGGCACTTCACCTGCGACGGCTCGCCGTGGTCGCGGGCGGGGTGTCGTCGGCCCTCCCGGTCTACGTCGAGCGGGCGCACGGCGCCATCGTGGTGGATGTCGACGGCAACCAGTTCATCGATCTCGGCTCCGGCATCGGCGTGATGACGGTGGGGCACACCGACGAGGCCGTCGTCGCCGCGGCGACCGCGCAGCTGGGCGAACTCACCCACGCCATGTTCACCATCACACCGTACGAAGGTTACGTTCGCGTCGCCGAGCTGCTGGCCGAGCACACTCCCGGCGACTTCGCCAAGAAGACGGTGCTGCTCAACTCGGGTGCCGAGGCGGTCGAGAACGCGGTCAAGATCGCACGCAAGCACACCGGTCGAGCCGGGGTGGCCGTGCTCGAGCACGCTTATCACGGGCGCACGAACCTCACCATGGCGATGACCTTCAAGGCGATGCCGTACAAGGCGGGATTCGGGCCGTTTGCGGGGTCGATCCACACCGCTCCCGGTTCATACCCCTTCCACGATGGGCTCAGCGGCGCCGACGCGGCCGCTCGCACGATCTCCTACCTCGAGAAGTCGGTCGGGGCGGGCGACCTCGCCTGCCTGGTCGTCGAGCCGATCCAGGGCGAGGGCGGATTCGTGGTTCCGGCCGAGGGCTACCTGCCCGCCCTGCAGGAGTGGTGCACCGCCAACGGCATCGTGTTCATCGCCGACGAGATCCAGAGCGGCATGGCCCGCACCGGACGCTATTTCGCGTCTGAACACTTCGGTGTGGTGCCGGATGTCGTGCTCAGCGCGAAAGGGATCGCAGGCGGCCTGCCCATCGCCGGGGTCACCGGCCGTGCCGAGATCATGGACTCCTCGCACCCCGGCGGACTCGGGGGCACCTTCGCGGGCAACCCGGTGGCGGCGGCAGCGGCCGTCGCGGTGTTCGGCGAGATCGAGCGCCGTTCGCTGCTGGCCGAGGCGGCGCGGATCGAGTCCGTGCTGAAACCCGAGTTGCTCTCGCTTCAGTCGCGCTACGACGTGATCGGCGACGTGCGCGGTATCGGCGCCATGCTCGCCATCGAACTGGTGCGCTCCGGCGGCACCGAACCGAACCCTGCCGCCGTGACCGCAGTCACCGCGTACGCGGCGCAGCACGGCGTGCTGCTGCTGAACGCCGGAACCTGGGGCAACGTGATCCGTTTCCTGCCATCGCTCGCCATCAGTGACGAGCAGCTGCACGACGCGATTTCGGTGCTCGAGGACGCGTTCCGCACGCTCTGATTTCGTTCGACTAAACCTTGGGCGAGCCTCACGGGTACGCTGGCGGCATGAGAGTCGCGATCCCGGCAGAAGTCAAGAACAACGAGTTCCGGGTGGCCATCACTCCGGCGGGGGTGCACGACCTGGTCGCGCACGGCCACCAGGTGCTGGTGCAGGCTGGCGCGGGCCTCGGGTCGTCGATCACCGACGACGAGTACGTCGCCGCAGGGGCATCGATCGCGCCGGACGCGGCATCGACCTGGACCGCAGCCGACCTGCTGCTCAAGGTGAAGGAACCGATCGAGAGCGAGTACGGCTACTTCCGCGAGGGCCTCCTGCTCTTCACCTACCTGCACCTCGCCGCCGAGCCGGAACTGACGGCCCAGCTGGTTGAGAAGAAGGTGACGGCCATCGCCTACGAGACGGTGCAGCTGCCGTCGCGCGCGTTGCCGCTGCTCGCCCCGATGAGCGAGGTCGCCGGTCGGCTGGCGCCGATCGTCGGCGCGAACGTCATGCTGAAGCCCAACGGCGGCCCGGGGCTCCTGGTTCCCGGCGTCCCCGGCACCTACCCCGCGAAGATCGTGGTGCTCGGTGGCGGCGTCGCCGGCACCAGCGCGGTCGCCATCGCGGTCGGACTCGGCGCCGAGGTGGTCGTGCTCGACACCAACATCCAGCGCCTCCGCGAGCTGGACGCGATCTACGCCGGCCGGGTTCGCACCATCGCCTCGAACGGTTTCGAGATCGATCGGGCGTGTGTCTCCGCCGACATGGTAATCGGCTCCGTGCTGGTGCCGGGCGCCAAGGCGCCCAAGCTGGTGAGCAACGAACTGGTGTCGCGGATGAAGCCCGGCAGCGTGCTGGTGGACATCGCGGTAGACCAGGGCGGCTGCTTCGCCGACACGCACCCCACCACCCACGCCGACCCGACGTTCACCGTGCACGGCTCGCTGTTCTACTGCGTGGCGAACATGCCGGGCGCGGTGCCGAACACCTCCACCTACGCCCTCACCAACGCGACCATGCCATACGTGCGCGCGATCGCCAACAACGGCTGGAAGGCGGCACTGGCCGCCGATCCGTCGCTCGCCCTCGGACTCAACACCCACGACGGCGGCGTGGTGAGTGAACCGGTCGCGACAGCGCACGCGCTCCCCCACGCCTCCCTCGCGGCCGCGCTCGCGTAGTCGCACCAACAGTCAGAGCGCGACTCGGCGCACCGAGCCCGTCGGCTCGAGCAGCCAGCCTCGGGTTCCCGGCCGCTCGATCGGTGGCGGCAGCTGCCTGGTTCCGCTGAGCGACCGGAAGTCGGCGATCGTGCAGCCGTCGAAGAGCATCGCCGAGGTGCGACGCAGGGCGGCAAGACGCGACCAGTTGGCGTGCCAGGAATCCGCATCCCCGACCAGCACACTCGGGATGCCGGGGTCCCGGATCTCGAGCGGGTCGAGCTCCGCCGCGCCCCAACGTTCGACGTAGTAGGCCGGTCGCCGAGTCACGACAAGGATGGCCGGCCAGTGCGTGGGATCGAAAGCGGCATCGCTCTCGTCACTCTGCTCGAGCATCGGCGGTGCGACGGCCACCTGCACGGCGGCACCGCGCCAGTCGCCTCGACCGGCCGGCGCGGACGAAGCGAACAACGAGCTATCACCGCCGGCGAGCAGATGCTCCTGCCGGCTCTGCTGCCGGAGGACGAGACGAGCGTCACAGAGCTGGGCCACCTGCTGAAGCGGCGCCGTCAGTCGCCTGGCGGTGATGGCGACGTGCACGCCGGCGGCCGCTCCGGTGCGCAGGAGCTCGACCAGAAGCTCGACGAATGCCTGTTGGTGGTCGTCGCCGAAGCGCGGCAGCAGCGCATCCAGGTCGTCGATCAGCAGAACACCCGATTTCGCCGAGCCGGACCGGATGCCCTCGACGGCGCCGACGATCACATCCCAGGCCGGTTCCATTGCCGATGGCACTCGGCTGACGTCGCCAGCGTGCGCGATCGCCGCCAGGGCGGCCGTTTTACCGGAGCCACTCATTCCGAGCACGAGAAGGTTGCCATCGGAAGCCGGTTGCCAGCTCGCCGTGGCCTGCCGTTGGTCGGCCGGGAGGTCGAGCAGCCCGAACACCCGGCCCGGCGTCGATTCGAGGCCCTCGATCGGTACCACCTCGGGCAGGTCGTCCCGCCATGGACGCCGCGGAGGTTCGGAGTTCGACCAGCGTGCGGAAACAGTCCTGGAGTCGCTTTCCGTCGCCAGCGCGATCTGGACGGTCGACTGCTCACCGCCCGGCAGTACAACCACTGCGCGACCGGCCGGGTCGGCGGGAAGCAACGCGGCCGCGTCGGTGCCGAGGAGCGCGATGCTGTCCGCTCGGTTGTGCACTCTCAGCGAGATGCGAAGGGGCACGTTGGCCAGCACCGAATCGCGCACGACACCGGCTGGCCGCTGCGTGCTCAGCACCAGATGCACCCCGAGTGAACGGCCGCGCGCCGCGAGGTCCGAGAACAGGCCATGGAGTTCGTCGAATCCCGACACGAGCGCCGCGAACTCGTCCACGACGATCAGCAGGCGAGGGATGTGCCCCGCACCGCGGAGTTCATCGATAGAGCGCACGCCGGCCGCCGCCAGTGCGCGCTCGCGCAGCAGCACCTCAGCACGAAGACTGACGAGCGCGCGATGCGCCGTGCGCTCGTCGAGGTCGGTGACGAGTCCCACCACGTGCGGAAGGCCGGCCACGGGACCGAACGACGCTCCACCCTTGAAGTCCACCAGCAGAAAGGTGACGTCGGATGGCGAGTGCGCGGCGGCGATCGCGAGCAGCCAGCTGACCAGCAACTCGCTCTTGCCACTGCCCGTCGTGCCCGCGACGACGGCATGCGGGCCATGGCCGACCAGGTCCAGAACAAGTGGCCCACCCGCGCCGACCATGAAGGTCGCTCCGAGCGCCCGGTTGTCACCACCATCCGCGGTCTGGTCGAGACTCGACCATTCGACGGCATCCGGCAGCCGGCCCGCCGAGGATCGCCGGCCGGACGCGCCGAGCGCCAGTCGCGCGGCCACCTCCGCCGCCTGGGCTACCGACACCCTTTCCGGCTCGAACGCGATGCACAGTGCCGGATCGGGATGAGACATGACCCTGCTCTCGCCCTCCCGCCCGGCAACCACGATCACCCGGCATTCCCGCGGGAGTGCGCCCACCGTGCGCGCATGAGCGATGATCACTGCGCCGAACTCGTCAGACCAGCTGATCTGCCCGCCTCCGGGCTGTGCGCGCTCGGCATCGGCGCCATCCGCATCGACGGCCACCGAATGCGGGAGCGCGCGGAGCCACTCGCCCTCGACCGCGGTTCCTCGGCACGTCGCCGTTTCCGGCGGCAGTCGTGAGGCGACCTGCAGGGCGAGCCCGCGTGCGATCGCCGTGGCAGGCACGGCCGCGCCGACGATCCCGATTCCGAGGCGGGCGTCGATGACGACCGGAGCCGCCAGCGTCGCCGCCGACCGCACCACCTCGTCGAGCTCGGAAGAACCCGCGCCGTCGAGCCGGAGACCGCTCGGCACGGCGCCGATCCCTAGGCTCAGCGGCAATTCGGCGTTGAGGCTCGACCGCCAGCGCTCCGGATCGTGCACCGGCGAGTCGAGCATCGCGAGCGCCGGCGGCGTGCGCGCGGTGCGATCTGCAAGTTCGCGCGCGTGCGCGTGCGCGATGGCCGCCCGAGCATCGTCCAGCTCTGCCGCGAACCGGGCACTGTCCAGCCGCAGCGCCCGGCGACCCTGCCAGCGCGAGTCGGCCATGGTGGCGATCGCAATGATCGGTCCGAGGCCCGCGAACACGAGCGCGAAGGGCGAAGCCGTGATCGCCCAGATCACCAGCGAACCGACGACGGGCGCGATACTGGCGAGAACCGGGAACGGCTGGCGCGACGACGGCTCGGGCGGCCGGGGAAGAGTGACGGAGTCGGGACCAGGCATTCCGCCAGCCCATCACCTGCCGTCGATGACCACCCGGGGCGAGCCCTGGCCCGTGGACAAGCCGCGCCGTACAGGGCTGTGCAGGATGGCTAGCTGACGATGAAGAACTGCTCGCCGATCTCCACCCGCGTGCCGCGAGCTATCACGTAGCGCCGCTCGGGCTGGCAGCGCACGGCCTGTGCATCGGGCTCGCGAAGGATCGTACCGTTGCCCGAGTAGCGGTCCATAACCCAGAACGCCCCACCCTCCTGGCCGAACTCGAGGTGGGTCTTCGAAACGGATCGGCTCGGGTCGATCACCGCAACGACCTGGTCGAAGTACTCGCCCGGCTCCGGAACGGGATTGCGACCGATCAGCCCTGTGCCGTAGACGGTGGAACTCTCGCCGGTGCTGAACTGCAGCACGAACCGCTCTCCGCGACGGCCGGACACGATGATGCGCGTCTTCTCAAGGTCCTCGATCTCATCGACCGATGGCAGGGGGCGCTGGGCGACCGGCTGCCGAACGGCCGGACGCTCCACCTGCGGCTGCTGCACCGGCTGATCTTGCACAGGCTGATTTTGCGCAGGCGGCTGCACCGGTTCGGAAAGCTGCACCGGTTCGGGAAGAGTGGCGGGCTGCTGGGCCGGCAGCGGTGGGAGCCGTTCGACATCCACCGGCTGGATGATGGCCGTGTCGCGAGGCTGGCCGAAACCGCGAGCGGCAGTCTTCGACACGGCACCGCATTCGCCGCAGAAGATCTCATCCGGCGACAGCATCGCGCCGCAGTTCTCGCAGACCAGGCCGCTCGGTTCACCCCAGTGCCAGTTGCCCGGTTGCCCGGAATCCGATGACTCGGGCAGGTCGGAGCCCGGCGCCGCGGGCTGCTCCTGGCGCGTGGATGGCACAACGGTCGGCACCTGAATGCGCGGCACGCGCTTCGCGGCTTGAGTGACGGCGCGGCCGCATTCGCCGCAGAACAGGGCCCCTGCAGGCAGTTCGGTCCCGCAATATGTGCAAATCACCGTGCAATCCTCACCGCTTGAAGAGCTTCCTGACACTATAACCACCGAGTGAACGCAAGGAGACCGCGGCCTTGATCCGTTGCCATCGGGTGCTGCCCTCGTCGAGTGCCGCGACCAGTTCGCCAACCGAATGCCAGACATTGTCGGCCTCGGCCTCACCTGGCTCCCCCGGGGCGAAGATGGCCCGATCGGCGATCGAGGCGAGCACCAGCGAGCGCATCCCGCCCATCGATGCGGCCACCTCGGTGCGCGTCGCCGCGATCGGAGGCTCCAGGCCATGGTCGACCGCGGCATCCTCGTACTCGTCCCAGCCTCCGCTGATGCGCTCGATCGGGGTGGGCGCACGAGCCCGCAGCCGACGGCGCCGGAGCTTCGCAATGATGATCGCCAGGAACGGTGACAGTACGATCGCGGCACCGAGCACAACCCATCCCAGAACCTCGAGCACGGTCAGGACGATCGTCAACCAGAGGGGCAGCACCGACGGCTGGTCCTGCTTGCTGTCGGGCGGCGACTGCACGTTGCTGGTGTCCGGTTCGGTGACCGGCGGGATCACCGGAGTCTGCGGACGCACGATCCTGGTCGGCACCTGCGGCTGTTCCTGTGGGATGGGCCGAATGGGCGGCGTCGGGTCGATCGTCACCCAGCCGTGCTCGGCGGTGTCGACCTCGATCCAGGCAGACGCCTCGTCTCCGGTGATCCGTGTCGTTCCGGAGGGGTCGACGTTCGTCGGTGCGAAACCGAACACGACCCTGGCGGGGAACCCGAGCTGGCGGGCCATCAGCGCAGCGGTGACCGCGTACTGCTCCTGGTCGCCGATCATGCGCTGGTCGGTGAGTAGCTGGGTGATCCTGTCCGCGGCGTGCCCGGAGCGGCTCGCCGGCTGCGTTGACGAGACCCCGTGACTCACATAACCGTTCTTCTTCATCGCGGCGATCATCGCGACCAGCTGTTTGCCGGCGCCGGTGGTTCCTTTGGTCCAGCCGTCGAGCGTCGAAGACAGCTGTTCGGGCAGCACGCCGATCGGAGGCACGGTGGCGGACCCGGGTTTCAGTGAGGCCAGCTGGCTGGCCGTCGGCTGCATCGGCTGCACCGCGTCGATCGTGTAGCGGTCGCCAGGGGCGAGAGGGCTGAGCACTGCGGCGGTGCCGCTGACGTTGTTGTAGTAGAACTGGTCGCGCAGGCTCGAGCCGTCGCCACCGGCGAACTGGATGCTCTCGAACTTGCCGATGGTCGGAACCCAGACGCCGCTGTAGTCGCCGACGGTTACGCCGATCGAGACCTGCGTGCCCGACACAGCCTTCTGGTCGAAGGTGTACGGAACCCGGGTGAACGAGCCGGATGCGCTCGAGATGGCGTCGCTGCCGACCGAGTAGACGATTCCGTCGTAAGTGTCCAGGGTGGCGATGCGAATGCGGCCGCCTTTCGGCAGCCCCGTCACCGAGAGCACGGTGGCGTTCGCCGTCGCGGACTCTTCGTAGTGCCGGAAGCCGCTCAGCGGGCTCGCATAATCACGCGGATCGAAGGGTTGCTGGATGGCGGTGCGGAGAACCGTGCGCTGCCCGGTGGGCGGAAGGGCCGAGGTCGCCACGACGGCTGCACCCCCGGCGATCGCCATGATGACGGCCGCGCTGAGCAGCGTTCGGACACCGACGAAAACGTTGTCCGGTGCCGTTTCGAGCGGACGGCCGTTGGCGTCGAGCGCCTGCGACGACAGGCGCCGGATGGACTCGCGCCGCCGGAACCAGCGCCACCAGACCAGCCAGAGCAGAACCGCGGCCAGCAGGCCGAGCGAACTGGGAATCGGGAGGGTGGCGAAGCCCGGCCCGAACAGTATCGCGACGAGGAAGAGCACGATCGGAGCGAACACGCCGATCTCACCCCAGCGGGCGCGCAAAGCGACCGTGAGACCCGCGGTGACCGTGCCGAATACCAGGATGAGCGCTGGGACCAGAAGCGCCTGGTAGCTGCCTACCGGGAGCGTGATGGTGAGCAGCTGCTTCCAGCTGAGTGCGGTGGCGCTGAGCAGCTCGAGAAATCCCTGGCCGGAGGGAAGCACGGTAAACAGGGCGCGAGAGGGGATGGCGAGCGGCACACCGATCGCGAGGTAGGTGGCGATGCCCGCGACAAGGGTGACGAGCGCCGTCCAGCGAAATCGCGCGGCGATGATCGCGAGCGCGGATCCGGCGATCGTGGCGACCGCCACCAGGACCACCAGCTGGATGCTGCGATAGGTCGGCCAGAGCGCGGTCGACGCGATCGCGGTGGACAGCCAGAGGAGGGCGGTGTTGGTGGCGACGAAGCCGAAAGTGAGCGGCCGACGCGGTCTCATGCCGCCGCCGATCGGGCGAGCGACTTCTGGAGGTCTTCGAGATAGCCGATGGTGAGTACACTCAGCCCCGCCACCCGGCGGAGGCCCGGTACCGTCTCGGGGTCGCAGACCACGGCGACGACCTCGACCCCGGCGGGGAACTTGGTCGACGCCGCGCGAAGGTCGGTGGGGGTGGCCAGGGACCCGCAGACCAGAAAGGCCACCGAGATTCCGGTGATGTCATCTGCCGTCACTCGCGCGACATCCCTGATTCCGATCGCCGACGCACTGTGCTCGACGATCGCGAGGTCGTCGAGCAGGCGGGTGCGGGTGAGGGTGTTGAGCTGCTGCACGGCCAGCACCTTCTGCTTCGCGAACTCCGGTGTGCGCTCGCTGACCACCACAGAGACCGTGCGGGCATCACGGATCGCTCGCGCCCCAAGCGATCCGGCGACGCTGACCGCCATCTCGAACTCCTCATCGGTGGCGTAGTCGGCCGTGGACAGGCTGAGAGCGATGACGAGGTGGCTGCGCCTGGTCTCCTCGAACTGGCGCACCATGTATGTTCCGGTCTTCGCCGTGCTCTTCCAATGGATGTAGCGGCGCTCGTCCCCCGGTGTGTACTCGCGCAGGGCGTGGAACGAGACATCGCTATTGGACAGGTCCCGAGTCGGGTTGCCCTCGAGGTCTCGGATGAAGCCGGTGCTCGTGGAGGGGATGCTGATGGTGCGCGGATGAATGAACAGCTCAGCAGTATCGGTCCAGACCAGCTCGCGTCGCACCAGCCCCATCGGGTCGGCGCGGACCGTGCGCACAGGGCCGACCTTCAGTACGCCGCGCTTGATCGTCGGAACAACGAACTCGTGACGGAAGTTCGCGCCGCCCGCGAGGCTCGGCAGCGCGATCTCCGCGAGACCCGGCCCGACCGGGATTTCCGCTTTCACGCCGAGGAAACGTCGGCGCGTGCGGTTCTGCACGACGATCTGCCCCGTGGCGCGTTCACCGACCACCACACGGCTGTGCGGCACCGTGAGAACCACCTCGAAGGCGCTGCGACCGATGAGGTAGAGCGCGGCGATGACGATCAGCACCACCCCCGCCCACGCAACGACGACCAGCTCAGTCCAGCCCAGTCCGTATCCGAAGCCGAACGCGAGCGGCACCGCGACGAGCATCACCCAACCGAGCGGCGTGATGACCGCCGAAATGCGGGCGAGCCAGATGCCGAGGACGGCGGCCACCGAGCGTGCTGCGCGCACGATCGTGATGATCGCATCGGCGAGTACACCCGTGCGGTTGCCGACGATCCGTGTGCGGGCATTCGTGATGCCGTCAGTCGTGGCCGTCGAGCCGAGGTCGAAGCGCGACGAAGTGGCCGTTCTCGTGCGAGAGGACGACCTGGAGCCTGACGTTTCCCGGTTCGTCACACCGCTTGCCGCTCGCTGGGCGGCGGGGTCTCGATCAGCAGCTGGCTCATGATGCTCGAGGTTGTCACACCGTCGAATTCGGCCTCGGGATCGAGCACGAGGCGATGGGCCAGAACGGGCTCAGCCAGCACCTTCACGTCGTCCGGCACCACATAGTGGCGTCCGTTGGCGGCGGCGAGGGTTTTCGCCGTGCGGATGAGAGCGAGAGCACCACGCACGCTGGCTCCGAGGCGTACCTCGGTCGCAGTCCGGGTGGACTCGACCAGTCGGGAGACATAGTCGTTGATCGACGGGTCCACGTGCACGGTGCGAGCGAGCCTGCCCATCTCGACGATGACTTCGTCGGTCGCGATGGCGGGCACGATCGTCTCGTGGGCCTTGGTACCTGCCCCCTCGAGGATACGCACGGTCGATGCGTGATCGGGGTATCCGATCGACGACTTCATGATGAAACGATCGAGCTGCGCTTCCGGCAGGCGATACGTTCCGGCCTGCTCGATCGGGTTCTGGGTGGCGATCACCATGAAGGGCGACGCGACGGGGTGAGTGATGCCGTCCACGGTGACGGTGCCCTCCTCCATCACCTCGAGAAGTGCGGCCTGGGTCTTCGGGCTGGCGCGGTTTATCTCGTCGGCGAGCACGATGTTGGCGAACACCGGCCCGGTGTGGAACTCGAACTCGCCCGCGCCCTGATCGTAGATGCTCACACCGGTGATGTCGCCGGGCAGCAGGTCTGGCGTGAACTGGATGCGGTTGGTCGTGCCTTTGACGCTCTGCGCCATGGCGCGCGCCAGCGACGTCTTGCCCGTGCCCGGGAAGTCCTCGAGAAGCAGATGCCCTTCGCTCAACAGCGCGGTGAACGACAACCTGACCACGAAGGTCTTGCCGAGCAGCACCTGGTCGACGTTCGCCACCAGGCGGTTGAAGATGTCGGAGAACCACGTGGCCTGCTCCTGGGTCATCGTCATCTGTTCTTCTCCTCATTCATCATGGGTGTCTGTGCGCATTCGTGGGTGGGGCATCGCCTACTGCAATGAGCCATTCTCGTCGTAAGTCGCGGCATAGGTCGTCCCCCCGTTCGCGGTCACTCTGATCACGAGGGCCGGGTTTATCGTGAGTGGCTGGACGGTGCAGGACCCGCCGGGGGTCGAGGTGTCCGCGGTGCTGAAGCTGAAGCCACCGTCGCAGCTGTACTGCACGGCCGAATAGCCCGCGAAGCCGAGGGGCCAGCTGAGCCAGCTGTATGTTCCCTGGTTGGCCGGCACCGGATCGGTGTTCGGAGTGAACTGCACGCCGGTGACCTGCGGATCGACGGGCGTGACGCCGAGTGAAATCGGCGCCGAGTACGACAACTGGCATACGCCGTTGTGACACGCCCGCAACTGGGCGTGGTCGGCGCTGTTGCCGTACTGCGTGCCGTCGCCGACCAGCAGGTCGCCCAGCGAGATCGGTCCGTGTTCTACCCCGTCGTCGAGCATGTAGTAGAAGGTGTAGTCGCTCGTGAATGTGGCGCTCCCGGAGCTGGCGGCATCCAGCGTCGCATCCCACAGCGAACCGTGGTTGCTCGGCCCGCCGAAGCTGGCAGCGTCGATCACGCCCGGCGGAGTCTGCGCCTGCACCGCCGTGCTGGTGCTGCAGCCCTGGCTGTTGCGAGCGTAGACGACGACCGAATAGTCGGAGTCATTCGACAACCCGCCGAATGTGGCCGTGGTGTCCGCCGTGAAGCCGGATGTCGGGCACGCCGGCTGCGGATCGGTCGAGAGGTAGTGGAGCGCGACATAGCCGTCGATGGCGCGCCCGTTGTCACTGAACACCCCATCCCAGCTGGCGCTGATCGTGGTGTTCGAGACCGAGACGGACGGTGTGCCGGACTGGATCGGCGGTCCCGCGGGGATGCCGCTGGTGTCTTCCTCGTTCCAGGCGGCCACTGCAGGCAAGGCCTGGTTGTGAGCGCTGATGGAGACGCTCACCGCCACGCCGTTCGACAGCCCATTGACGTCGACAGAGCAGGTCGAGCCGCAGCTGCTCGCGTCGACCTGTGTGTTAACTCCGCCGGCCGAGACGTAGTAGGTCTGCACCGCGCTACCACCGGATGGGTCGGGCACCGCATTCCAGGTGATGCGCAGCCCGCCATCGAGCGGTGCCGCAGATGCGCCGGTCGGGGCATCCGGGATGATGTCCGACCAGGCTGTCGCACCCCCGCCGAAACCGACCGGCGTCGAGGTGCCGAGTGCGTTCTGGGCGATGACCCGAACGCGGATGGCGTTGGCCTGCCCGTTTCCCGGTGTGGTGATCGAGCACACGGTGGCCGCACAGTTCGTGGTCGAGAGCAGGCTCGACAGGCTCGGGTCGTACATCATCACGCTGTATCCGGTGATCGGGGAGTTGTTGTCCGAACCGGGAGTCCAGCGCAGCGTGAGCGACCGGTCCCCGAAACCGGTCACGGCGACACCCGACACCGGGTCGGGTTTGTCTTGTACCGAGATCGTCACCGTTCCCCAGACGTAGCGATCCGGGTCGTTCGTGGCGTCGGCGACCTCGTATTGGAGGCTCGTGTTGCCCGGGACCGCCGATGGGTCGACGCTCACCGTGAGGTGCGAATTATCGGCGCTCGGTGACACCGACACCCCGGCAGGCAGCGAGTTTCCGTCGAGCCCGCGGATCGCGATCACGGTCAGCGGTTGGCCCGGGAACGGGTTGGTGGCCTGGTCATTGGCCAGCACGTCGACGCTCGCGGTCTGTCCGCGCTGCACAGTCACGGTATCCGGGGCGGGACTGGCCAGTGGCCGGCTCGAGGCGACGACGTCGAGCTCGATCCGTCCGGCGAGACCGGTAGCCAGGGCGTCGGAAACGGAGAGCTGGATGGAGGTTGTGCTGTTCTTCTCGGCGTCCGAGTCTGCCTGCAGCATCAGGGTCTGGCCGGTCAGCGTGTAGCTGAACCCGGTCGGCAAGGCGCCGATCACGGTGTAGTTGAGCTCGCCGACGTCTTTCGGATATGGGTAGTTCGTGAGTCTGGTCAGGTCGACACTGCGCGACGAGCCCGGTTCGAAGTCGATCACGCCTCCGACGAAGGCGGGTGGCTGGTTCTGCCGCGGTGTCACCTTGATCGGCAGCACGAGGGTGGCCACATGCCCGTTCGGATCGCTGGCGGACGTGCCGTCGGTCACCTCGAACGAAATGGATGCCGGCCCGAAATACTTGTCAGCGGACGTGAACTTCAGCGTGTGGTCGTTCACCACGAGCGGGTCGCCGTTGGAGTGCGTGGCCTGCACCTTCGTCGTGTCGGTGAGCTGCACGTTCTTACCGCCGATCGCGATGACGTATTTGTCCAGGTCGATCGTGAGTTCGGACTCGCTGGCCACAGTGAGCGGCGGCGCCTTGCGGTTCAGCTGGGGCAGCGCGTCGTCGAGCCCCGGAACCCAGACGAACGCGTACGACACGATCTTCGGGTCGTCGGGGTTCGCCACCGCGAACGGGATGATCTGGCTCTTCGCCTCGACTCGCACGGAGATGCGCTTGTTGGCCGTCACCGTCGCGCTCTGCGTGTAGCCGGGCAGCAACGACACCTTCAGCCCGCTGACCGGACCGTCGGCGAAGAACACGTTCCGCAGCACGTTGACGTTGATCTGGGTCTGGCCGAGAACATCCGTCAGCGTGAGAACCGTGTCGGTCACCTGCGGATACGCGCGCGGCGCGTTGGGGTCGACGTCCACCGAGATGAAGGCCGAACTGCGGCCGCCGAAGGTGTTCTCGATCGTGTACACGAGCCCGTACCGGCCGGGTGTCTTCGGCGGGGTCACCTTCACGATGTCTCCGGAGATGACCGCCTTGATCGTCTTGCTGTTCGGCTCGACTTTCACCACTTTCAGGGTGCCGCCATCGGGGTCGGAGTCGTTGGCGAGCACCTGCACGGAGACCGTCGCCCCCGGGCGGGCGGTGACATCGTCCTCGACGGCGACCGGGTTGCGGGCCCCATCGAGCTTTGGTGCGATTCCCACGCGCACGATGCCGGTGGCGCGGGCACCCAGTGCGTCGACCACTGTGTAGGTGAAACTGTCGGTGCCCGCCGAGTAGTCACCGGCCTGGTAGTCGAGATAGTCCGGTCCGACAGTGGTGACCGACCCCTTCAACGGGGCCGTCTCCTGCCCGAGCAGCTGCACCGAATCACCGTCCGGGTCGATTCCGGTCAGCGGTATCGGGATACGCACCGTCGCGCCGGCGAGCACCCGGGCCGTCACCGTCTCCGGCACCGGCGGATTATTGGTTGCGGCGTTCGCCTCGCGCACGGCGATCTTCACCTGCGCCTGGGCGACCTGGCCGTCGGGCCCAGACACCTGGTACACCGCGGTGAAGTCGCCGGTCTTCTGCGGCGCCAGGTAGCGGAGTTGGTTTCCCGAGGCGAACAGCAGGCCCGATTCGCTCTTCAGGCCGGTGGAGAGCAGGGGGTCGAGCGTGAGTGCCTCGCCGTCCGGCTGCACGTCGTTGGCGAGCACGGGGATGTCGATCGCGTCGCCCGGCCGCACGGTGACCGAGTCGTCGTTCGCGATCGGCGGCTGCAACTTCGCCGGCGGCGGGATCTGCACGACGGTGATCACGCCGTCCGCCTCGGCCAGGCCATTGGTGATGTGGTAATTGAAACTGACCGGCCCGTTGTCGAGCGGCGCGGTGAGCGTGACCTGCACGGTACGGTCCTCGAGCACGACCGCACGAACACCGGAGTTCGCCGCGATGTTGAAGACGCCGGTGACGAGCAGCACTCCGCCGGCGGGATCGATATCCGTCGACGCGACATCGATGCTCTGGCTGCTGAGCGTGTGCACGAAGATCGTCTTGGGGATGGTGATCGGCTTGGTGTTCGCGTCCGGCGGCGCTGCGACATCAACTCGCACCTCGCCGTTGGCGGTCTCACTCCCGTCGTTGACGACATAGTCGAGGTAGTGCGTGCCCGTCTCGCTGCTGGTGAAGGTGAAGGTGCCGGCCTCGAGGCTGGCCGTGATGTCGACTCCCGACTTCGCGGGCACACTGGCGAGGCGCAGGGCTCCCGTGCCGCCGCGCACATGGTCCAGCGGCGAGATGGTGACCTCCTGGCCCGCATAGACCTGCACCTCGAACGGGTCGGCGATGATCGGCACCTGCCCTGCCGGCTTGACGGTGACGTTGAGGCTACCGGTGCCTTCGGCCCTGCCGTCCGACACCACAAGGGTCACGGCCCTGAGCGAGCTCGAGGCGTTGCCCTCGGTGAACACCACACTGCCCTCTGGCTTGTAGGTGACCGTATCGGGCGCGGCGGTGGATGCCCCGGCCAGATAGAAGGCGTCGCCATCGGGGTCCACCCAGTCGCCAAGTACCGACGTGGTCACGCGCCCACCCTGGGCGACCAGTGTCTTGGTCTGGCGCACCTGTACGGGCGGGGAGTTCTCGGTGGGCAGGCGCACGGCTACTGTGACAGTTGCGCTGGCCGTGCCACCACGACCGTCGGATATCGTGTACCCGAAGCTCAGCGATCCGCTGGCTGTCGACGCCAGGGTGAGTTGAAGCTGCTGCCCGTTGTTGATGATGTCCAGGTGCCCGACCGCCGTGTCGATCGGCGTGAACGACGAAATCACGATTACGTCACCGTTCGCGTCGTAGTCGTTGAGCAGCACCGGCAGAACGCTCGTGCGGGATGGCCTGGCGCCGAACGAGTCATTGACCGCCACCGGCGGCACCTGCGTCTTCTCGTACTGCGGAGGGGTGTCTTCGGAGTTGTCCTCGACCTGCTGCTGGTCTTTTCGCACCGAGATGAGGTCAGACCAGTTGTCGATGTACTGTCCCGACTGCTGTACTGCCCAGGTGCCGCCGCCGCGCGGGTCGTTCAGCACGACGGTGTTGCCATTCGCCACGAAGGTCATTCGAGTGGCAAGGGCCGGGATCTTGTCGAGGGTGAGCGAGACCGATGCGCTGCCGATGCAGTGGCGCCAGGCGGTGCCGTCACTCCAGGCCGCGTAGCTGCAGTCATCGACGACGATGGGCGGAATCGCCGTGCCGGAGTGGCCGGACTCCAGGGTGCTGATCGCGCCGCCGCTGAGGGGGACGTCGAGAAGGCCTCCCGAGTAGCCGACGAGCACGCTCGAACCGTCGGTGGTCGGCTGTTGCAGCACGGGAGCGCTGTTCGCCGGCATCTTTCCGGAGAGAGACACCGTGCCGGATGGCGTGTCCATCATGCGTGCCGACTGGTCGAGCAGCACCCACTGGCCGCCCACCGAGGTGATCGAGATGCCGGTCTTCGACGACGAGAAGCGGGCAGAGGACGTCTCGGCGACGGCGTCGGAGTGCGCGGCATCGACGCGATAGACCTCCTTCGCCGAAGCGGAGTAGACGAAGAGCATGCCGTCGGGCGTGACGCTCGCCACGGTGTCGGCACCGAGGCTGAGGGTCGGCGTCGATTCCGCGTCGAACTGGGCGAGGTCCGCCTCGGAGACGATCCAGTACTGGCCGGTACTGGCCGAACCGATCACGACATTGCTGCCGGCGATGAACAGCTCGGGATCAGCGGGCGGCAGCGGCACGCTGTCGAGGATGGCGGAAGTCGCCGGGTCGACGATGTCGACCTTGGCGTTGCTGCGGTCGAACAGCAGCACGGTGGCGCCCTGCTGCACGACATCCAGCTCGGCGCCGGCGCTCGCCACGACGGTGTTCAATTCCAGCACCTGGGGGTTCGCCCGGCCGATGACCTGGGAGGCGCCGTTCGCCACCCACACCGAGCCGTCGTCGAGAGTCAGCTTCTGCGCAGCATAACCGGTCGACACGACGGCGATCGCGACCACCAGGGCCGAGATCACCGCGCCGCTTGTCACGGCTACGACGAGCGACTTGTGTGTGAGGACCCAGCGCTTCACTGGCCGAAGTCCACGCATTTCTCGGTGCTGGGCGGGCCGATCTTGCCGTCCCGGTTGACGGTCACCGTGATGCAGACCTGCTGGCCCTTGCTCGCATCGACGACGTAGCTGGCCGTGCGCTGGATACTGGAGCGCCCGTCACTCGTCGTGATCTGGTAGCTGTCGCTCGACTTGATGCCCGGGTCGTCCCAGCTGAACTCGACCGAGCTGCTGGTCGATCGGGCGGTGATGTCGGTCACCTTCGGAATATCACCGCTATTGGCTCGGATCAGCACGATCGTGGCGGTCGCGCCGAGCGCGATCACCAGCACCGCCGCAGCGACGAGGCTCCACGCCAGGGCCTGCATTCCACGGCTCTGCCGGGGCACGGTGCTCGAACTGCCCGCGCCCACTCCCGCGCTCTGCTTGAGGATCGTGCCAACCCCGCTATAGCTGGAGGCGGACCGCCTGCGCCGGCGACCTGGTCGAGGGCTGACGGCGCCGCCCGCGCCTCGAATACGGGTGCGATCTTCGAGGTCCGATACGGTCGCGAGCGCCCAGTCGTCCATCGCGACCTCGATCGGTGTCTGCGGCACACCCAGCTCGGTCTCCACCGCCTGCAGCTCGCGCACCAGCTCGATCACGCTCGCTGGCCGCTGGTCGGGCCGACGCGACATGGCCTTCTGCAGGATGCGCTCGAGGCTCGGCGGAACATCTGAGCGGCCGATCGGCTGCACCTTCGCGCGGTTGATGCGCGAGATGAGGTCGGCGGACTTGTTCGAATCCCCCGGCACCTCGAACGGCGAACGCCCGGCGAGCAGCGAATACACCGTGGCGGCGAAAGACCAGACCTCCGACTCGATGCTTCCGGGGGTCTCGTCCATCAGCACTTCGGGCGCGGACCACGGGATCGACATGCCCACCGATTCCACGGTTTGCGATTCACTCAAAGTTGATGCGATTCCGAAGTCGGACAGCACCGGATGACCGTACGCGGTGAGCAGGATATTGGACGGCTTGATGTCCCGGTGCAGCACGCCCGCGCGGTGCGCGGTCTCGATCGCGCTTCCGATCTTCACGGCGATTCGCAGCACCTCCGGTACCGGCACGCGCTCGCGCCGGTAGCGCTCGCTCAGCGCAGACGAACAGAGTTCCATCACCAGGTAGGGGCGACCGTCGGCGGACACGCTCGCCTGGTAGACGGTGAGGATCGACGGATGCGCACTCAGCTGGGCCATCAGATTCGCCTCGGCCTGGAACATCTGGCGCACCTGGTCGTTGACCATTTCGCTGAGCATCACCTTGACGGCCACCTGCCGTCTTGGCATATTCTGCTCGTACAGGAAGACGTCGGCGAAGCCGCCGGAACCGAGAACGTGCACGTTCGTGAACCCGGGCAGCACGGGAGGCTGGGATGGCAGACGTCGAGCCATCTCGCTCCTTCCCCTACGAAGCCCGGGATAGCTTCGCACCCATTCTCAGCGGTCGACGGGCAACCGGTCTCTTATTGTATGCACGCGCTTCCCGGCGCATGCTGGCGTGTCGTTCGAACTGGGTATCGGCTGTGATCAGCCTTTCTTCGGCCTGTGAGGGTGCATCGGACGAGGTGCGGTGTCCTCGATATCGAGCAGTCCGCTGCTCTCGACGACATCCACGACGATGGTGCTCACATTGTCGCGACCACCTCCGGCGAGCGCTGCGTCGACGAGCGCCTCGGCGGTCGCGAGTGGGCTCAGACCGGCCGCGAGCAGCAGTCGGATGTGCGAATCGTCGACCTCGCGCGTGAGACCGTCGGAGCAGAGCAGCAGCCTGAGTCCCTTGAGCGCCGGCACCGACCAGAAGTCTGTCCGCGGTTCGGCATTGAATCCGACGGCTCGCGTGATCACGTTGCTCTCGGGGTGGGACTCGGCGTCTTCGCGCCGGATGAGCCCCGCGGCCACCAGTTCCTGCACGACCGAGTGGTCGGTCGTCAGCTGTCGCAGTTCGTTCTGCTCGAACGCGTACACCCGTGAGTCGCCCACATTGAATACGGCCCAGTAGGGGTCGCCGTCGACGACGGTGAGCGCCGCCCCGGTGACGGTCGTACCGACGCCGAGCGCCTTCTCGTCCGCGGCCTGGCCGATGTCGCCGGTCGCGAGACTCAGTGCGCGCTCAATCGCGTCGACATCCGTGTAGTCGGCGACGACCGCCTCGGCGAGTCGGGCGACGACCGCGGCGCTGGCGACGTCGCCGGCCGAGTGGCCACCCATACCGTCGGCGATCGCGAACATCGGCGACTCGGCAATGAGGCTGTCCTCGTTGTGCGCTCGACGGTGGCCGATATCCGTTGACGCGCCCCATGCCAGCACCACACCGACACCCGGCCGTCCCGGCAGGGACAGTACGCGCTCAGCGGCGTTGCGCCCGATCTCGGTCATGAGTCGCCCTGGTCCGGTTCGGCGATCGGCAGGATCTCGACGATGTTGCCGTCCCCGATGTCGACGACCGTGCCGGGCGCTGCCACGATCGATTCGCCGCCGCGCAGTTTCACCGGCTCGCGTCCCGGCACGACGACGACCGTCCCGTTCGTGGATTTGAGATCGGTAACGATGACGAGAGCGCCCTGTTGGCGGAGTTCGAGATGCGTGCTCGACACCTCGCGAAGCGGTGACGGCACGCGCACCAGGCGGGGAGGCAGGCCGCTCACAACCCTGGGGAGGCTCGGCTTCCGGCCGATGAACGCCGGGGAGTCCAACGCGATCGGCGCGCTCGCGTTCACGCTGAAGCGATTGCCGAGCGGGCGCGCAGACGACCGCTCGATCGCGTACGGCTGGGTGGGCACATCGACGGGGCTGAGCCGCGGTGCGACGGGTTCTGGCTCGCGCAGCGCGAACAGTGCCTCCTGCGGCACGTCGGCAAACGGTGCGCGTTCCCTGATGATCGTGTCTGACTCGACATCCGAGCCGAGATCCGAGGGGTCGACGGAGACAGGGCGCTGCGGGCGCAGCACGGTGTCTTCGTTGGACTCGGGCTCCATACCTCCATTGTCCGCCACGCGCGCCGGGAACGGTCGTCCCCGTTCGGGGTTATCCACAGGACAAACCACGATCGAGACCACATCCACCGATTCCGTTGTCAATCGGCTCCGAAAGTGCGGAATCGCTTGTCAGAAGCGTTTCGCACTGCAAGAATCGCGATATGAGCCCGTCGCGGAAGGCCGTGCAACTTGATGACGTCTCCAAGGCGATCATCGAACAGCTGCAGGCCGATGGCCGGCGCTCGTACGCGGAGATCGGAAAAGCGGTGGGGCTCAGCGAGGCCGCCGTTCGGCAGCGGGTGCAGAAGCTCACCGAGTCCGGCGTCATGCAGATCGTTGCCGTGACCGATCCGATGCAGCTCGGGTTCTACCGCCAGGCCATGGTCGGCATCCGGGTGGCGGGCGACACGACGGCCGTGGCCGAGGCCCTCGGCGCGCTCCGCGAGGTCGACTACGTCGTACTGACCGCGGGCAGCTTCGACATCCTGGCCGAGGTCGTCTGCGAGAACGACGAAGACCTCATCGACCTGCTCAACAAGGAGATCCGGGGAATCCCGGGGGTGCAGTCAACCGAGACGTTCGTCTATCTCAAACTCCAAAAACAGTTCTACAACTGGGGAACACGGTAACGACTATGACCACGTATAACGAAGCAGACCTGCAGCAGAAGGCTAAGGACCATCTGTGGATGCACTTCTCCCGGCAATCCGTCATGGAGGACGGCGCTGGGGTACCGATCATCGTCAAGGGTGACGGTCATCACATCTGGGACTCCACCGGCAAGAAATACTTCGACGGCCTGAGCGGCCTCTTCGTCGTCAACGCGGGCCACGGCCGACAGCGGCTCGCGGATGTCGCCGCGAAGCAGGCCGCGGAGCTGGCGTTCTTCCCGATCTGGTCGTACGCGCATCCGAACGCCATCGAGCTCGCCGACCGGCTCGCGTCATACGCGCCCGGCGACCTCAACCGGGTGTTCTTCTCCACCGGTGGTGGTGAGGCGGTCGAGACCGCATTCAAGCTCGCGAAGTACTACTGGAAGCTGCAGGGTCGCCCCACGAAGCACAAGGTGATCTCTCGCTACGTGGCCTATCACGGCACGCCCCAGGGCGCGCTCGCGATCACCGGCATCCCGGCCATGAAGGAAATGTTCGAGCCGGTCACCCCCGGCGGGTTCCGGGTGCCGAATACCAACTTCTATCGCGCCGCCGAGATGGGTGCACCCACGGAAGACCTGGAAGCGTTCGGCCTGTGGGCGGCGAACCGCATCGAGGAGCAGATCCTGTTCGAGGGTCCGGAGACGGTCGCCGCGATCTTCCTCGAGCCGGTGCAGAACTCGGGCGGCTGCTTCCCGCCCCCGCCCGGCTACTTCAAGCGGGTCCGCGAGATCTGCGACCAGTACGACGTGCTTCTCGTGAGCGACGAGGTCATCTGCGCCTTCGGCCGTATCGGCGAGTTCTTCGCCTGCGACGCCTACGACTACGTGCCCGACATGATCACCTGCGCGAAGGGCATGACGAGCGGCTACTCGCCCATCGGGGCGACGATCGTGTCCGACCGAATCTACGAGCCCTTCAAGCACGGCACGACGTCGTTCTATCACGGCTACACCTTCGGAGGTCATCCGGTGTCGGCCGCCGTGGCGCTCGAGAACCTCGACATCTTCCAGGAGGAGAAGCTCAACGAGAACGTGCGCACCAACTCCCCCGCCTTCCGCGCCACCCTCGAGAAGCTGCGCGACCTCCCGATCGTCGGCGACGTTCGTGGCGATGGATACTTCTTCGGCATCGAGCTGGTGAAAGACAAGGCGACTCGCGAAACCTTCAATGACGACGAGTCTGAGCGGCTGCTGCGCGGGTTCCTCTCGAAGGGCCTCTTCGACGCCGGGCTGTACTGCCGTGCCGACGACCGCGGCGACCCGGTCATCCAGCTCGCGCCACCGCTCACCATCGGCCAGCCGGAGTTCGACGAGATCGAGCAGATCCTGCGCGGCGTGCTCACCGAGGCGTGGACGAAGTTATAGGGCGCGCTTCGAGTGATGAGCTACTGGAGCGACAGTGTCGAACGGGTCGCGACGCGACCTTCGCTCGAAAATGACACCTCTGCCGACGTGGCGATCGTGGGAGGCGGACTGACCGGATTGTGGTCGGCCTACTATCTCGCGAAGGCCGACCCTGGCCTACGCATCGTCATCCTGGAGAAAGACCACGTCGGTTTCGGCGCGTCCGGCCGCAACGGCGGCTGGTGTTCGGCGCTGTTTCCCGCATCGACGGCGAAGCTCGAGCGACTGCACGGGCTCGACGCGGCGCTGCGGATTCGGCGGGCGATGATCGAGACCGTCGACGAGGTCGAACGCGTGACGGCGGTCGAGGGCATCGACTGCGACTTCGTGAAGGGCGGCACGATCAGCCTCGCGCGCGACGGAGTGCAGTGGGATGCCGCCAGGGCTGAGGTCGCCGAGGCGGCACGGTTCGGTGTCGATGACATTCGACTCACTGACCGCGGAACGTTCGACCCCGCCTGTGCCCGGGTGCACCCGCTGAAGCTGGTGCGCGGTCTAGCCGCGGCTGTCGAACAGCTCGGAGTGACGGTCTTCGAGGGTACCGAGGTGCTCGACTGGGCACCCGGCACAGTGAGAACCACGCGCGGAACGGTAAACGCGAAGACGATCGTGATCGCCCTGGAGGGCTACGGAGCCACCATGCCGCGGACCCATCGCAGCGTGCTTCCGCTCTACTCGCTGATGATTGCGACCGAACCGCTGGACGACAGCACCTGGAATGAGATCGGTATCGCCCACGGCCAGACCTTCACCGACTTCCGTCACCTGCTCATCTACGGCCAGCGCACTGCAGACAACCGGTTCGCGTTCGGCGGGCGCGGTGCCAGGTATCACTGGGCCTCCGCCATTCGGGAGTCGTACGACAACGTTCCTGGCGTGTTCGAGCATCTCGGTAGAGCGCTCGCCGACATATTTCCGCAGGCACGGGATGTCGCGGTCACCCACCGCTGGGGCGGCCCGCTGGGCGTGCCCCGCGACTGGCACGCGCACGCCTCCTTCGACCCGGCGACCGGCATCGCGAGCGCCGGCGGCTACGTCGGAGACGGGCTCAGCACCACGAACCTCGCGGGCCGAACACTCACCGACCTCATCCGCGGCCGCGACACCGAGCTCACCCGGCTGCCGTGGACGAACCACCGGTCACCGCGCTGGGAACCGGAACCGTTCCGCTTCGTCGGCGCGAACCTCGGCACAACAGCGATGGGCATCGCGGACGCCGAGGAACGGATCACGCACCGGCCCTCAGCCCTCGCGAAGCTGATGGGCCCACTGACGGGGCACTGACGGAAGGGCGGGTCGAGCCTGTCGAGACCTCACCGACGAAGCTCGCTGGTGAGGTCTCGACAGGCTCGACCCGCCCTTTACTCGACCGCGGCGGCGAACTGCGAGTTGTACAGCCGGTAGTACGCGCCCTCCGCGGCGAGCAGCTCGGTGTGCGTGCCCTGCTCCACGATGGCGCCGGACTCCATCACCAAAATGAGGTCGGCATCCCGAATCGTCGACAGGCGGTGCGCGATCACGAAGCTGGTGCGGTCGGACCGCAGCGCCTTCATCGCCTTCTGAACCAGCACCTCGGTGCGGGTGTCGACCGACGAGGTGGCCTCGTCGAGGATGAGCACGCTCGGCCGGGCAAGGAACGCGCGTGCGATGGTGAGCAGTTGCTTCTCCCCCGCGCTCACATTAGAGGCCTCGTCGTCGAGCACGGTGTCGTAGCCATCCGGCAGCGAGTGCACGAAGCGGTCGACATAGGTCGACTGGGCCGCTTCGAGAATCTCCTCCTCGGTCGCGCCCGGCCGGCCGTACGCGATGTTGTCACGGATCGTGCCGCCGAACAGCCAGGTGTCCTGCAGCACCATTCCCATACGGGAGCGCAGGTCGTCGCGGGTCATTTTCGCCGTATCGACCCCGTCGAGGGTGATGCGGCCGCCGTCCAGCTCGTAGAAGCGCATCATCAGGTTCACCAGCGTCGTCTTGCCCGCTCCCGTCGGACCCACGATCGCGACCGTCTGGCCCGGTTCGGCCACCAGGGACAGGTGCTCGATGAGCGGCTGCTCCGGCGTGTAGCTGAACGAGACGTCGTCGAAGGTGAGGCGCCCCGCGGTGGCAGGGCCGGGCGTCTGCACTGGCGACGGGTCTGCCGACTGGTCGTCGGCATCCAGAAGCTCGAAGACGCGCTCGGCCGAGGCCACGCCCGACTGCAGCAGGTTGGCCATGCTGCCGAGCTGGGTGAGCGGCTGGGTGAACTGCCGGGATACTGGATGAACGCGGTCACGTCTCCGAGGCCCAGGCTGCCCGATGCGACGAACAGGCCGCCGACGACGGCGATGACGACGTAGACCAGGTTGCCGACGAACATCATGGCCGGCATGATGATGCCGCTCACGAACTGGGCGCCGAAGCTGGCGCGGAAGAGCTGCTCATTCTTGATCGCGAACTGCTCCTCCACCTCACGGTGGCGCCCGAACACCTTCACCAGTGCGTGGCCGGTGTAGGTCTCCTCGATGAGTCCGTTCAGCTCGCCGGTGTTCTTCCATTGGGCGACGAACAGCTTCTGGCTGCGCTTCGCGATCACCGTGGTGATGAGAATCGTGAGCGGGATCGTCACCAGCGCGACCACCGCGAGGATCGGCGAGATCAGGAACATGAAGATCAGCACGCCCACGACGCTCAGCAACGACGTCAGCAACTGGCTGATCGTCTGCTGCAGGCTGGTGGAGATGTTGTCGATGTCGTTGGTGACACGACTGAGCAGTTCGCCGCGCTGCATGCCGTCGAAATACTTCAGCGGCAGGCGGTTGATCTTCGCCTCAACATCCGACCGCAGACGGTACACCGTCCGCTGCACGACGCCGTTCAGAACGAACCCCTGCAGATAGCTGAAGACGGACGAGAGCACGTAGAAGAACAGCAGCATGACCAGGATGTTGCCGACGGCCGTGAAGTCGATGCCGTGGCCCGGGGTCAGGGTCATGCCGCTCAGGAGATCGGCCTGCTGGTTGTTGCCCTGCGCGCGCAATCCGCTGATGATCTGCGCCTTCGTCGCGCCCGCAGGGAGCTGAGCCGAAATCGCACCGTCAAAGACGAGGTTGATCGCATTGCCGAGTAGCCGCGGGCCCAGCACGGTGAGGAAGACACTCACGATGGTGAGCAGGAAGATCAGCACGATCCGACCGCGCTCCGGCACCAGCCGTCCTAGCAGTCGTTTCGCCGACGGTCCGAATGTGAGCGATTTCGCGGCGGGCCCCTGGGCCATGCCCATCGGGCCGCCGCCGCCCGGCCCCCTGCGTGGTCCTGTGTTGCTCATGCTGCCTCCTCCGCGCTCAACTGGGATTCGACGATCTCGATGTAGGTGGGATTGGATGCCAGCAACTCGTCGTGCGTGCCGCGCCCGACAATGCGGCCGTCCTCCAGCACGATGATCTGGTCGGCATCGACGATGGTGGAGATGCGCTGGGCAACGATCACCATGGTCGCGCCGTCGACATCGTGGGCGAGCGCTCGCCTGAGGCGGGCATCCGTCGCCAGGTCGAGCGCCGAGAACGAGTCGTCGAACAGGTAGATCTCCGGACGCTTCACCAGCGCGCGGGCGATGGCCAGCCGCTGGCGCTGGCCGCCGGAGACGTTCGTTCCGCCCTGCGCGATTGGCGCGTCGAGCCTCTCCGGCATCTCGCTGACGAAGTCGCGGGCCTGCGCTGTCTCGAGCGCCGCCCAGAGCTCCGCGTCCGTCGCGTCGGGTTTGCCGTATCGCAGGTTGGAGGCGACGGTGCCGGAGAACAGGTACGGCTTCTGCGGAACCAGCCCGATGCGGCTCCAGAGCAGGTCGGGGTCGAGCTCGCGCACGTTCACGCCGTCGATGAGCACACTGCCGGAGGTCGCGTCGAACAGCCTCGGCAGGAGGTTGAGCAGCGTGGTCTTGCCCGATCCTGTGCTGCCGATGATCGCGGTGGTCTTGCCGACCGGTACCTCGAAGTCGAGGTCGACCAGTACGGGCTGCTCGGCCCCAGGATAAGCGAAGCCGACGTCCCGAAGGGCGACCGTGCCGTGCTCGCGCAGGGCAGTCACGGGGTTGGCGGGCGGCACGACCGATGATTCGGTGTCGAGCACCTCGCCGATGCGGTCGGCGCTGACCGACGCTCGCG
Source organism: Microbacteriaceae bacterium (assembly GCA_025463565.1). Lineage (GTDB taxonomy): Bacteria > Actinomycetota > Actinomycetes > Actinomycetales > Microbacteriaceae > Lacisediminihabitans. The sequence goes on from JAODAT010000029.1 coordinate 29,244, forward strand.
GAATCATCATCAGCATGAAGGTCGCCATCATGACGGCCATCAAGATCTGCATGAGGTACTGCAGGAACGCGGTGAGCGTGCCGATCTCGATCGAGCCGTCGGCGACCCGGAACGAGCCGAACCAGATCACGGCCACGCTCGAGACGTTCAGCACCAGCATCACGATGGGGAACATCAGCGCGGTGAGCCGCCCCACGCGAATTGCCGTCTGGGTGACCGCGTCATTCGCCGTGCCGAACCGCGCCGTCTCGACGTCCTCGCGAACGAACGCACGCACCACCCGGATGCCGGTCAGCTGTTCGCGGAGCACGCGGTTGATGGTGTCGATGCGCTTCTGCATCAGCCGGAACTGCGGGATCATCCGCGAGATGACGAGCCCGATCGCGATGACCAGCACCGGCACGCTCACGGCCATCAGCCAGGACAACTGCGGGGCCTGCTGCAGCGCGAGGATGATGCCTCCGACCGCGAGGATCGGCGCGGACACCATCATCGTGCAGGTCATCAGCACCAGGATCTGGATCTGCTGCACATCGTTGGTGGTACGGGTGATCAGCGACGGGGCACCGAGCGTCGTGACCTCGCGCTCGGAGAACGCACCGACCCTCGTGAACACCGCCGAACGCAGGTCCCTGCCGAGTCCCATCGCCACGCGCGCGCCGAAGTACACGGCGGTGATGGAGCAGGCAATCTGCGCGACCGTGATGCCGAGCATCAGGACGCCGGTCGAGAGGATGTAGCCGGTATCGCCTTTCGCCACACCGTTGTCGATGATCTCGGCGTTCAGGGTGGGCAGGTACAGCGAGGCGATCGACTGCAGCAGTTGGAAGAAGATGACGGCGATGATCAGCCGAACGTGCGGCCGAAGGTATTTTCTGAGAAGTGTGACGAGCATTGTCAGTCCTTGCTGATTCCGATGACCACGAAGTCGGTCAGGGTGTCGACGGTGAAGGGGTGGATCTCGTTGAACGGTTTGACGGACGAGGCGAAGGCGATGAGGCGGAGGAAGTAAGCAATCTCCTCCGCACTGAAGTGCGGGCTGAGTGCGTTGTCGCGCAGCACTTCGGAGACCATGTCGACGAAGCCGTCGTCGGGACGGCGGGGCGGCATCCGGCCGGGGCCGAGCGCGCCCATGAGGTTCATCAGCCCCTCCGTGCGCCGCTGCAGGATCGTGAGCAGCGCGTTCACCTTCTCGCGGAGCGGAGCTTCCGGATCGATGGCGGCGACCGCCTGACGGCTCGGCTCGGGGTCGAAGTACCGCTCGATCGCGGCGTCGATAATGCTGTCCTTGTCCCCGAAGGCCCTGAACAGGGTGCCCTCGGCGACGCCGGCGCGCTCGGCGATCTGTTTCGTCGTGACGTCGCGCCCGTGCTCGAGCAGCATCGGGATGACCACGTCGATGATCGCCGAACGGCGGTCTTCGGGGGCGAGAGGCCTCGCCCTGCTCTTCGTGCTCACCGGTTGATCGTAACTGAGTGAGCGCTCACTCACAAGAGTGGAAATAGTCCCGAGATCGTGTCGAGGTCTTCCGCAGTGGGCGCCCACGATGTTGCGGCCTCGGTGTTCTGCACGATCTGCTCGGGGCGAGTGGCGCCGGCGATCACGCTCGACAGGCCCGGCTGGGCCAGCAGCCACCCGAAGGTGGCAGCGAGCATCGTGATCCCCCGCTCGTCGCAGAACGCCTGGTAGGCATCCATCGCATCCCATGGCACACCGTCAAGCGCCTCGGGTCGAATGGCGACGAGCCTGCTCTCGGCGGGCCGTGATCCCCGGCCGAACTTGCCGGTGAACAACCCGTTGAAGAGCGGGAAGAACGGAAGGAAGCCGAGGCCGTAGTGATTCACCGCGGGAAGCACCTCACTCTCCACCTCCCGTCTCAGCAGCGAGTACTCGTTCTGTGCCGAGATGAAGTGCGGATGGTTGCCGAGAGTGGCCAGGTGCTCCGCATCGGCGACCTGCCAGCCCGTCAGGTTGGAGTGCCCGATGTAGCGCACCTTGCCCTCGGTGATCAGGTCGTCGAGCACGGCAAGGGTCTCCTCAATCGGCGTCACCGCATCCGGCTGGTGCAGTTGATAGAGGTCGATCCAGTCGGTCTGCAGCCGGCGCAGCGACGCCTCGACGGCCAGGCGCACATAGCGCCGCGAGCCGCGCACGCCCCAGTCGGGGCCATTGGCGCCCGCCATGTCCATGCCGAACTTGGTCGCGAGCACGACGCCGTCGCGATGCCCCTTCAGGGAGTTGCCCATCAGCGTCTCGCTGAGGCCGCGCGTTCCGCCGTAGATATCGGCCGTGTCGAAGAACGTCACACCAGCGTCGATCGCCGCCCCGATAACCGCGTCGGTGCCGGCCTGGCTCTCCGTCACCGTCTTCGGACGCCCGAAGTTGTTGCAGCCGAGGCCGACCGTCGACACCATCAGGCCGGACTTTCCAAGCGCGCGATATTCAATTGTCGTCATCCATCAAGCCTAGGCTCCCATCCTCAACAAGCCTGGTGTGAATGCTTTCCAGCCCAGGTCCGAAAACCGCCAGCGGGTCGTCGGATGTCGCAGCTACAGTCGCACTATGAACACCTCACTCCGCCGGGTCGAGAGCCCCATCGGCCGCATCGAACTGACCGGCGATGGCGCCGCCGTCACCTCTCTCACGATCGAGCGCCAGGGTCACCTGCCACTCGAAGAACAGCAGGAGCACAGCGATGCGGTGCTGGAGCGCGCAGCGGAGCAACTCGACGAATACTTCGCCGGCACGCGTACCGACTTCGACCTGCCCCTCTCGCTCGGTGGCACGGAGTTCCAGCGGGCCGTCTGGGAGCAACTTTCCGCGCTCGGGTTCGGCGAGGTCAGCTCCTACGGCGAGATCGGCCGAGCCACCGGGCGTCCCACCGCCGGGCGCGCGGTCGGCGGCGCAATCGGGGCGAATCCGGTGCCCATCATCGTGCCCTGCCACCGAGTGCTGGCGAGCAACAACCGCGTCACCGGCTACAGCGCAGGCAACGGCATCCCGACCAAGATCTGGCTGCTCGAGCACGAGGGCATCGAAGCTCGCCCGTGACGGTAGCCATCGGGCCGGACGGGGTCGCGCGCTGTGGCTGGGCCGCCCGTGACGCCGAGTACCAGCGATACCACGACGAGGAGTGGGGCACCCCACTGCACGGGGATCGCCCGCTGTTCGAGAAGATCTGTCTTGAAGGCTTCCAGTCCGGCCTCTCGTGGATCACCATACTGAAGCGCCGGCCGGCGTTTCGCGAGCTGTTTCTCGATTTTGAGATCGATCTCGTTGCGGAGTTCGGCGAGCGGGACATCGAACGACTGATGGGCGATGCTCGCATCATCAGAAACCGGGCGAAGATCGAGGCCACCGTGTCGAACGCGCGCGCCGCCCGCGAACTCGTTGGCGGGCATCACGGAGCTCTTGACGAGCTGGTCTGGGAATTCGCGCCGCACAGATTGGACACGGAACGGCGCCCAGCCGCCCCCGATGACTACCGGGGAGTTCCCGCGTTCACTCCGGAATCAACCGCTCTGAGTACCGCACTCAAGCATCACGGTTTCCGGTTCGTCGGTCCAACGACCGTCTACGCGCTGATGCAGTCGGCCGGCCTGGTGGACGACCACGAACGAGGCTGCTGGCGCAGTGCGAGTCAGGCCGCGGGCGGTGCAGGCGGTGCGGTCGGCGACACGTAGTCGACGTTTGCAAAGTTGGGGACGACGGAACCATAGCCGGCGCGCGGCGGTGGGTACCCCGCGGCCGTAATGAGCGCGGGGTCGTAGACCTGGTCTTTGCTGCCGAGGATGAACGCCCAAATGAATGGGAACAGCACTGCCAGCGCGACGTAACCACCCTCCTTGCGGAAGGCGATGCCCGTGCGGTGCGATCCGATGCCGAGGAAGACGAGGGTCGCGATACCGCCGTAGGGAATGATCGTCAGCAGCGCCAGCCACCCCGGCTGGCCACCCAGCTCGAGCCAGACCCAGTAGTTGTAGTACGGCACCCATGCGATCCATGGCTTGATCCCGACCTTGCGATACAGGGACATGAAGGCAAAGGCCGTTACTACGTAGACCGCGATCGCCACGAGCAAGATGAAGCCGTAGAAAATTCCGATGATCAGAAAGGTGATCGCTGCGTACTGGCTTCCGTCGCCGTATCCGTAGTCCATGCGACAACCCTATGGGGTCAGGGGCCTCCCATCAGGCCGATCTGATCAGACCTTGGACGCGACGATCTCGTCCACGACGAGTTCGAGCTCGCCGGATTCCAGAAGCGTCAGCCTGATTCCCGCGCGAGCAGCCCATTGCAACAGGCTGGCGATGTCGGGGAGGTCGATGCCGGCGAGCAGCAGTCGACGCACGAACTCGCCCTTGCCCTTTTTGTTGAAGTGGTTCAGCGCGCGACGTTGTCCGTCTGCGCCCTCGGTCACCACCCGCACGAACACCGCGGCCGGCGCGGGGCCCAGTTCAGCGTACATTTCCGACCGCAGGTCGAGGACGAGACCGGAATAGTCGGCGATGACGGCGCCGACCGGCCCGCTCCAGGTCTTCTTCAGCGGCAGTGCGGGCAACCGCGAATCGTGGGAGAGCCGGTATGCGGGAATCAGGTCGCCCGCCATCGTCAGGCCGAACAGCGCGGACTGGATGGCCACGTGGTCGAACGCGAATGCGCGCGCCGCGGCGGGCAGGCTCTGGGCGTCCAGGGCGTCGTAGAGAACGCCGGTGTACCGATCGAGCGCCGGCATCGTCGGCGACGTGCCGAGCTGGCGGTTGCGAATGAGTTCTCCGCGCTGGGATGGCCCGAGCTTCAGCGCGACCGCCATGGTGCTGAGGTTCTTCGCAAGCCTCCGGGTCGCGGCGAGGACGGTTCGTCGGGTTGGAGTCAGGGACGGGAAGCTCAGCCCTTTCAGGTCGAGCACCGCACCGTCCGTCCCGCCGTCCCGTTTTGTTTCGGACGGAGGCAGCAGAAGCAGCACTCAGCCCTCGAGGAAGGCGAGGGCGATGTCGATGTTGGTACCGAGCGAATTGACCGAATCGAGCCTGATGCGTGGGATGGTCGCGCTCGGCCCGCCCCACTGGGAGTACTCGTCGAGACTCTGCTCGACGGCGTGCCACGACGGTTCGTCTACGTGCGGCAGCTCCTTGTAGCGCGATTCGAGACGCTCACGGTGAAGAACCGGATCGGAGCAGAGGATCTCGACGAACTTGAGCGATTCGCCGCTGCGCTGGGCGAGGTTCACCCACTGCTCCCTGGCCGGATCCACCGCGTTCACGGCGTCGACGATCACGTGGTGCCCCGACTCGAGCACGGCCGCGGCGATCGTCTCAGCAACGAGGTATGCGGCCAGGCCGGTGGGCTGGTCGTCGTCGATGCCTGCACTGAGAATCGCGCTCTCGATCGGGTCGACCGACACCACGGAGGCGTTCAGTCGTCCCCCGAGAATGCCGGCGATGGTGCTCTTGCCGGTACCCGGCAGACCTGCCATCGCGATCAGCATCGCACTCCCCTCGCTCGGCCCTGTGTCATCGACCGGCTCCGTGTCAGGCCAATTCCGCGTTTCGCGCGACGACCGTCACGGTGTCATGGTCGACCGACAGGAAGCCGTCTTCCGCGTTCGCGATCAGCCGCGAGCCCTCGGTGGTGATGCGCACCTCGCCAGCCGCAAGAATGGCCAGCAGCGGCTGGTGGCCGGGAAGGATACCGATCTCCCCCTCCACCGTGCGAGCGACCACCATGGATGCCGTGCCGGACCAGACCTCCTGGTCCGCAGACACGACACTCACCTGCAGTTCGTGGGCACCGAGCTCGGCCATGACTAGCCGTTCTCCTTCTGGATCTTCGCCCACTGTTCTTCGACATCCGAGATGGAACCGACGTTGAAGAACGCCTGCTCCGCCACGTGGTCGAAGTCGCCGCGGGTGATGGCGTCGAAGGACTCGATGGTGTCTTTCAGCGGCACCGTCGAACCCTCGACACCGGTGAACTTCTTCGCCATGTAGGTGTTCTGGGACAGGAACTGCTGGATGCGGCGCGCACGGGAGACGGTGATCTTGTCTTCCTCAGAGAGCTCGTCGACACCGAGGATGGCGATGATCTCCTGCAGTTCCTTGTTCTTCTGCAGGATCGCCTTCACGTTGGTCGCGACCCGGTAGTGGTCGGCTCCCAGGTAGCGCGGGTCGAGGATGCGGCTGGTCGAGGTGAGCGGGTCGACGGCCGGGTCCAGGCCCTTCGATGCGATCTCGCGGCTGAGCTCGGTGGTCGCGTCGAGGTGGGCGAAGGTGGTCGCCGGGGCCGGGTCGGTGTAGTCGTCCGCCGGCACGTAGATGGCCTGCAGCGAGGTGATCGAGTGGCCGCGGGTCGAGGTGATGCGCTCCTGCAGCACACCCATCTCGTCGGCGAGGTTCGGCTGGTATCCCACAGCGGACGGCATGCGACCGAGCAGTGTCGAGACCTCGGAGCCGGCCTGCGTGAACCGGAAGATGTTGTCGATGAAGAGCAGAACATCCTGGTTCTGCACGTCGCGGAAGTATTCCGCCATCGTGAGGGCGGAGAGCGCCACGCGAAGACGCGTTCCCGGCGGCTCGTCCATCTGACCGAAGACGAGGGCGGTCTTGTCGAAGACGCCCGCCTCCTCCATCTCGCCAATCAGGTCGTTGCCCTCACGGGTGCGCTCGCCGACACCGGCGAACACCGACACACCACCGTGGTCCTGGGCGACACGCTGGATCATCTCCTGGATGAGCACGGTCTTGCCGACACCGGCACCACCGAACAGTCCGATCTTGCCGCCGAGCACGTAGGGCGTGAGGAGGTCGATGACCTTGATACCCGTCTCGAACAATTCGGTCTTGGATTCGAGCTGGTCGAAGGGCGGGGGCTCGCGGTGGATCGACCAGCGGTCCGCGAAGTCGTAGGTCTCGCCGGGCTCGCCGTTGAGCACCTCGCCGATGACATTGAACACCTTGCCCTTGGTGGCGTCGCCGACCGGAACGGTGATCGGGCCGCCGGTGTCGCGCACCTCCTGGCCGCGGACGATGCCGTCGGTCGGCTTGAGCGCGATGGCACGCACCAGGTCGTCGCCGAGGTGCTGGGCGACCTCGAGGGTGATCTCGTTCGACTCGGAGCCGATCGTGATCGTGGTCTTCAGGGCGTTGTAGATGCCGGGAATCGAGTCATGCGGAAACTCGATGTCGACGACCGGGCCAGTGACCCGGGAGACGCGGCCGACGCCTGTCGCCTGCGCCGCATCCTTCTTGGCCGGCGCATTCTTCTTCGCTGCGGGAGCTGTCGTAGTCATAAGGTTCTCTATTCTCCTGTGCTTCTTATCGCTTGCTGCCCGAGAGTGCGTCGGCGCCGCCGACGATCTCGGAAATCTGCTGGGTGATCTCCGACTGGCGAGCATTGTTCGCCAGTCGGGTGTAGTCGGTGATGAGCTTGTCGGCGTTGTCGCTCGCAGATTTCATCGCGCGCTGGGTGGCGGCATGCTTGCTCGCGGCGGACTGGAGCATCGCGTTGAAGATGCGGCTCTCGATGTAGACCGGCAGCAGCGCGTCGAGCACTCCCGCTACATCCGGCTCGAACTCGTAGAGCGGCAGCAGCTCTTTGTTCTCGGGCTCTTCGATTCCCTCGACGACCTCGAGGGGCAGGAGACGAACGACCTCGGGCGTCTGCGTAAGCATGCTCACGAAGCGGTTGTACACGACGTGGATCTCCTGAACACCGCCCTCTTCGGCCGGCTGGATGAACTTGGCGACGAGCACTTCGCCGATCTCCTGCGCGGTCGCGAACTCGGGCGCATCCGTTCCACCCACCCAGTTCTGCAGGGACTCACGACGACGGAACGCGAAGTACCCGATCGACTTGCGCCCGACCAGGTAGTAGACGATCTCCTTGCCCTGCGAGCGCAGCAGGGTGGCCAGCTCCTCGGACTCGCGCAGCACGTTCGAGTTGAACGCCCCCGCGAGTCCCCGGTCGGAAGAGAAGATGACGATCGCTGCGCGTTCGACCTTCTCGCGCTCGGTGGTGAGGATGTGGTCGACATTCGAGTAGGTCGCGACGGCCGATACGGCCCGGGTCACGGCGCGCGCGTACGGCGTCGAGGCCTGGACTCGTCCCAGCGCCTTCTGGATGCGCGAAGCCGAGATGAGCTCCATGGCCCGAGTGATCTTCTTGGTCGTCTGGGCAGACTTGATCCTCTGCCGGTAGACCCGAAGTTGCGCTCCCATGTCTCTAACTTTCTCTTTCGTTTTAAGCGGATTGAGCTTGTCGTAATCCTTGGATTGAGCTCTGTCGAAATCTCACTGACGTGTAACTCGCGGGTGAGGTCTCGACAAGCTCGACCCGCTCAAACAACTAGCGGCGTTGCTTGACGATCTTCTCTTGGTTGATGTCTTCCGGCACCGTCGCGTCGAACTCCTCGGTGCCGGCGGAGATGAGGGGCTTGCCCTCGCCGGTCTGGAACTCGAGCTTGAACTTGTCGACGGCGGCGTCGAGCTTGGCCGTCGTGTCGTCGTCCAGCACGTTCGTCTCTCGCAGGGTCTTCAGAACCTCGGTGTTGCGACCGAGATAGTCGAGAAGCTCCCGCTCGAACCGCAGCACGTCTTCGATCGCGACCTCGTCGAGCTTGCCGTTGGTGCCGGCCCAGATCGAGACGACCTGGTCTTCGACCGGGTACGGCGAATACTGCGGCTGGCGCAGCAGCTCTGTCAGTCGGGCGCCACGAGCGAGCTGGCGACGGCTGGCCGCATCCAGGTCGGAGGCGAAAAGCGCGAATGCCTCGAGCGAGCGGTACTGCGCCAACTCGAGCTTCAGCGTTCCCGAAACCTTCTTGATCGACTTCACCTGGGCGTCGCCACCGACCCGCGACACCGAGATTCCCACGTCGACCGCCGGACGCTGGTTGGCGTTGAACAGGTCGGACTGCAGGAAGATCTGGCCGTCGGTGATCGAGATCACGTTGGTCGGGATGTACGCCGAGACGTCGTTGGCCTTGGTCTCGATGATCGGCAGGCCGGTCATCGA
>JAODAT010000040.1 GCA_025463565.1 Microbacteriaceae bacterium
CCCACTTCCCTCGTCGACGCGGAGCGCGAGGTTCCCGACCCGGAGGGCCGCGACCTGCTGGTCGAGGTGCACGCCGTCTCGGTGAACCCCGTCGACGTGAAGCGCAGGGTGAGCTCGCCCTCCGGCACGATCCTCGGCTACGACGCGGCCGGTATCGTGCGCGCGGTCGGCGATGGCGTGGAACTGTTTGCGGTCGGCGACGAGGTCTATTACGCGGGTGTGGTGAACCGGCCGGGTTCGAACGCCCAGTACCAGCTGGTCGATGAACGCATCGTCGGGCACAAACCGTCGAGCCTCTCCTTCGCCGATGCCGCTGCGCTGCCACTCACCACCATCACAGCATGGGAGGTGCTGTTCGAACGTTTCCGCCTGCACGAACTCAGCGAGGGGACCCTGCTCGTCGTGGGCGCGAGCGGAGGGGTCGGCTCGATGATGCTCCAGCTCGTCGACGCCCTGCTACCGGACGTTCGCACCATCGGCACGGCATCGCGACCGGAGGCGGTCGACTGGGAACGCGGTCTCGGCGTGGGCGACACCGTCGATCATCACGGCGACCTGGTCGCCCAGGTGCGCGACGTCGCGCCGGGTGGAGTCGAGTGGATCTTCTCCTCTCACACTCGCTCACTCGAGGAGTACGTGACGCTGCTGAAGCCGTTCGGCCACATCGCGGCGATCGACGACCCGAAGTCTCTCGATGTGGTGCCACTCAAGGCGAAGAGCGCGGCGTTCCACTGGGAGCTCATGTTCACCCGGCCGCTGCAGAACACCCCAGACATGATCGGCCAGCACGAGTTGCTCGACGAGGTGGCCGGGCTGATCGACACCGGACGCCTCCGGTCCACGGCAACGACGACACTCGCTCCGCTGGATGCCGAACACCTGCGCGAGGCGCATCGCCTTGTCGAGGATGGCAGTGTGATCGGAAAGGTAGTGGTGAGCGGATGGCCGGCGTGAGGCAAACGACTACGTGCCGGTGCCCCTGAACCGGGCGAAATTGCTCGCCGCCCTCTCGAATGACGTCTCCTGTGCGAGCGTGAGGTCGGCGAACGCATCGGGCGTCACCGTCACGCCTGCCGCGCGCTCGGCCCTCCGCCACGTGCCGACCACCTCGCCTCGCGCCACGATCATCGGCAGGAAGATGCCGTTCATGCCCGGCACGATCCTCTGCACGTGCTCTTCCGCGAGCGGCGCCGACCTGTTCTCGTAACCGAGCAGGTATTCGTCGAAGCCGGGGAGCGCGTGGACGGCCGTGGACATCCGCCCGCCCGCCGCGCGGTCGAGTTCGGCCGTGGACGCCCAGTGCGCTGTGCCGTCATGGTCGAGTTCGGTGAGCTCGTCCGATGCGAGTTCGAGCCCGTGTCGCCCAGTGGTGAGGGTGAGCTTGGTCCACCAGGCGAAGTCCCGAACGGTGGCCGGGCCGTGACCGGTGAAGTATCGCAGCGCGAGTTCGCGAAGCGCCTCGTCGCCCTCGAGCCGGCGCGGCGAACGCACCCATTCGTCGACGAGCACGAGGCCCTGCTGGGTTCCCCTCGGCGGACCCCAGCACACGATGGCGGTCTGCGCCAGGTACCAGATCACGTGATAGCCGCGCTGGCCGGAGGTGTCGACACCGGCCTCCCGAAGTTTCGCGAAGAACTGGTCACGAGTCAGTGCCGTGCGACCGGCCAGGGCGGTGCGTGCGACTCCCTCCGCCGTCGCCAGCACCGCGGCATCGATGTCGAGGTCGCGCAACCGCTTCGCAGCGCCCTGAATGGTGCGCGGACCGGTGACCCCGAGCACCCACTGCAGGTCGTCCGGCAGCATGAAGTGCAGCGTTCCGCGAAACGGAGCCGACCGGATGACGGTGCCCGACTCAAGCGCTTCGTTCAGGTCGCCCAGCGTCGAGCCGGCGGCACGGAGCCCCAGCGCCCAGCCACCCTGGATGAAGTCCTGCGCCTGAGTGGCGAACAGCTGCCCGAGCACCGCTTCTACGCTGAGCTTTTCGCGCGGCTCGATGCGCTGCGCCGAGAGACGCAGGCGCAACAGCTCGCGTTTCGCGATGACTAAAGGGGGTCCAGCTTGTCGAGACCTCACCGATGAATTACGTCGGTGAGGTCTCGACGAGCTCGACCCGCTCTCACGCGGCGACCTTCTGGCGGTCGCGCACGGTCTGGCGGTGCGATTTCAGACCGTTGGCATCCTCGAGGGACATGCCCTTCGTCTCGGGGATGAAGCGCGAGACGAAGAGAAACGACAGCAGAGCCATCAGCGCGTACAGGCCGTAGGTGAGCACGAGCGATACCGACGCGAGCGGCGGGAAGGTGATGGTGACGATGAAGTTCGCGATCCACTGGGCCGCAGCGGCGATGCCCAGCGCGCGGGCACGGATGCGGGTGGGGAACATCTCTCCCAGCAGAACCCAGACGATCGGGCCCCACGATGCGCCGAAGCTGACCACGAAGACGTTGGCCGCGACGAGGGCGACCGGCCCCCACGCCCCGGGGAGCGACGGCGTGCCGGAACTGGTGAAATGAGCCTGGCTGAACGCGATGGCCATCGTGGCCAGCGAGACCGTCATGCCTGCCGAGCCGACCAGCAGGATCGGCCGGCGACCCACCTTGTCGACCAGTGCGATCGCGATGAAGGTCACGACGATGTTGGTCACCGAGGTGATGACGGAGATGGTGAACGAGTCCTTCTCCTGGAAACCGACCGAGCGCCACAGGGTGGTCGAGTAGTAGAAGATCACGTTGATACCCACGAACTGCTGGAAGATCGACAGCACGATCCCCACCCAGATGATGGGCTTCAGGCCGAGCGCGGTGCCGCGCAGTGCGCCCTTTTTCGACGACTGCTCATCCTCCTCGATTGCCTTGCGGATGCTGGAGATCGCCTTGTCGACATCCTCATTGGGCCAGATGCGCGCGAAGATGCGCTTCACGTCGGCATCGCGCTTCTTCAGTACCAGGAATCGCGGCGACTCGGGCAGCGCGATCGCGATAACCCCGTAGATCACGGCAGGCACAGCGCCGGCCAGGAACATCCAGCGCCAGGCCTCCAGGCCGAACCAGAAGGTGGCGTTCGCCTTGCCAGCGGCATCCGCGAAGAGGGTGTCGGAGAGCAGGGCGGCGAAGATACCAACCGTGATGGCCAGTTGTTGGAGCGACGCCAGGCGACCGCGGAGCGCCTTCGGCGAGATCTCCGCGATGTATGCCGGCGCGATCACCGAGGCGATACCGATGCCGAGGCCGCCGATCACGCGCCAGACAACGAGGTCCCACACGCCGAACGCGAGTCCGGCGCCGATCGCGCTCGCGAGAAACAGCACCGACCCGACCAGCATCGCGGGGATGCGGCCCCAGCGGTCCGCGATCCGGCCGGCGAAGTATGCGCCGATCGCGCACCCGATCAGGGCGCTCGCCACCGCAAGTCCGATCAGCGTCGCGCTCAGTGTGAAGTCGCCCTGCACCGCGTCGACGGCCCCGTTCACCACCGAGGAATCGAAGCCGAAGAGGAAACCACCGACCGCGCCGGCGACCGCCAGCCCGATCACTTTTGCGTTTGTCTTCGGACTGCTGGCGGTGTCTGACATGCTGCAAAAATACCTCGCGCAGCGCAAAGGCTCCAATAACCGAACACGGGTTGACCGTCAATCCCCGGCGGAGTAACCGCACAGCCTCGTACTATGGGGCCTGAGCTAGGAGACGTGATTATGGGAAGCCTGTTGTATGGGAACGCGGGCATCGAGATCACCTTCGAGGACCGGGCGCTCACCCACCTGCAGATCGTGATCACCGCCAAACTGCGCCGACGCGAGAGCTTCCTCTTCTCGTGGACCAACTCGGTGGACAGAGGCAGTGGTCGCAGCGTCATCTGGCTGGACCCGTCGAGTACCCTGTTCTACCGCTATTCCGGCAATCGGGTTCCGACGATCAACCGCGACTGGATCGAGGAGCTCACCCGCTCCGCGAACAGTGCAGGCGGCCTGTTCTTCACCCCGGAGCCGGGAACCCAATCGTGAACTCCCCATGGACGGCCACTCTTACTGACGGCGAACACACCGTCATCCTCTACTTCCTCGCCGTTGCGGCCCTCGCGCTGCTGGCGGGTGCGGTGAGGTCCGGGCTCACGAGCGTCGAGGTCGGCAGCCGCTATCGCCCGACCGTTGCAGCACGTCTGGCCGTGGCCATCATCGCGACCCTGTCGTATGCGGTTCTCGTCATCGGATTCCTGGTCGGCTACCGGCACAGCGCCGACGGCTGGCGGCCGACCGCGAACGCCGTGCTCAGCTTCCTTCCTCGCTACATCGAGTGGTCGGTGAGCGTTCCCCTTCTCGCACTGGAACTTATTGCCGTCACGACCCTTGCCGGCGCGGTGCTGAGACGCAACCAGCTCGGTGCGATCGCCACGACATTCTTCATGATCTTCTGCGGTTTCGTCGCCGTGTTCGTGGTGGGCGACGACCGTGCAGCGCTCATCGGCTGGGCGATCGCCAGCGCGGTGTTCTGGATCGTCACGACGGTGCTGCTGATCCGCGCGGTGCGGCAGTCCTTCCCGTTCCTCACGGCACTCACCTCGGTTGCGCTCCGCAACGGCACGATCCTGCTTCTGACCAGCTGGGCCGTCTACCCGCTGGTGTTCGTGCTGCAGGTCGTCGCCGGCGGCGGCGCGTGGACCATGGTCATCCAGGTGGCACTGTGTGTGATGGATGTCGTGGTGAAGATAGGGTTCGGCGGCATCGCCCACCGGGTGGCGAAGCTTCGCACCGCGGAGGACGTGCGTGCAGGCGACGACGTGCACCCCGAGTCCATCTGGGCGTCATCGATCAAGCTCTCCGACGCGGGCCAGCCGCACGAGGTCTACCTCGCCGAGGGGGCATCCGTGCACCCGTCCCGCCAGCGGCCGGCCAGCGGAAACGCGGTGCCCTCCGAAGCTCCGGAGGAGCTCGCCGAATAACCGGACAGTAGTAACAAAAAGCACTGTCCGAATGTCGTCGGAATAAAGCAGACTGTTAACACGCTCCTTCAAGAGCGCCGCGCCGCTGCGACTTTCTCCGCCGTCTCACGACGGCCCGCCCTCACGACGGGATGCTTTCCGCATGACCACAGCAACCGAATCCACGCCCATCCGCACGGAGGCGCCGAAGAACCTGGACGCGCGCAACCGACTGGTGATCGTCGTGCTGATGATCTCCGTTTTCGTGATGATCCTCAACGAGACCATCCTCGGCGTCGCACTGCCGCAACTCTCGTCAGACCTGCACATCGCGCCGAGCGCGGCCCAGTGGCTGACCGCCGCCTTCCTGCTCACGATGGCCGTCGTCATCCCCATCACCGGCTTCCTGCTGCAGCGCTTCAACACGCGTCCGGTGTTCATCACTGCGCTCAGCCTGTTCAGCGCAGGCACGCTCGTCGCGGCGATCGCGCCCGGGTTCGACATCCTGCTGGTGGCGCGGGTCATCCAGGCCGGCGGCACCGCGATCATGTTCCCGCTCCTGATGACCACGGTCATGAACCTGGTGCCGGAGCAGTCCCGCGGCCGCATGATGGGCAACATCTCGATCGTCATCTCGGTCGCGCCGGCGATCGGCCCGACCATCTCCGGGCTGATCCTGAACGCGCTGCCGTGGCGCTTCCTGTTCCTGCTGGTTCTGCCGATCGCCGTCGCCGCGCTGATCATCGGCGGAATCCTGATGAAGAACGTCACAGAGCCCACCCACACGCGAATCGACATCGGTTCGATCGTGCTCTCGGCGGTCGGATTCGGCGGAGTCGTCTTCGGGCTGAGCAACGCAGGCACGGCCACCAGCGTCCTCGAGATCTTCGCGCCGCTCGTGATCGGCGCACTCGCTCTCGTCGCGTTCGTGCTGCGCCAGCTCGTGCTTCAGCGCACCGACCGCGCGCTGCTCGACCTGCGCACCTTCAAGTCTCGCACCTTCACCTTCTCGATCGTCATGTTCACGATCAGCATGATGGCGATGTTCGGCGTGATCGTGCTGCTGCCGTTCTACCTGGTGCGCGTGCTGCACCAGGACACGCTGACCGTCGGGCTGCTGCTCCTGCCGGGCGGCCTGATCATGGGGCTGCTCTCGCCGGTGGTCGGCCGCATCTACGACCGCTTCGGTCCGACGCTGCTGCTCGTGATCGGGTCCGTGCTGGTGAGCGCAGACCTCTGGGCCATGACCCTGCTGAACGAGCACAGCTCGATCTTCTGGGTGCTGGCCGCGCACGTGACGCTGAGCATCGGACTCGCGCTGCTGTTCACCCCGCTGTTCACCGCGAGCCTCGGCAGTGTCGAGCCGACCCTGTATTCGCACGGCAGTGCGATCGTCGCGACAATGCAGCAGGTGGCGGGTGCTGCCGGCACGGCGCTGTTCGTGACGATCATGTCCGCGCAGGTGGCGACGCTGAGCGCTCAGGGAGCAAGCCCGGCGACCGCGACCAATGCCGGCATCCACGCGGCCTTCATGATCGGAGCGATCATCTCGCTGTTCGCGATTCCCGCGGCATTCTTCGTGCGCAAGAACCCGAACGCCGGGCCCATGCCGATGGGTCATTGAACCTGCTTCGTAACAGCTAGGTCGCCCAGCCGACGATCACCCGGTCGATGTCGCGAAGTGCGGCATCGACGACGGTGTCGCCGAACGCGATCGACTCCTCGGCCCACACGGGTTCGGTGCCGGTCGCGAGTGCGCGGCGCAGGGCTCCCACTCGTCTCACGACCTGGCCGATGCGCTTCGACGCTTCGGCGAGTTCGTCGCGGTCAGCGTCGGCAAGCAGTTCGATCGGAGCGGCACAGCCCTTCAGCGCGGTGACGACGTGGCCGTGCCGTCGCTCGACGCGACGGAGCCTCAGGATGACGTCGGCCGCCCGAAGCGTCGGCACCAGCTGGTCGATGGCGGCGAGGCTCGCACCGAAGCGTGCCGCCTCGCTCTCGAGTCGCTCCGGCTCGGTGCGCGCGGCAGTCAGTACCTCCGACAGCACCGCGAGGGAGTCGAACATGCGCCGCCGCAGAACGTCGCCCGTGCGGATCGGCAGGATGAACCATGCGCAGGCGACCGCGATCACCCCGCCGATGAGCACACCGACGATGCGGTTCAGGAGCAGTTGCTCCCCTCCCTCGCCGAAGTACCCGTACAGCAGGGCGAGCGCCGCGGTCACGCTGGCCGCCCAGAACGCATAGTTGATGCCACGCAGAAACAGCCCGATGCCCAGCGCGACGAACACCCAGATGACGGCGGCACCGTCGCCCGGCGCAAACAGACCGGAGAGCAGAGTCGCCGCGGCGGTACCGACGACAGCGCCGATAGTGCGCATCACTCCCTTGTACGCGACATCGCCGCGACCGCGGTTGCCGCTGGTGACCACGTAGGCGGTGATCACCACCCAGGGCCAGTGCTGGCCGAGCAGCAGGTGTCCGACGAGGAACGCGGCCGTGAGGGCCGCGGCGAGCTGGATCGCCATCCGCGTGCTCGGTGCTAGCCGGCGAGGGGCAAGCCTGCGCGTGCTGGGCGCGCGAACCGGCGTGGGCGGCGGGGCGACCGGCGCCAGGAATCCGGTGCGCAGTGCGACGAGTCGAAGCACTATCGACCAGCCGGCGGCGATCACGGCGACGACAGCAGCAGCCCACGGGATGAAAACTCCCCCGCCGGACGACACGGCGGGTGCCGGAGTGATGAGCACCGCGATGAACGGCAGCGCGATGAAAGTGCCGATTCGGCTGGCGAGCGGCCCGAACCGGCGCAGCCACACCGCTCCGCTCACCGCCACGACGAACAGTGCAGAGCCGACGATCGGAACCTCGACGAGAAGGAAGCCAACGGCGAACGCGGCCACCGCGACCACGGGAACGATCAGAAGTCCGACGAGCTGCTGGCGCAGGCTGCGCCCCGCGTTCGTGCGCGAAAGCGTCATCGAGAGGGCGACGCTCAGCACCAGCACGCTGTCGCCGAGACCGAAGGCCTGGCGGAGCGCGAGCACACTGCCGAAGGTGAGCAGGATGGACGCCAGCGTGACGGTGGCGTCGCGCAGCTCGGCAATTCGAAACGGTACGCGGATTATGATGGTCGGCCCCTCTCCGGGTACGCGACCATTAAATCAGCCGTTTCCCGTCGCCCGGACCGGCGCATCGCGCCCGCTGTTCGCGGCGTCAGGCCTGCCGGTCGACCTCGGCGATGATCCCGGGCAGGACGCGCTTCATGTACGGGCCCCAGAACAGTTTCACGATCGCACCGACGACTAGACCGGCACCGCGACGGGGATGAAAGGCGTAGCTCCAGCGGATGTTGGTGCCGCCCGCGACCGCCGTGAACTCCCACTCGGCGCGGGCACCCGCCACCAGCGAGCCGAACAGTTTCTGAAAGTCGCTGAGCTCGTAGATGAACGTCTCCGGCTTGTCGACGTGCACGAGGTGCTCGATCACGTAGCCGCCGTCGGAGAGCATCAGCTGCCGGGTCTGACCGGCCGCATCCCACGCGCCAGTCTGGTCGCGCACCTCGATCACGGCGGGCAACGGCCCGAATTTCGGGTAATAACCAACCGGGGTCAGGGGTGTGGCGACATCCCAGGCCCGCGACAGTGCGGCCTTGGTCACGCCGTTGACGGTTGCACTCGGACTACTCATGCCAGGTGTTCGTAACTCAAGCCCAGATCGACTGCAGCGAGGCGGCCAGCTCGCGACCCTGGGCGCGGCCCGCTTCGGCGGACGGCGGGCGCACCGCCGGGTCGAGCGGGTTCTGGCCGAACGCGGCGAGGGATGCCGCATCCGCGAACACGCTCGTCACGACCGCGTCGCCGAGGGCCGCGAGATCGGCCTCCGAGATCGCATCCCCCATCGGTCCCGTCGCCGGTGACGGCGTGAGGATCAGCACCGGGTCGCTCCCGGCGATCAGATCGACGTTGGACGCGGAGCGCATCCCGCCATCCATGTAGTGCACGCCCTCGATCTCCACCGTCGGCCACACCCCGGGCACCGCGCAGCTCGCAGCGACCGCGTTGATGAGACTGACACCGGAGTCGCGGTCGAAGACGCGCAGCTCCCCCGTATCGGTGTCGATGGCCGTCACGAGCAGCCGGCGGTCCGGCCATACGGAGATCGGGAGCCGCGCTTCGATGACGGCGAGACGTTCAGCCGCCGGCGTGGTATCGGCCTCGCGCGCGAACGTGCCGAGCCTCTGGCGGAACTCCTGCGGCGACCGGACCCCGGCCGAGAGCGTAGCCATGGTCTGTTGGAAGCTCACCAGGTCGATATCGGCTCCCAGCTCCGCGGTCTCCTCCGCGATCTGCTGCGCGAAGAGTTCGCCGATCGCCGTGCCGCCGGCGAGCTGGGACGCGACGGCGGAACCCGCCGACGTACCGAGGTAGGTGACCTCGGGTGCCGTGATCGCGTCGTAGACGGCGGGAGCCGCATCCCGGATGCCGATGAGGATTCCGATCTCCCACGCGATTCCGGCGAGACCGCCGCCGGACAGAACCAGTGCACCAGACAAGTCAGACTCCTTCGATCGGGGTACGGAAGAACTCGGCCAGGACGGGCGCCAGCACGGACTGGTCGACTCCGTGATGCTGGCCCTCCATTCCGAGGCGGCGGGCGTTCGGAATCGCCGCGGCAGCGGCATCCGCGGCCCGTGCCGCCCAGGGCGGGCTCAGCAGCCCGTCGATGAGCAGGGTCGGGATGTCGATGGCCGCGAGAAGGTCGGCCGGCACGCGGGCGTCGCCGACGATGGTGAGGTCGTACTCGGTGGTGGGCGCGATCGCGAGCATCGCGGGCCAGAACGGCTGCTGCTTCGTCTGGTCGATCGCGGCGGGTGGCATCCCGGTCTCGGCCATGAACAGTTCGACCGCCGTGTCGCGATCGTCGACGGCGAGCGCGGCCCGCACCTTCGGGAGCACGCTCTCGTGCGACGGTGCCGCCGGGTCGAAAGTCCAGGGTGGCTCGTATGCGGCGACCTTCGTGATCGGCAGGTGGCGCGCTGCGGCGAGCAGCGACAGGATCGCACCCGAGGAGTGACCGTAGACGAGCGCGGAGCCGCCGGTCGCCTCGATCACTGCGGCGAGATCCTCGAGCTCGCGATCGACGGAGTACGGACGCGTGTCACCGCTGTCGCCACGGCCGCGGCGGTCGTGCACGTAGACGGTGAACTCGGTCGAGAGGGCGGCCGCGAGCTCGTCCGGCGAGTGCCGATGATTGAACGCTCCGCCGACGACCACGAGCGCCGGCCCGCTGCCCGACACCTCGTAGGCGATCGTGGTGCCGTCGGCGGACGTCGTCGTCTCGGTCATGAAAACGACTGTAGCCCTATGGCAGTAGCGCGAGCTTGCCGCCCGGATGCCCGCCCTGCAGGAATTGGAGCGCCTCGATCGCATCGGCCAGGGGATACGTCTTCGCAACCGGCACGACCAGGTCTCCCGACCCGGCGAGCGCGATGAGGTCTGCACGAACCGAGTCACGGTAGGCGGCACTTGACGGCATCGCCCCGCCGATCGCGAGAAAGCCGAGCTCCTTCGCTTTGGTGGCGGCGGCGATGGTGACGATCCGCTGGCGGTCCGGAACCAGGGCGAGTGAGACGTCGATCGCCTCATCCGTTCCTACCGTGTCGATCGCGGCATCCACTTCGCTCGCGAGGTCGCGCACGCGGTCTTCGAGTCCGGGGCCGTAGACGACCGGCTCGCCGCCGAACTTGCGCACGACGTCGAAGCTGGACTCGCTTGCCGTGCCGATGACGCGAGCGCCGAGGCTGCGAGCCAACTGGAGCACCATCACGCCGACCGCTCCGGAGGCCCCGTGCACCAGCACCGTGTCGCCGGCCTCCACCTTCGTGACGTGCAGGGCCTCACTGGCGGTGGCGCCCGCGAGCAGCAGGTTCGCCGCCTCGGGAAAGCTGAGTCCGGACGGTTTGCGGAACACGTTCGACGCCGGCACGGTGATGTGCGTCGCATACCCGCCGGAAACACGGAACGCGAGCACCTCGTCACCGACCTGGAATGACACGCCCCCGCCGACCGCGCTCACCACTCCCGCGAGCTCGTAGCCGATCGGGATGGGCAGCGGACGGTCGGAGCGCTGCATCGGGTGCTTGAAGTCGGCGGGGTTCATGCCCGCGGCGCGAATCTCGATAGTGACTTCACCCGCGTCAGGCGCCGGAACGTCCACGTCGACGAAGGCGAACTTGTCGATTCCGCCGAAATCGGTCGCAACCCAGTGCTTGTCAGTACTCATGCTTCGAACCTACGCCTCGATCCGGTTGAGCCGTGCGGTTCGTTATCGTGGAAGTCATGGCAACGCGGCTGCACGGCACCCTCACGTCGTGGAACGACGACCGCGGGTTCGGGTTCATCGCACCGACGGACGGCGGCAAGCCGGTGTTCGTGCACATCTCGGAGTTCGACCAGAACCTGCCGCGGCCGGCGGCCGGCGACGACCTCACCTTCGACATCCAGACGGATGCCCGCTCGAGAACGAAAGCGGTCGACGTCCGCGGCACCCGCCCCACGCCGCGCGTACCGACGCCGACGAGCGCAGCCAGCTACGTCGTGCTGATCGCCTTCGTGGTGCTGGGGGCGGTCATCCATCTTCGCTGGCCCGTGCCACCCTGGATTTACCTGGCCTACGGTGGAATGACCGTGATCACGTTCATCGCATACGCGCTCGACAAGCGGGCGGCGGTGCGCGGTGGCTGGCGTACGCCCGAGGCGTCGCTGCTGCTGCTCGGGTTCCTCTGCGGCTGGCCCGGCGCTCTCATCGCCCAGGTCTCGCTGCGCCACAAGACGCAGAAGCTGTCGTTCCGCCGGCAGTTTTGGATCACCGTCGCCGCGAACGTGGTGCTCTTCGTGCTGGTCTCGGTGGGGCTGTCGCGGGCCTAGAGTACGGTTTCCGGCATGGACGTCATCCTCATCCCCGGCTTCTGGCTCGACGCGTCGTCGTGGGATGACGTGCCGATCGTCGGGCACACGCTTCACCCCGTGACGCGAATGGGCGAGACCCTGCAAGAGCAGATCGACGACATCGTCGCCAGGGTGGACGCCATCTCGGGCCCGGTGGCGCTGGTAGGCCACTCGGGCGGAGGCAACATCGCGCATGCCGTTGCGGATGCCCGCCCCGCTCGCGTAACCCATGTCGTATATGTCGACAGCTGGCCGGGCAGCAACGGAGGCAACATCAACGACGAGCTCCCTGTCGTCGGTGACGTGGTGCCGCTCCCCGACTGGTCGATCTTCGATCCTCGCGATCTCGCCGACCTGAGCCCCGAGCTGCGCGCCGAGTTTCGCGAACGCGCACTCCCCGAACCGAAGCGGATCGCCTCGGACCCGTTGGCGCTGCACGACGAACGTCGCTACGGCATCCCGATCACGATCATCGCCTGCGAGTTCACCGAGGGCGAGGCGAGCGAGTGGGGTCTGCCCGAACTGGACCGCATGAGGGATGTCAGCTGGATCGAGCTGCCCACGGGTCACTGGCCGCAGTTCACGAAACCGGTCGAGCTCGGCGCTGCCATTTCGGTCGCGCTGAGTATTTAGGTCGCGCTGAGTATTTAGACTGCACAGGGGCCAGACTGAGGCATGGCCGAACACAGGATCACGACGGAGCGCCGGGAGGTATTGCTCGCCGAGTACAGCGCAGCCAATGCTGTGTATCTGACGTATGACGGCTTTCGATGGCAATCGGGCACGTTTCTTGTCGCCGGCGTATTTGTGTATTGGGGTTTCCTCATCACGTCGAGCGGGCACGCTCTCTTGGTTGATAGCGCTGCCATTCTGATCAGCGCACTGATGTCATGTTGGCTGTTCTTTGCGCATCACTATCGCCAGCTCTACATGTTCAAAATCGAGCGACTACAAGAGATAGAGGAATTGCTCGGGATGGAACAGAACCGCAGGATGCGCCCTCGCGGCCCGCAAGAGATTTTCTACAAGGCCACATGGCCCAAGGGCCACAACATCGATATCGCGGTCTACATTTTCACGACGCTGGGGAGCGTGTGGCTTGGCGTCGTCCGGCACGGTTTTTCGTGGCCAGAGTTCCTTGTCGTCCTAGGGGTCGTGGCCGTGGTCGTGGTCGTGTTCTGTAATGAGCACAGACTCCGAGTACAGATCAACGACACACGTAAATTGCTGATCGCACTTGATGCGCCAAACACGGAAGGTTCAAGATAATGGCCGACCCCACAGACACCCGCGTCGCCGTCTACATCGACTTCGACAACATCGTCATCTCGCGGTACGACCAGAAATCGAAGCGCGGACAGTTTCATAAAGACGAGGTGCGCAAATTCGATCCTTCGCTCACACCGGCCAGCGACATCGCCAGGAAGTTGGATGATGCCACGGTCGACCTCGGCGCGGTGCTCGACTTCGCATCGTCGTTCGGCACCATCGCCGTATCCCGTGCGTACGCGGACTGGTCGGTTCCCGTCAACGCGAGCTACCGCAAGCAGCTGATCGAGCGCGCGGTCGACCTGGTGCAGCTCTTTCCTACGGTGCAGTCGATGAAGAACGGCGCGGACATTCGTCTGGCGGTGGATGTCGTTGAAGACCTGTTCCGCCTGTCCGACCTCACCCACGTGGTGATCGTCGCCGGAGATTCCGACTACATCGCGCTCGCCCAGCGCTGCAAACAGCTCGGCCGCTACGTGGTCGGCATCGGTGTCGCGGGCGCCACCTCCAAGGCGCTGGCCGCCGCGTGCAACGAGTTCAAGGACTACGACGCGCTGCCGGGCGTGACGGTCACGTCCGAACCGGCGCCGAAGAGATCCTCTCCCCCGAAGAACACCGCCTCCGACCTGCTGGTTCGCGCTCTCCAGCTCGGCCAGTCGAAAACGGATGACGAGTGGCAGTCGAGCGGCACCGTCAAGACCCAGATGCTGCGCATGGACCCGACATTCCAGGAGCGTGCGCTCGGCTTCCGCTCGTTCAGCGACTTCGTGAAGTCGCTCGATGCGCTGGTGGAGCTGGACGAGTCGCAGTCATCGCGGCCGATGCGGTTGCGGCCTAAGGCCTAACGCACCATCCGCAGCTCGAGCGCGTTCCACCGGTGGTAGATCTTCTCAGTGCCGTCCAGCGCGAAGCCGTTGCGCTCGTAGAACCGCCGAGCGCGAGGGTTCTGGGCGAGCACCCAGAGCGACGACGGCTGGTCGGCGATAGCCGCGTCCAACAGCGCCTGGCCAGTACCGGAGCCGTGTTCGGCCTGCAGCAGGTACAGGCTCCACAGCTCCTGCGGCGGATCCGGCGGATCGTCCCGCGATGGACCCGCCGAGGCAAAGCCGACGAGTTCGCCCTCGCGCTCCGCAATCCAGACGTCGTTGACCCTGCGCTCCAGCGAGCTCGCCCAGATGCCTTCGCGGGTCTCCAGCGAGTACTCCGTGAGCACCGCGGGGTCGATCACCGCGCTGTACGTCTCCAGGTGTGAGGCCAGGTGCACCCTCGCGAGTGCGGGAGCGTCGGGCAGTTCGGCCCTGCGCACTACCGTGTCCATGACGAAAGGCTAGCGTCGAGGCTGTGCAAGTTAACCGCATGCAGGATTCACCCGCTCTCGACGCCCTGATCTCGCTGTCGCGGGCCACGGCATCCGCGAATCTCGCCCTCGACAAGACCCTCTCGCGGGTCGGGCTGTGGCTGAACGATCTGTCGCTGCTGACGTTTCTCGCCGACGGTCCGCTCACTCGAGCCGAGCTGGCGGGCTCGCTCAAGACCTCCCAGTCTGAGACCGTTCGACGCGTGAAGCCGATGGAGAAGCTCGCCTGGATCGAGCGGGATGCCGACGGACGGTTCGTGCTCACAGCGGTGGGCACGGCCCTCGTCGATGAGGCCGGCGGACTCGCCGCGAATCGGGCCGAGGTGTGGCTCGGGGAGCTGCTCAGCGACGAGGATGTCCTTGTTTTGTCGAGTCTGCTGGGGAAGTTGGTCTGACTCGTCGGTGAGGCCTCGACAAGCTCGACCCGCTTAGGCGGCGGAGGCTTCCTTAGCGCGCAACGCCGGGCGCCCTACCGCGAAGATGTACACGATCTCGAGGATGCCTGCCGTGTTCAGAATGAACATCACGATGAACCAGGCCAGGTGGCGATTGCGGCCGGCCTGCCAGAGCGCGATCGCCTTCCAGACCGCCTCCCACAGCCCGAGGATGACGATCAGGATGATGATGGCCGGATGCGCGAAGTCGAGGGTACGGATCATGAGCCCAGTCTGGACCACCGCCCACCACTCCTCCACAGGCCTTTCCGCTCGCAGCCTGATCTTCAGAAACTGAGGTGTACAAAATAAGTATGATCCCGGTGCAGGAACGCGCGCCCGAGCGCACCCGCACACTGCCGACCTGGGCCGTGCTGCTGATCGGCTATGCGGCATCCCGCGTCATCACGACCGCGCTGCTGCTGATCTTCTGGGCGGCCAGCAACCACTGGTCCATCGCCCACTTCGACGGCGGACCCGGCTTCGGCGGATTCCTCACCTCGTGGGACGGCCTCTACTACGACAAAGTCGCCGAGCATGGGTACCCACTCACGCTCCCCCACGACATCGACGGCAACATCGCCAAAAACGCCTGGGCCTTCCTGCCCGTGTACCCGCTCCTCGTGCGGGCGGTCATGATCGTCACCGGACTCGGGTTCCCGATCGCCGGCCCCGTCGTCTCCGCGGTGGCCGGCGGCGCCGCGACCTTCGCCGTGCACGCCGTCATCGCCAAACGGTTCACCGAGAAGACCGCACTCTGGGGTGCGCTGTTCTTCTGCTTCGGGCCGCTCTCCTACGTGCTGCAGGTCGCCTACGCGGAAAGCGTGTTCCTGTTCCTCATGTTCGCGGCTCTCGCCGCAATGATGTCCAGGCGGTACCTGGTGATGCTGCCGTTCGCACTCCTCGCCTGCTTCGCCCACCCGGGCGGCATCGTGCTCGCGGCAGCCCTCGCCCTGCAGCGGCTCCGGATCGGCGCACGCCGCCAACCGAGCACCGCACGAGCGCGCGCCACAGCCTGGACGACCGTCGCACTTGTGGGGCTTGCCGGCATCGCGTGGCCGTTCGTCGCCGGGCTGGCGACCGGCAACCCGAGCGCCTACTTCGAGACCGAGACCGCGTGGTGGCGCGACTACATCGGGCAGATCCACTTCTTCCCGTTCACGCCCTGGTTCGTGTTCGCCGGGCACTACTGGGGTGCCGTCGGCATCCTGCTCGTGCTCGCGGTGCTGGCGGGCTTCGTCGTCTGGTTCACGCGACCGTCCGCCCGCCGTCTCGGCAGCGACATCCGCGGCTACACGCTGGCGTGGGTCGCCTACCTCGTCGCCGTGTTCCTGCCGCAGCAGAGCCTGTTCAGGATGCTGCTGCCGCTGTCACCACTACTCGGCCACCCGGCGCTGAGCCGAACGAGACGGCGACAGCGCGTCACGCTTGCGGTGTGTCTCGCGCTGCAGCCGGTGGGCATCCTGCTGTTCTGGGTGATCTGGCCGCCCTGAAATCCAATACCGGCGGCGCAGCAGCGCGCGCTCGACCAGTGTCCACGAGGTCGTGACGGTCAGATAGACCGCAGCCGCCAGCGGAACGAACGCGGCGAACACGACGGTGATGAACGGCATCCAGCTCACCACGCTCGCGATGCGTGCAGCGGTGACGGATGTCGCCGGCAGAGCATTGCGTAGGTTCACCCGGCGAGACGCCCATGCCGTCACCCCGATCAGTGCGAACAGCACCAGGGAGACCATGATCGACGCGACGCTCCCCGTGCCGAGCGCGGACACGAACGACGTGCCGAGCGACGCCCCGAACAGGTGCTGGCCGAGCAGCGCGTTCGCGTGCCCATCGATGGTGACGCGGATGAACAGGGCGTAGACGAGAGAGATCACCGGCAGCTGCGCGAGCGCCGGCAGGATTCCGGCGAACGGTGACACGTTCTCCGCCTTGTAGAGCGCGGCGGTCTTCTCCTGCAGCAGTTGGGGGTTCTTTTTGTAGCGCTGCTGCAGCGCCGCCAGCTTCGGCTGGATCCGGCGGCGCGCCCACTCGGCCTTCACCTGGGAGCGGCCGACTGGAACGAGCAGGGTACGGGCGAGCATCGTGAGTACGACGATCGCGATCGCGGCGCTGAACGCGCCGGCGAACGGGGTGATGAGGGTGATGAACGCCTCGACGGCGATGTAGGTGCCGTTGAGGATCGCCGCGATGGGCGGGAAAACGAAAATATCCATGGGTGTAGTCCTTGAAGTCGAAGTGGGTGGGGTCGATGACGACCGCGCCCGTTCGAAGAACTACAGCGCGGCCGTGACCCTCAGCGAAGGGGCTCGCGACCGGCGACGACCAGGAGTGTGCGGATGCTGGGGCGCGGCGACCCCGCGCTGCGCCTGGCGACGCACATGCGCTGCACCCCGCGCGACGAACTCGCTGCGGATGATGACCCGGCCCGCATAGCCGGCGATGACCAGCGAGACCACGGCGATGGCGACCATGGACGCGGTCGACTCGCCCTGCAGCACGGCGAACGCCATGAGCAGGGTGCTCATTGCTATGGCGAGGCGTGCGTACATGGTTAGACGGTATCGCTTTCTGCACGAAGAAAGCCCGGCGAAGCGGAGCTGTTCGCTCACGGCTTCGCCGGGCTTAGGTGTTTGCTCTAGTCAGCCAAGATGAGGTACAGCGCGCGACGGGCTTCGTCGAGCTTCTCTACCGCGGCCTTGCGCTGCTCGTCGGTGGCTCCGTGACGGAACTGCGCGACGACGCCCATGAGCTTGCCCGCGCTCTCGAAGAAAGCACCGGCCTCGGCCGAGCGGCCGGGAGTCTGGTCCCAGGCCTTCGCGAA
>JAODAT010000045.1 GCA_025463565.1 Microbacteriaceae bacterium
AGCGTAGTGGCGAAGTCCGGCGTCGCCACCGGGTCCATCGAGTCCGCCGGGTTGACATCCACTTCAAGCGTGCCCGTCGCGGTCGCATGCCCATCGGAGATCGTGAAGCTGACGCTCTTGGAGCCGGTCTGCCCGGTCTTCGACGTGAAGGTGATGGTGCCGTCCGGCTGGAACTGCACCAGGTCGGGCGTTGTCGCTGCGGCGCTCAGCAGGTAGATGTTGTCGCCGTCGGGGTCGATCCAGTCGTTCACGACGTTGTACGAGATGGACTGGCCGACCTCCACCGCGGTCGTGCTCGACCGCGTGGCGACTGGCGCTACGTTTTCGGTGAGGGGGCGGACCGTGATGTTGACGTTGGCCGAGGCGTAAGCGTTTCGACCATCGGTGATGGTGTACCGGAAGGATGCCGACGAGATGTCGGCGCTGGGCGGCGTGTACTGCAGTGCGCGGCCGCCCTCGATCACGTCCACCGTGCCCTGGCTCGCGGAGAGCCCGTCGACCGCGGTGATGGTGAGCACGTCACCGTCTTCATCGGTGTCGTTGTCGAGCACCGGCAGTACCGTGGTGCGGCCCGGGCGAGCGCCGAAGTTGTCGTCGTTGGCGACCGGCGAATGGTTGACATCGGTGCGGTTGGCGAGCTGGTCGGCGAAGGACTGCTGCACCGGCTTCTCCTGGCCGTTGTCGCTCGTGGTCTGCACCTGGTTGGGGTTCACCTGCGCCCAGTTGTTCACCAGGCGGATGTTGGACGACACCACCCAGGCGTTGCCGTTCTGCAAGTTGTTGAGCGCGATCACGCCGTGGTTGACCCTGAACTCGAGGTCCGACCCGGTGGTCGGCTGGCCGATGTCCTGTGCGACGGGCGCTTTACCATCGCAGGCGTAGAGGTACTTCTGCGCGCCCGACCATGCGCCGTACGCGCAACCGTCGAGGAAGACGGGTGCCGAGACGTTTTTGACGCCGGTGACCGCGGTCTGGATCTTGGCGGAGATGGTGGTCACGGTGCCGCCGCCCACCGGAACCTCGAGCAGCGAATCACCCGTCGCGACCACCGCGTAGCCGTTGTCGGGGCCGGCCTGCTGGATGCGGATGGGCGAGCCCGGCAGCGTGGTCGATTGGCCATTCGACCGAATGAGCGTCTTGGCCTTCGTGTCGAGCACGAGCGGGTTCTCCCCCACCGCCGACAGCTGGTAGCTCTTGGGGGTGGGGAACGCGACGGAGGTCGCGACGGCGCCCGGATGGGCGACCGTGTAGAGCTTCTTGAGGGTCTGCGACACCGCGAACACCTGGCCGGTCTTCGACACGGTCACCTGAGAGCCGATGCCGAGCTTCGCGGCGGGTGGCGTCTTTGCTGAGTCGAAGACGAGACGATCCGTGGTGTCGATCACCCAGAGGCGGCCGTCCGTCCCGAGGATAGCGAGCGTGTTCGCCCCGTAGGCGAGCTGGGCGCCCACCGGCACCGAGATCTTCTGCGTGAGCGAGACGAACGCCGGGTCGATCACCTGCACCGAGCCCTGGCTGGGGTCGGTGAGAATCGTCGCTCCGCCGTCCTGCAGCACGTCGAGGTGGCTGGACGTGCCGTTCACCTTGGCGTCGAGCTCGCCGATCTGGTGGTTGAGGCGACCGCCGAGAAGCTGCTGGCCGTTCGTCACCCAGACGTTCTGGCTGGTGAGGTCGACATCCGTCACCGGGAAGCCCTGGTGCACGATGGCGAGGGCGATCGGAACACCGGCGAGCACGGCGATGGCGACGCCGGAGAACAGCGCCTTGCGCCCGCGGAGCCGGGCGAAGAATGTGCCATTACTCGCCATCATCCGCCCCCTTTGCAGCATCGAGGAGCGGAAGGTCTTCGGGGCTCACCAGATGCGTGGCCACCGCATATTCCACCAGACGGGCTCGCCGGTTGTTCGCCAGCTTGCCCTTGCCCCCACGCAGTCCGTCTACCCCGATCTTATCCAGCTTGTCGCAGACGTTATCGAGCTTGCGGTTGAAGGTGGTCATCGACCAGCCGAGCCGGCTCGCGGCATCCGCCGAGCTGGGCACGTCGCCCCGGCCGGGCACCGACTGGGTCAGCACGTTCTCGGCGAGCGACAGGATGAGCTGCTTCTGCGTGAGGGTGAGCGTCACCGGCATGATGGTGGTCGAGGTCACCGTGGTGCCGGCGAACGGCGTGCGGCTGTAGAACTCGTCGCTGGCGTGCACGGTGAAGTCGTAGGTGGTCGAGCCGGCGCTGAACATCACGTGCATCACCGGGAACACGATCGGCAGTCGCGCGCCCGAGGCGAGCCAGGCCTGGATGGAGCCGCTGTCATCCGACACCGTCGCCGACAGCAGGTTGCCCACATTTCCGAGCCACCACATGTCGTGGTCCGGGTAGATGCGCAGAAACTGGCGGTGCAGGTAGGGGTTGTCGTCGATGGCGAGATCGCCCTCGCGGCCGACATAGAAGTCGTTCGGCTCCTCGACGGTGTACCACTCGCCGCAGAACTCCACCTTCACCGGACTCACTGGTTGCACACCACCAAGGGATTGGCGGATGTCGTGCCGTCGCGCAGCACCGACACGTTGATGCAGACCTTCGATCCGGGCACGATGCCCGAGACCACGGCCTGCGGAGTCGTCGTCGGAGTGTTCTGGTCGGGAGTCTCGGCGCGCGACCAGAGGAACGTGTCGCCGGTCTTCGGCTTCGGGTTGACCCAGCTGAAGGTCACCGATGTGCCGTCGGCGCTGTTCGTCGCGACACCCTTGGTCGGGGACGGCACGGTCGACACGTTCACGACTCCGCCACCGCCTCCGGCAGCCGCGGTGGGCTGCGTCGAGGGCGTGCCCTTCGGAATGACGATCACGACGACGATTGCAATCACCACGACGACACCGATGAGGATGCCGATCAGCACCCCGCGCAGGCTTCGACCAGCGGGCGCCTCGACTGGCACGTCGGCGGTCGGCTCCGCGGTCGTCGGCGCCTTCGTGCGCACCACGGTCTCTTCGACAGGCGTGGCGTTGGAGACAACCACGGGCGACCGCAGCTTCGTCGACTCGACGGCGACGGCGGCCGCCTCGGCCGGCGTGCTGCGCTCGAAGATGGGCGGCTGGATGGCGATGGTCGAGACGCCCCGCGCTCTCGTCTCGTCGGCATCCGGTGGCCCCGACGGCCGCGACGGGGCGTCGACCTGCAGGTTCGGCACATCGATCGGCGTCGGGGTGTAGCCGAGCTCGATCTCGATCCGCTGCAGCGCCCGGGCGAAGTCGACGGCCGTGGCGAAACGGTCATCGCGGTGGGTGGCCATGCCCTTGCGCAGCACGGCGTTCAGGGATGCCGGAAGGTCGTCACGGGACATCGGAGTGATCGCCCCGCGCTCGATGCGACCGATCAGGTCGAGGGTGCCGTTGGAGTGCCCGCGCACCTCGAAGGGGGTCTGCCCGGCCAGGATCGTGTAGATCGTGGCGGCGAGCGAGAAGATGTCGGACCTCGGGTCGGGCTGCGGGTCGTCGTCGAACATCTCTGGCGGCGACCACGGCACCGACATGCCGACCGAGGCGCCGGTGCCGCTCGTCGACGTGTTCTCTGCTGCGAGCGCGTCGGCCAGCGTTCCGGTGAACACCGGCAGCACGTCTTCTTCGACCGCCGACGAGATTCCGAAGTCGGTGAGCGCCGGCCAGCCGTAGTCGTTGGTGAGCACGTTGGCGGGCTTGATGTCGCGATGCAGGATGCCGGCGGCATGCGCGGTCGCTATTGCGCTCGACAGGCGGACGCCGGTACGCAGTGCGTCGGCGATCGGGAACGTCTCCGACTTGTAGCGTTCGGCGAGGCTCTGCCCGGAGCAGTACTCCATGACGAAGTAGGGGCGGTCGTCCGCCGCGACATCCGCCTGGTGGATCGTGACGATGTACGGGTGGGTAGACAGCTGGGCCATCACGTTGGCCTCGGCGACGAAGGCCGCACGGTTGGCCGCGGTGAGTTCCTCGGTGAGAAGCACCTTCACCGCGACCCGGCGCTTCGGCAGCTTCTGCTCGTACAGGAAGACGTCGGAGAACCCGCCGGAGCCGAGGATCTTGATGAATGTGTAACCCGGCAGGTCGGGCGGCGAGGAGGTGGCGCGGCGCATCAGTCCTCCGCCACTGTCATCGTGACCCCGCTGCCGAGGTCGATCACGGTACCGATGACCACCGAGGTGGGCTCGCCGGCCCGAAGGCGCTGGGGTGCGGTACCGGGAAGGGCGATCATGGTTCCGTTCTTCGAGTGAAGGTCGGTCACGACGACCGTGCCTCCCTCGAGGGAGATCCTGGCGTGCGTGCGTGACAGGTCGCTGTCCGGCGCACCAACAGTGAGTAACTTCGGCATCTGGTCGCCGGAGACCTGGGCGACACTCGGCGAGCGGCCGACCAGCAGCGGCTGGGTGAGCGGTTCGCGCGTGCCACTCGGCAGCACGAGCACCATGGTGTTCGCCGCCGCTGCGGTGCGTGCCGGCGCGGGAGTCTTCCCCTTCTTGCGTTCGCGGAGCTTCGCGATGTCCGCGCTCACCACCGTCTCGCCGTCGTGGTCGCCCTCGGCGGCTGTCGCGGTTGCCGGCACCGGCTCTGCGTCGGCCTCGGTCTCGCCTTCGACCGGCTGGTGCACGGCCGCGTCCGCCACGTTGCGGAAGACCGTCTCACCGAACAGGTAGTCGAACTCGCGGCCGGCCGGGTCGACGTCGGGCGCTTCTGACAGGTCGGTCACGGTCAGTTCCGGATCGACGTTGACGATCGGTTGGACGCTGGGCACGGCGGCGGAAGGCACGATCGGAGCAGCCTTTTCTACCGGTGACGTCGGCTGCCGCGCGACCGCAACGGGAGACCCAGTGCCAGCGCTGACGGTGACGGCGGCGACCCACGCGCCCCCCGAGTGCAGCGGAAGCGGCGGCACGCCCGCGATCGGCGTGGCCAGGGCGACCGAGACGGTGAGGGTCGATACCGGGTCGAGCACCCGCTCCGTCCAGGTCGAGACTCCGCTACCGTCGATCGTCTCGGCCCCCACCTGCACCGAGATATCACCGCGCACGATCACTCGTGCCGCGGTGCCATTCAGATCGATCAGTGCGAAGGGCGGCATCGCGTCGAGGCCGTCCTTCACGAGCGCGTTCACGACGGGCTGGAAGCCGGCCGTGTCGGCGACCGCCGCCAGGAGAGACGTGACCAACGCGGCATCCGTCACGCCGTCGACCACGAGCAGGCGCGAGCCGGAACCCAGCGCGAGCCAGCCTCCCGCTGAGGCCGGTGTGTAGACGATGGATGCCATGGCTCAGCCCCTCGGCCGGGTCTCTTCGAGGAATCCGGGCATCGCTTCGCGATCCACCGTCTCGTCACCCGCCGTGACGACTCCCGCGAAGTCCGACTCCACGACCACGACCGTCACGTTGTCGGATCCGCCGGCCGCAATGGCGGCGTTCACCAGGCGTTCGGCCAGCGTCAGCGGCAAACCGTCCGACCCGCGCGATGCCTCGGCCGCGTGAAAAACGATGATTCGGGCGATCTCGTCGTCGTCGAGCTCTTTGCTGAGCCCGTCTGAGCAGAGCAGGAAGGTCTGGTGATCGTGGGCGGGAAAGAGCCAGACGTCGGGGTCGACCTCGTCAGACGCGCCGAGCGCGCGCGTCACCACGTTGCGCTCCGGGTGGTGGTCGGCCTCAAGACGTGTGATCACACCCTCGTCGACGAGCTCCTGCACCGCAGAGTGGTCGACGCTCAGTTGCAGGAGAGTGCGGCCGTCCCAGCTGTAGACCCGCGAGTCGCCGATGTTGAAGATCATCCAGCGGTGGTCGCCGCCCTCGCTCGCCTCGACGAAAGCGACGCCGGCGAGCGTTGCTCCCGACATGGCCGGGGCATCCGCACCGTCCTGCACAGCCCGCACGGCGCGGTTCGCGTCGCGGATCGTCGCGAGCACGGAGGTCGGATCGAGCGGCCCGGCGACGTCCGCCGCCCCGGAGAAGGCGGTGACGGCGGCGAGACTCGCTCGCTCGCCATGCGCATGGCCGCCCATGCCGTCGGCGACAACGAAAAAGGGGAAGGTCGCGAGAAAACTGTCCTCGTTGATCCGGCGCACGACGCCGCGGTCGGAATGCCCGGCGAACCGAAATCGCACGGCCCCGCCTGGCAAGTCGAGTTCATGGTGAACGTCGGCCACGGTACAACGCCCCCCTGCCTCGTTGATCTGCGTTCACTCTATGTGAGAGTGTGTCGCCTACCCCAATCGGGGGGCAATGGGCAGCGCTGCCCATGGTGGGGTGAGCTCACCGGCGCGGAAGGGTGTCCTCGAGCATTTCGAGCGTGGTGATCGACTCGGTTCCGCCCGGCCGTTCCACCGTGTCGTCGTCGGCCTCGTCCGCCTCTGCCCCTGCTCCTCCGTCTGCCTCGAAGACGGCATCCACGATCACCACCGTGACGTTGTCGCCGCCGCCGGCCGCGACGGCCGCCGTCACCAGGCGCTCGGCGATGTCGGAGATGGAACCGTTCGCCCCCTGCGCGATGAGCCCCGCGATCTCGTCGTCGTCGAGTTCTTTGGTGAGGCCGTCCGAACAGACCAGGAAGGCCTGATGGCCGCCCGCGGGCAGAATCCAGGAATCGGGGCGCACGCTCTGCGAAGCGCCGAGGGCCCTGGTGACGACGTTGCGGTCGGGGTGTCGTTCGGCCTCGCTGCGCGTGATCTCGCCGCTGTCCACCATCTCCTGCACCGCGGAATGGTCGACGCTCACCTGGCTGAGGGTGTGTCCGTCCCAGCTGTAGACGCGCGAATCGCCGACGTTGAAGACCATCCAGCCGAATCCGCCCGAATCGAGCTGCACCAGCGCGACTCCGGTCAGCGTCGTTCCGGAGAGCGCGCCGGGGGTGTCTGATTCCCGGCTCATCTGCAGCACGGCATCGTTCGCCCTCCGCACGGTATCGAGCACATCCTGAGGGCGGGCGAGCTCCATATCGCCGAACCGGCTGGCGAAAACAGCGACGGCAGCCTGGCTGGCGCGATCGCCGAAAGCGTGCCCACCCATGCCGTCGGCCACGACGAAGACCGGGAGACGCGCGAGAAAACTGTCCTCGTTGAGCCTGCGCACGGCACCGACATCCGAGCTGCCGGCAACGGCGAACCGCGCCGAGCCGTCGGAGAGCGCGAATTCATGCCGCACGTCGACCATGACTCAGGACACCTCTTTCCCCGCGGTCCCATTGTCTCCCGAACGGGCATCCAATCGCAGCCTCACGAGGCTCGCCCCGACGGCGATTCCCATGGCGACGACGATCACCGCGAGCGAGACGACGATCGGAATCTCCGGTGCCCAGTCATACCCCTTGCCGCCATTGAGAACGGGAAGCTGGTTCTCGTGAAGCGCATGCAGCACCAGCTTCACGCCGATGAAAGCGAGGATGAACGCGATGCCGTATTTGAGGTAGACCAGTCGCTCGATCAGGTCGCCGAGCAGGAAGAAGAGCTGCCGCAGCCCCATCAGCGCGAACACGTTGGCGGTGAAGACGATGAACGGGCTGGTGGTAATGCCGAAGATGGCCGGGATGGAATCCAGCGCGAAGACCAGGTCGGTAGAGCCGAGGGCGATGAAGACCACGATCACCGGGGTGAGCACCCGTTTGCCGTTCACGGTTGCGCGAATATGCGAACCGTCGAACTGCTTCGTGATGTGCACTCGTCGGCGCAGAAGCCGGATGACCCCGCTCTCCTTGTCGTTCTTCTCCGCGCTGCCCTCAAAGGCCTGCCGTACGGCCGTATAGAGAAGGAACGCGCCGAAGATGTAGAAGATCCAGCTGAAGTGGTCGATGAGCTGCGCGCCGAGCACGATGAAGATGGCGCGGAGGACGAGCGCGATGATGATCCCCACCATCAGAATCTCCTGCTGGTTCACCCGCGGCACCGCGAACCTGGCCATGATGATTACGAACACGAACAGGTTGTCGATCGACAGGCTGTACTCGGTGAGCCAGCCGGCCACGAACTGCCCGGCGTGGTCCGCCCCCGCGACGAAGTACATCAGCACCGCGAAG
The DNA here is from genome assembly GCA_025463565.1 of Microbacteriaceae bacterium. GTDB lineage: Bacteria > Actinomycetota > Actinomycetes > Actinomycetales > Microbacteriaceae > Lacisediminihabitans. The sequence continues at coordinate 8,020 of JAODAT010000045.1, forward strand.
ACGAGAGCCAGGCCGACGTAGACGCCTACCCAAATGGCCGACTCGCGGGTCGAGGGAACGCGCGGCCGCAGGTAAGCCAGCACCAGGTCGCCCACGATGATGACGGTCAGCACCGCGATGGTGGTGGCCTCGAACCAGAAGGGCAGTTGGAGCTCCATCGCCACCAACCCTATCCGCTGGCCTTCCGCGCAGCCCCCACACGGGGATAAGTTCGACACATGAGCACCGACGAGGATCCGATTCGCGCCCAGGCCCGCAAATCGATCAAACGCAAACAGGATTTCTGGCGATTCTTCTGGGTGTGGATCGCGGTCTCGATCCTGCTCAGCGCGATCTGGTTTTTCACCGGTGACCACCACTATTTCTGGCCGGGCTGGGCCATCGGCGGCATCGCGATCGGGTTGTTCTTCACCGGCCTCGACGCCTACGGCCCCGGCAAGAAGATCATCACCGATGAGGACATCGACGCCGAGATAGCCCGCAACAAGAAGTAGCTCTCCGTCCTTTCTGTCGCGGCGGGAGATACGCGCGCCTCAGTCTGTCGCGGCGGGAGATACGCGCGCTGCCGTCTATCCTGGCGGGAGATACGCGCGCTTCTTTCTGTCGCGGCGGGAGATACGCGCGCTCGCGGCGGCGCTGTGAGCACTCGGAGGGAGGCACGCCTCCCGCCGTGATGTGTTTTTGGCGTCCGCGACACCGCGCGACCTGAAAAGGCATCCCGAGACACAAAAAGGGGGAGCCGCGGATGTCGCGGCTCACCCTTTTGTGCTGCGTTCGACTACTTCAGCGCGGGCTCGGCATCAAGGTCATCAATCAAATCCGAGTCGCCGACCAGCTGCGAGTCGGACTCGCGGATGACGACATCCGTGCTGCCGATGACCGGCACGCTCTCGGGGAGCGCGTCACGGTCGAGCGTGGTGGCGAGCGGCTTCTCGACGACGAAGACCAGCAGCACGGTCGCGATCAGCATGATCGGCACCATGTAGAGGAACACCGGGGTGAGAGCGTCGTTGTACGCGCCGACGATGATGTTGCGCACCGCGGCCGGCAAGCTCCTCACCAGGTCGGGGGTGAACGAGTTCGTGCTGCCCGATCCCGACCCACCGGCGGGAAGCCGGTCGGCCAGCAGCGAGGTGAGCCGCGACGCGAACAGTGTTCCCACGACAGCCGACCCGAGGGACGCACCGATCTGGCGGAAGTAGTTGTTCGACGCCGTGGCCGTTCCCACCTCGCGCAGTGGGAACGAGTTCTGCACGATCAGGATGAGGATCTGCATACACATGCCGAGCCCGAGGCCCATGATGGCGAGGTAGGCGCACAGCACCCAGACCGGCAGCGACGGGGTCATCGTGGAGAGCAGGAACAGCGCGACAGCGGTGATGGCCGTTCCGACGATCGGCAGCCACTTGTACCGCCCGGTGCGGCTCACCAGCTGCCCGGCGCCGATCGAGGTGAGCAGCAGCGCCGCCATCATCGGAATCATCAGAAGCCCGGCCTGGGTCGCGTTGACCCCGGTCACCATCTGCAGATAGGTCGGCAGGTAGGCGAGTGCACCAAACATCGCAACGCCGATGATGAGACCGGAGATGGTCGTGAGGTTGAAGTTGCGGTCCCTGAACAGGTGCAGCGGCATGATCGGCTCGGCCGCCCTGCGCTCCACCATCACGAACGCGAAGGCCGCGACGACGGTGCCCGCGATGAGGGCGATGATCTGGATGGAGTCCCAGGCATAGGTGGTGCCGCCCCAGGTGCTGAGCAGCACGAGACCCGTCGAGGCCAGCGCGAGCAGCACCATGCCGGTGAAGTCGATGCGCGGCTTCGAGTTGGTGCCTTTCGGCAGCTTGAGGAAGGCGACGGCCGAGATGATGGCGAGGATGCCGAGCGGGATGTTCATCCAGAGACCCCAACGCCAGCCCGGCCCCTCGGTGAACCAGCCGCCGAGCAGCGGGCCGGCGACGGAAGACAGCGCGAAGACGCCGCCCATGATGCCCATGTAGCGGCCGCGCTCGCGGGCCGGCACGACATCCGCGATGATCGCCTGCGACAGGATCATCAACCCACCGCCGCCGAGACCCTGGATGGCGCGACCGACGATGAGCTGCGTCATCGTGTCGGACATGCCGCCGACGATCGAGCCGACGATGAACAGCGAGATCGCGGCGATGAACAGGCCCTTGCGGCCGATCAGGTCGCCGAGCTTGCCGTACACCGGCAGCATGATCGTCGAGGCGAGAATGTATGCGGTGGTGACCCAGAGCATCTCGTTCACGCCGTGCAGCTCGCCGACGATGGTCGGCAGTGCGGTGGAGAAGATCGTCTGGTCGAGCGATGCGAGAAGCATCGTCACCATGAGGCCGGCGAAGACCAGCAGGATGCCGCGCTTGCGCACGGACTCCGCGGTCGGCGCCGGGGTGATTGCGGTTGTCATTACAGTCTTTCTTTCGTGTCGTTCACGAGCGAGATCGCTCGTGCGGTTATTTCGTCCTGAGATTCACGGCCGCCGGCCGCCATCCAGCTTTTGAGCGTGGCGCGCAGTGCGCCGCCGCAGATCGTCAGCACCAGTTCGGCGCTCGTACGGAGTTCGTCGGGGTCCTGGCCGCCGAACCGGCCACTGCCCGCGAGAATCGCCTCGATCGCCTCGATGAGCTGGCCGCTGACCGCCGCGAACTGGTCGAACTGGCGCGTCAGCAGCTGGGGGTACTTCTTCGCCAGCTTCATGCGCGACTTCTGCACGCCGTGGTCGGGCAGGCGGGAGCCCATCGCTGCGGCCAGCACACTGACGACGGCGGTGACGACGTCTCCGCCGTCGTACTCCGTGACCTTCTGGTTGATGGCCGCGGTCGCGATCGCCGGATCCTGCACCCCCAGGATGGCGTCTTCCTTGCTGTCGAAGTAGTTGAAGAAGGTGCGCGGTGACACGTTCGCGGCCGCGCTGATGGCGTCGACGGTCGCGTGCTCGATGCCGTCGGCGAGCGCGATCTCGACCGCGGCCTCTTCGAGGCGTGCGCGGGTCTCCTCGCGTTTGCGCTCGCGCAGCCCGATCGGCGCGTCAAAAGTTTGCATTCCTGAATTATTGCATCAACTGCAGTTTTTCACAACTGCACTATTGCAGAGGCGCAGTTTTGCATAGGGTGCAAGCGGAATGCGGCGGACGCCGCTTCGACAAGCTCAGCGACCGAGGCTTAGCTCAGCGACCGAGGCTGCCGAGTAGCCTTCGCGCCTGCCGCAGCAGCGGCTCGTCGATCATCCGGCCCTCGTAGGAGAACACCCCACGGCCGGCCACAGTCGCGGCCTCGAGCACACCATTCGCCCAGCGAATCGACTCCTCCGACGGCTCGAACGCGCCACGGATGACCTCGGCCTGGCTCGGATGGATGCACATGCTGCCTGCAAAGCCGGACGCGGCGGCATCCTCCGCCTCCGCCCGAAGCCCATCGATGTCGGCGATCGCCATGTGCACGGTGTCGAACGCCACCTTGCCTTCGCTCGCCGAAGAGATGAGCACTGTCGCCCGAGCGAAGCGCGCGTAGTCGCGGTAGCTGCCGTCTGCGAACCGGCTCGACGTGCCACCGAGCGCCGCAACGAGGTCTTCGGCGCCCCAGGTGAGTGCGACCACGCCGTCAATGGCGGCGAGGAGACCCGCGTTGCGCACGCCCAGCGGACTCTCGCAGATGGCGATCACGTCGAATCCGCGCAGGGGCTCGAGGTCGGCGGCGGTCTCCGCTTTCGCGAGCATCACGGTGCGGTAATCGGTGCGGTGAAGCGCGGCGAGATCCGCCTCGAGCAGACCGGTCGACAGCGGGTTGACCCGCACGATCGTGCGGGCGGGGTCGAGGGATGACCCTGCCAGCGCCTCGCGTGCTGCCGGCTTCGCGTCGAGGCCGACGGCATCCTCCAGGTCCAGGATCACCGAATCGCCTGCGGCGACGGCCTTTTCGTAGCGATCGGGCCGATCTGCTGGGCAGAACAGCAGTGCCGGGCCGGTGATCATGACGCCTCCGCCGGCAGGCAGAGCATGAGGGTCGACCGTTTCGCCACGGCCACCACCTCGCCATGCTGGTTCTTCGCGATGTGCTCAAACTCGAGAACCCCCTGGCCCTGGCGACTCTTCGACAACCGCTTGGACAGCACCCTGGTCTCGGAATACATCGTGTCGCCGGCGTGCATCGGGTGCGGGAAGCTCACATCGCTGAAGCCCAGGTTCGCCACGATGGTGCCCTGGGTGAGTTGCGCGACCGAGGTTCCCACGAGCGTCGACAACGTGAACATGCTGTTGATGAGCCGCTCGCCGAACTCGGTGCCCTTCGACCATTCGGCATCGAGGTGCAGGGATTGCGTGTTCATGGTGAGGGTAGTGAACAGCACGTTGTCGGCCTCGGTGACCGTGCGGCCGGGGCTGTGCACGTAGACGGCGGTCTCGTCGAACTCCTCGAAGTAGAGCCCGCGTTGCACGATACGTCGTTCACTCATCGGTGTTCCCCTCAATGGTCGCGACCACCTGGTCGCCGGTCACCTGGTCGCCGAGCTGCACCAGCAGCGAGACGATGCCGGGGCCGGATGCCTTCAACACGTGCTCCATCTTCATCGCCTCGATGCTCAGCACCGGGTCACCGGCCTGCACCGGCGCGCCGTCCTCGGCGAACACGGCCACGACCGATCCCGGCATCGGAGAGCGCAGCTCCGGGTTCGCGCCCGCCACCGCGCTGATCGCCCGCTCGAACCTCAGATCGGTGATGGTCCAGGCCGCGCCGTCCTGCGCGAGTGAAAGCCGGTCATCCTTCCGCGCGAAACGGAACCTGGTCGACGTGTCGCCGATGCGCACCCGCGCGGTCGAACCGTCCAGTTCGACCGTGCCGTCGCCGGCGAGAAGGGACACTGTCGCCGTCTCGTCGCCCGACCTCAGCCGGTAGACGGATGCCGCGGGCGCGCCCACCCGCCAGCCGTCGTGCCGGGCCCACGGCCCGGCATCGGGTCGGGTGCCGAGCGCGTCGAGGATCATTGCGGCAGCGACGAAGTCGGGGGCGCGGAACGCGAGAGTGTCGAGGGTGCGCTCGATCAGTTCGGTGTCGAGGCGGCCGGCCACGACATCCGGTTTGGCCAGCAGCAGTTTCAGAAACTCGACGTTGTTGGTGATCCCCAACGTCACCGTGTCGTCGAGTGCGGCCTGAAGGCGCTGGATGGCGGATGCCCGGTCGGGCGCCCACGCGATCACCTTCGCGAGCATCGGGTCGTAGTCCGAGGAGACGGTCAGCCCGTCGAGGAGTGCACTGTCGACCCGGATGCCGTCGCCGCTCGGTTCGACCAGCGAGAGCACAGTGCCGCCGGTGGGCAGGAAGCCGCGCGGCGGATCCTCCGCGTAGACCCGTGCTTCGATGGCGTGCCCGGTGAGCACTACATCGTCCTGGCCGAAGTCGAGAGACTCCCCCGCAGCGATGCGCAGCTGCCACTCGACCAGGTCGATGCCGGTCACCAGCTCGGTCACCGGGTGCTCCACCTGCAGCCGGGTGTTCATCTCCATGAAGAAAAACTCGTCGGGCGCGTCGGCGGAGACGATGAATTCGACGGTTCCCGCGCCGCGATAGGCAACACTCTTCGCCGTGTCGACGGCGGCCTGCCCGATGCGGGCCCTGGTCGCCTCGTCGAGCAGGGCGGACGGCGCCTCCTCGATCACCTTCTGGTGCCGGCGCTGCAGCGAGCACTCGCGCTCGCCCAAGTGCACGGTGTTGCCCTCGTTGTCGGCGAGCACCTGCACCTCGATATGGCGCGGGTGCTGCACGAAGCGTTCAATGAACAGGGTGTCGTCGCCGAACGACGACGCCGCTTCACGTCGCGCGGCGGCGATCGCCCCCGCGAGCTCGGACTGCTCGTGCACCAGGTGCATGCCCTTGCCGCCGCCGCCCGCCGACGGCTTGATCAGCACCGGGAATCCGATGCCCGGTGCCGCCGCCGCGAGCTGCTCGTCGGTGAGTCCGGGCTCCGAGAGTCCCGGCACGATCGGCACGTCACGTTTCGACACCTGTGCCTTTGCGCTGATCTTGTCGCCCATGATCTCGAGCGCCTCAACGGACGGACCGATGAAAACGATGCCAGCATCGGCGCAGGCCGTTGCGAAGGCCGAGTTCTCGGAGAGGAAACCGTAGCCCGGGTGGATCGCCTCGGCTCCGGTGGCCAGCGCGGCCGCGATGATCTTGCCCGCGTTGAGGTAGCTGTCCGCCGCGGCGGCCCCGCCGAGCCGAACCGCGACGTCAGCCAGGCGCACGTGTTTGGCATCGGCATCCGCATCGCTGTAGACCGCGACCGACCGAATACCGAGCGAGCGCAGAGTGCGGATGACGCGGCAGGCGATCTCGCCCCGGTTGGCGATGAGTACGGTATTGAACATCCCGGTCACATCCTGAAGATGCCGTAGGAGACGTCGTCCATCGGTGCGCGCGAGCACACGTCGAGAGCCATCCCGACGATGCGGCGCGTGTCGGCCGGGTCGATGATGCCGTCATCCCAGAGACGCGCGGTCGCGTAGTAGGGGTTGCCCTGCTCCTCGTACTGCTCGAGCACCGGCGCCCTGAACGCGGCCTCATCCTCGGCCGACCATTCCTTGCCTGACGCCTCGAGTTGGTCGCGTCGCACGGTCGCGAGCACGGACGCTGCCTGTGGCCCGCCCATCACGGAGATGCGGCTGGCCGGCCAGGTGAACAGGAAGCGCGGCGAATAGGCCCGCCCGCTCATCGAATAGTTGCCGGCGCCGAACGATCCGCCGACGACCACCGTCAGCTTCGGAACCCGCGCGCAGGCCACGGCGGTCACCATCTTCGCGCCGTGCTTGGCGATGCCGCCGCGCTCGTACTCGCGACCCACCATGAACCCGGTGATGTTCTGCAAAAAAAGCAGCGGGATCTTGCGCTGGTCGCACAGCTCGATGAAGTGGGCGCCCTTCAGCGCCGACTCGGCGAACAGCACGCCGTTGTTGGCGATGATGCCCACGGGATGCCCCTCGATGTGTGCGAAGCCGGTGACGAGGGTCGAGCCGTAGTCGTGCTTGAACTCGTGGAACTCGCTGCCGTCGACCAGCCGGGCGATGATCTCGCGCGCGTCGTACGGTACCGACAGCTCGGTCGGCACGACCCCGTAGAGCTGGTCGGGATCGACGGTCGGAGCGACCGGCTCGACGACCTCCCAGGCGCGTTCGCGCGGTGCCGGCAGCTGGGCGACGATGTCCCGCACGATCTGCAGCGCGTGCTCGTCGTCGTCGGCCAGGTGATCGGCGACTCCCGAGTACTTCGTATGCGTCACTCCCCCGCCGAGTTCTTCGGCAGAGACCACCTCGCCCGTCGCGGCTTTCACGAGCGGTGGACCGCCGAGGAAGATGGTGCCCTGGCCCCGCACGATGATCGTCTCATCGCTCATCGCCGGCACGTATGCGCCGCCGGCCGTGCTCGACCCCATGACCGCGGCGATCTGGGCGATGCCGCGGGCGGACATCCGCGCTTGGTTATAGAAGATGCGGCCGAAGTGCTCGCGATCAGGGAACACCTCGTCCTGCCGAGGCAGGAAGGCGCCACCGGAGTCGACGAGGTACACGCACGGCAAGTCGTTCTCGGAGGCGATCTCCTGGGCCCTGAGGTGCTTCTTCACCGTCATCGGCAGGTAGGTGCCGCCCTTGACCGTTGCATCGTTGCAGACGATCATCACCTGCCGGCCGCTCACCAGGCCGATACCGGCGATGACCCCCGCGCCGGGCACCTCATCGTCGTACATGCCGTTCGCGGCGAGTGGCGCGATCTCGAGAAACGGGCTGCCGCGATCGACGAGATGGTCGATGCGCTCGCGCGGCAGCAGCTTGCCGCGGTCGACGTGGCGCTGCCGCGACGACTCCGGCCCGCCGAGCGCCGCGGTGGCGAGTCGCTCGCGCAGCTCGGTGACGGCAGCGCGCTGGGCGGCCGCGTTCGCCTGGAACTCGGCATTCGATGGGCGCGCTTCCGTCGCGAGTCTCTGCACGAAATTCAGGTTACTGATCACTAACTGAAATGTCCAGATCGCCCTATGATCGAGACGTGGAACAGACCTGGCGCGCGACCGAGAAGGCGCACCGACGCGAGAAGTACCTCGCCGCCGCCGGCCACCTGTTCGCGGAGCGCGGCTTCCGCGCCGTCTCCATCGAGGAACTCGGTGCCGCCGTCGGCGTGAGCGGCCCCGCCCTGTACCGCCACTTCGCCAGCAAGGAGGCGATGCTGGTCGAGCTTCTGCTCGATTCCAGCGAGCGCCTGATGGCCGGGTTCGAGGCCACCGTCGCTGAGGGCGCCCCCGATCTCGACACCCTCCGGAATCTCATCGCCTTCCACGCCGACTTCGCGATCAGCGAGCGCGACGTGATCCGCATCCAGGACCGCGAGCTGGCCACCCTTCCCGCCGAACCCAATCACCGGGTGCGCGAGGTGCAGCGCCGGTACATCAGCGGCTGGCAGCAGATCCTGGCCCGGCTGCGGCCGGAGCTCGGGGATGCCGACCTCGAGGTGCGCATGCACGCCGTCTTCGGCGTGCTCAACTCGAGCCCGTACAACGCGAAGCTCGATGCCGCGATCGACGTACGAGCGGTACTCGCCGAGACCGCCCTGGCGACGCTGCTCGGAGTCGTGCCCGAGCTTTGAGAGCGTGCGACCGTCTGCGGGCACGGTACTGTTCGGCCATGCTCACCGGAATCAATCCGCTGCTCAGCGGCGAACTACTGCTCCACCTCGACGCGATGGGTCATTCGGACTCGGTGGTCGTGGCTGACGCGCACTTCCCCGCCGCGCGGATCGGTGCGCGGGTGGTCACGCTTCCCGGTACCAGCGCGCCCGAGGCGGTGGCGGCGATTCGCACCGTGCTGCCTCTAGATGAACCTCGGGCTCTAGACCTGATGCGCACGGCGGACGGGGTGGTCGTCGCCGTGCAACTCGCGCTGATCAACGCGGCCGGGGTTGAGCCTGAGGGGTGGGGAACCGTCGAACGGCAGGAGTTCTACCACCTGGCGGCCGCCGCGTTCCTCATCGTCCGCACGGGCGAGACGCGGCCCTACGGCAACGCACTGCTGCGCAAGGGCCTCGTCACAGCCTGATTCCCTGCACGAAAACGCGACTTGGGTGGATTTGTGAGAAATCGATTGCTTAAGAAATCGATTGCTGGCATGCTGATGCTGTCAAGGAGGACACATGCCCACGTACGACGTCCCGGTCGCCCGTCACGAGCTCACCGCGGCGCCCCGCACCGCCTACCTCATCGCGAGCGGTGACCTGCGCCCGGCCGCCAACGTTGCGGGCTGGCCCACCCAGGCGTCGGTCGAGGCCGCGATCACGTCGGCCTTCGCCGGAATCGGCTGGGCGGTCGAGCGCGCGCACCCCTTCGACCCGGCCAAGGGCCACGGCTTCATCGACAGCCAGCGGGCCGGCATGACCGTCTTCAAGACCATTCCCGCGAACGCGCCCCTCATCGTCGCGGAGGCGGTCTGGCAGTACAGCCACCACGTGCTCGCCGGACTCCGCACCCACCGCGGTCCCATCCTCACGGTCGCCAACTTCGCAGGGGACTGGCCGGGACTCGTCGGGCTGCTCGGGCTCAACGGGGGGCTCACCAAGATGAACGTTCCCTACTCCACCCTCTGGAGCGTCGACTTCACCGACGAGTGGTTCATCGGCGGAATCACCGAGTGGACCTCGACCGGCACCATTACGCACGACGCTTCGCACGTGCACGACCTTCCGGCGCTGTCCGATTCGCCGGAGCGGCGGCTGGGCGAAGCCCTCGCCGCTCAGCTCGTCACCGACAAGGCGATCTTCGGCGTCTTCGACGAGGGCTGCATGGGCATGTACAACGCGATCATCGACGACGAGCTGATGAACCCGCTCGGCATCTACAAGGAGCGCCTCTCGCAGAGTGCGCTGTGGGCGGAGATGCAGACCGTAACCGACTCCGATGCGGATGCCGTTGGCGCCTGGCTGCGCGACCGCGGCATGACCTTCGCTCTCGGCACCGACGACGCCACCGAGCTGACCGAGCGCCAGCTGCGCTGGCAGTTCAAGCTGTACATCGCCGCGCTGCGCATCGGCGACGATTTCGGCGTGGATGCTCTCGGCATCCAGTACCAGCAGGGGCTCAAAGACCTCTCACCGGCCAGCGACCTTGCCGAGGGCCTCATCAACAACGTCGACCGCCCGCCGGTCACCAGCCGGGACGGATCCCGGGTGCTCTGGGAGGGCAGAGCGGTGCCGCTCGCCAACGAGGCGGATGAGGGGGTCGCGATCGACGCACTCATCACGAACCGGGTGTGGTCGGCCATGGGTCTCGACCCGGCGACCACACTGCACGACGTGCGCTGGGGCGAGACCTGGGGCGACGATTTCGTCTGGGTGTTCGAGATCTCGGGCGCCGTGCCGCCGTCGCACTTCGCGGACGGCTACGCCGGCGCGGTGGGCTGGCGTCAGAATCCGGTGTACTTCCCGAAGGGCGGCTCCACCATCAAGGGCGTCTCGAAGCCCGGCGAGGTCGTCTGGTCCCGGGTCTACGTCGCCGGGGGCCGTCTACACCTCGACCTCGGCCGCGCCACCGCAGTGGAGCTGCCGACCGCCGAAACCGAGCGCCGTTGGAACGCGACCAACCCGGAGTGGCCGATCATGCATGCGGTGCTACACGGTGTCAGTCGCGATCAATTCATGGCCAGACACAAGGCGAACCACGCGAATGTCGCCTACGCGCCGGATGCCGAGACCGCGGACCGCGCGCTGCTGGCCAAGGCGGCCCTGTTCGCGAAGCTCGGCGTCCAGGTGCACCTCTGCGGTGATGTCGTGATCGCGAAATGAACACCGTCATGGGCGTTGATATCGGAACCTCGAGCAGCAAGGGCGTGATCGTCGACTTCGACGGGCGCGTGCTCGCGACCGCGACGCGGGAGCACGCCGTGTCCCGTCCCGCGCCCGGAATGGCCGAGATGGATGCCGACACCTGGTGGGACGAGTTCGTCGCCATCAGCGCGGAACTGCTTGCAGCGGCCGAAGGCGACGTCGTCGGAGTCGGCGTCAGCGGCATGGGCCCGTGCGTGCTGGTGGCGGATGCGGCGGGCATGCCGCTGCGCCCCGCGATCCTGTACGGCATCGACACCCGCGCCACCGCGCAGATCTCCGTTCAGTCGAAGCGGTTCGGTGCGGACGAGGTGCTGGCGCGGGCCGGTTCGGCGCTGTCGACCCAGGCGGTCGGGCCCAAGCTGGCCTGGATCGCCGACAACGAGCCCGAGGTGTGGGCGCGCGTCGCCCGCCTCTTCATGCCGAACTCCTGGCTGGCATGGAAGCTCACCGGCGAGTACGTGCTCGATCACCACTCGGCCAGCCAGTCTGTTCCTCTCTATGACACGGACGCCAACGAGTGGTATGCGCCATGGTGCCGGGACATCGCGCCGGCCTTGGAGCTGCCGCGGCTGCTCTGGCCGGAGGACACGGCCGGGACCGTCGACGCTGCCGCCGCCCGGCAGACCGGGCTCACGGAGGGCATCCCCGTCGTCATCGGGACGATCGACGCCTGGACCGAGGCGGTCAGCGTCGGCGCGGTGCGACCCGGCGATCTCATGCTCATGTACGGCACGACCATGTTCCTGGTCAGCACGATCCGCGAGCGCATCACGGTGCCGGGCCTCTGGGGAACTGTCGGTGCTCTGCGCTCCACCCGCTCCCTTGCGGGCGGAATGGCGACCTCCGGCGCGATCACGAGCTGGCTGCGGGATCTCGCGGGCTCGCCACCCTACGAAGACCTGCTCGCCGAGGCGGAGCGGTCGGGGCCCGGTGCCCGCGGCGTGCTGATGCTGCCGTACTTCGCCGGCGAACGCACCCCGATCGCCGACCCGGCTGCCCGCGGCGTGATCGCCGGCCTCACCATCGAGCACACGCGCGGCGACCTCTATCGCGCCGCCCTCGAGGCGACCGCGTTCGGCGTGCGGCACAACGTGGAGGCGCTCCGCGCCGCCGGCGCCGCGGTGGAGCGCGTTGTCGCCGTCGGCGGCGGAACCCGTGGCGCCCTCTGGCTCCAACTCGTCTCCGATATCACCGGCCTCGCGCAACGGCTGCCGGCCGTGACCATCGGCGCCGCCTACGGCGCCGCCTACCTCGCGGCCCTCGCTCTTGCCGACGTGTCCATCGACACGTGGAACCCCGAGGTAGCGGTGATCGAGCCGCGCGAGGAATTCCGCGACGGCTATGGCGGGCTCTGGCGGCTGTACCTCGAGCTGTACCCGGCCACGGCATCCATCGTGCACGGCCTCGCCGAAGGGTGGGGTCGCTCATGACCGCGAACGATGACAGGCCGAGAGGGCCCCCGTCGGTTTGACGACACGAGCAATCCGACTCACTATGGGCTTCGGCCGCAGCACCCCCACAGCATCTGCATCACAAGTTTCTGAAACATCAAAGGAGAGTTTCAATGAGTCCATTCACAGCAGGCCACGGCCGTGCCGGCCGCGTGCCGCGCACCCTGGTCTCGATCGGCATCGCCGCGACGCTCGTCGCGGGCATCGCTGCCTGCAGTTCGGGCGGCGCAGTAGCGCAGAGCAGTTCCATCACGGTCGCGGTCTCGTCCGCTCCGCTGAGTCTCGACCCGGCGAAGAACTCGAACACCGCCGATTCGCAGCTCGTGATGGACCTGGCTTACGAGCCGCTCATCAACCTGGCCAGCGACGGCACGCTCACGCCGGGTCTCGCCACATCGTGGAAGTACACCGACTCGACGCTCACGACCTTCCAGCTGAAACTCCGCAGCGGAGTGAAGTTCAGTGACGGCTCGAAGCTCACGGCACAGACCGTTGTCGACTCGATCCAGCATGAGAAGACGGCGAACGGCCCGGTCGCGATCTACGTGAACGAGATCAAGGACGCCAAGGCGATCGACGCGCACACCGTTCAGCTCGACCTGGTGCGCTCGAACCCGACCATCGGGCTCACGCTCACGCAGCGATTCCTGATCGGCTCCATCGTCGGACCGAAAGGCGTCGCCAACCCCGACTCGCTCGGAACGTCGACGGATGGCGCCGGCCAGTACATGCTCGACCCGAAGCAGACGGTGAGCAACGATCACTACACCTTCGTGCCGAACCCGTACTACTACGACAAGAGCGCCATCCACTTCAAGAAGTTCGTGGTGCGCGTGATCGCGAACCCGCAAACAGCGCTCAGCGCACTGAAGAGCGGGCAGATCTCCTACGCGGGCGGCGCCTTCTCCACGGCCACCCAGGCCAAGGGAGACGGCCTCGTCGTCAACGCCACGGCGTCGAGCTGGTACTCGGTGTTCCTGTTCGACCGCGACGGTGCGCTCGCCCCGGCACTCAAGGACCAGCGGGTGCGCCAGGCTCTCAACTACGCGATTGACCGCAAGTCGATCGTGAAGGCGCTGTTCGGCGAGTACGGGACCCCTGGTGACGAGGCCTCCATCAAGGGCTACGAGAAGGACGGCTTCGACCCGAGCTACAACGACCATTACAACTACGATCCCGCCAAGGCGAAGCAGTTACTCGCGGCCGCCGGCTACCCTGACGGCTTCACCCTGACAATCGGTGCCACCGCCGTCTTCGGTGACGGCGTGGAGCTCGCGCAGGCCGTCGCCAGCGACTGGGCCAAGGTGGGAGTCACCGCGAAGATCCAGACCTACTCCACGGTGGGCGACCTCGTCGGGCCGTGGCTCGGCAAGCAGCTCTCCGGAACGACCGGCGAGTACGACGCGCAGCCGATGTACATCTTCATCGGCCAGGGCCTCGCGAAGGATGCGGGAACCTTCAACCCGTTCCAGACCGAGGACCCGAAGCTGACCTCGCTGATCAACGCCGCCTACGCAGAGACCGACCAGTCGAAGCTGCCGGCCGCGTGGAACGCGATCCAGCGACAGGTCGTCGACCTCGGTTGGTTTGTTCCGGTCGGTTCAGGTGATTCGCTGTACTACAGCGTCAAGAAGCTGAAGGGCGTCGCGCTCTCGCCGACGGCCTTCGTGCCCGACCCGACGCGTTTCCACTTCTAAACCGAACGAGACCCGGTGGGCATGACCGCCCGGGGAGGAGAACGACCATGCTGCGCGCATTGCTCAGACGATTGCTGCTGTCGATACCGCTGCTGTTCGTCGTCTCCATCCTGACCTTCGTGCTCACCGGGCTCACCCCGGGCGATCCCGCCCACACCATCCTCGGCACTAACGCGACCCCGGCCGCGATCGCAGCCATCAACAAGACCCTCGGACTGGACAAGCCGATCTGGGTGCAGTACTGGCACTGGCTCACCGGCCTCGTGCACGGGGATCTCGGCAAGTCGATCTTCTCGAGCGAGCCGGTGACGACCATCCTCGCCAACAGCCTGCCGATCACGCTCACCCTCATCATCGGCGCGGTGATCGTGTCAGTGCTCGTCGGGATTCCGATCGGCGTCGCGAGCGCCCAGCGGTCGAAATCGAGCGGCCAGCTGATCGACGCCTTCTCGCTCGTCGGCTACGCCATCCCTCCCTTCTTCCTCGGCCTGCTGCTCACGCTGCTCTTCGCCGACACCCTCGGCTGGCTTCCGCCCTCCGGCTGGGTTGATCCCGGCGAGGACTTCGGCGGCTGGTTGCTCTCCATCGTGCTTCCCGTGCTCACCCTGGCGATCCCCGGTGCCGCGATCGTGGCGCGACAGACCCGGCAGGGGATGCTCGAGGTACTCAGCCGGGACTTCATCCGCTCCCTGAGGGCGCGCGGCCTCAGCGGTCGCAGCATCGTCTACCGGCACGCGCTGCGCAACTCGCTCGGCAACGTCGTCACACTGCTCGGGCTGTATGTGGTTGGCATGCTGCTCGGCACGACCCTCGTCGAGACGGTCTTCGCCATGCAGGGTCTCGGCTCGATCGCGGTCGTCGCGACCAACCAGCACGACCTGCCGGTGCTCGAGGGCGCCGCTCTCTACTTCACCATCGTGGTCATCGTCGCCTTCGCCATCGTCGACGTCACCCGCGCAGCGCTCAATCCGAAGCTGAGGACCCGCTAGCCATGGCCGTCACATTCGCCCTCCCCCGGCCCACCGCCCGCAATGGCGTGCCTCGCGCGCTGCGCCGCCCGGTCACCATCGTGGCTCTATGCATCCTGGCGCTGCTCATCATCGCCGCCATCGCTGCTCCCCTGCTCACGCCGTTCAACCCCGTCTCCAATGAGCTCGCCGACGCATTCCAGCTGCCGAGCGGCAAGCACTGGCTCGGCACCGACGAGTTCGGCCGGGATCTGCTGGCGCGCATCATCTACGGCGGCCGGGTGAGCCTGGTGGGTGTCGCCGAAGCCGTCGCGGTCTACCTCGCGCTCGGACTCACCGCCGGAATCATCGCCGGCTACGTCGGCGGTGTGTTCGAGAGCATCGTCGTGTGGATCGCGGATGTCGCCTTCGCGCTGCCCCAGATCATCGTCGTTCTCACCATCCTCGCCATCTTCGCCAACGACTCGAGTGCGGCGATGCTCGCGCTCGGCCTGCTCGGTGCCCCGGGCCTCGCCGTGTTCGTGCGCGGCGCCACGAAGACCGTGCGGGCTGAGCCATACATCTCCGCCGCCAGGGTGTCCGGGCTGCGCACGGCGCAGATCCTCATCCGTCACATCCTGCCGAGGATCGCCAGCCCGGTGATCGTGCAGGTCGCACTCTTCGCCGGCACGGCCCTGCTCTTCCAGACCGGCCTCGACTTCCTGGGGCTCGGCACCCAGCCGCCCGCGCCCAGCTGGGGCGCCATGGTCTCCGACGGTGCCAACTACATCGGCAAAGACACCTGGATGGTGATGCCGGCCGGCATCGTTATCGTGCTCGCAATCGTGTCGTTCAACCTGATCGGGGACGCGCTGCAGGACCTGCGCGGCGACCGGGTGTCGGCATCCGCGGTCAGCGTCGGCGCTGCCATCCCAGGCACCGGGGCCCTCACCGAGCAGCACATCCCCGGCACGATCTCGCCGGAGCGCGCGGCAGCGCCTGTGTCGCCCAGCGCGGTGCTCAGTGTGCGGGACCTCTGCATCGGCACCGACAGCGCGCCCATCGTGAGGAATGCGACCTTCAGTCTCGAACCGGGCGAATGCCTCGGCATCGTGGGCGAGTCCGGTTGCGGCAAGACGATGACCGCTCTCGCCATCATCGGGCTGCTGCCAGAGGGCGTGCGCACCACCTCCGGTTCGGTACTGTTTCGCGGCACCGAGCTGCAGGGAGCCAGCGAGCGCGAATACGGCGCCGTGCGGGGGTCCGGTATCGCGATGATCTCGCAGGAGCCTGCCGCCAGCCTCGACCCGTCCTTCACCGTCGGGGACCAGATCGTGGAGGTGATCCGTCGGCACTCCAGGCTTTCGCGGGCCGCCGCGAGGGCCGAGTCGCTCAGCCTGCTCGCCCAGGTGCGACTGCCCGACCCGGCCGGTGTCGCACGGCGCTTCCCGCATCAGCTCTCCGGCGGCATGGCGCAGCGCGTCCTGATCGCGATCGCGTTGGCCGGCAAGCCTGCCGTGCTCATCGCGGACGAACCGACCACCGCCCTCGACGTCACCGTGCAGGCCGAGATCCTCGAACTGTTGCGATCGTTGCGCACCGAGATGGGGCTCGCCGTCGTGCTGGTGTCACACGACTGGGGTGTGATCGCCGATTCCTGCGACTCCGCCCTCGTGATGTACGCGGGACAGGTCGTCGAAGAGGCCCCCATCGACGCGGTGTTCACCCGGCCGCGGCACCCGTACAGCTACGCGTTGATGGAGTCGAACCCGCAGCGGGCAGCCGAGACGCGCAGCATCCTCCCCTCCGTACCCGGCTCGGTGCCGCCGGTCGGCCAGTGGCCGGTCGGCTGTCACTTCGCGGCGCGCTGTGCGTTCGCGACCGACGCCTGCCGTGAGGCACCGATCGCGCTCGATCTGGTTGCTGACCAGCACTGGACGCGCTGCATCCACCCGACCGCCGTGCCTTCACCAGCGCTGCCGTCGCCGACCACGGTCTCGGAGGGCTGAACCATGGACCCTGCGACCCCGGCAGAGGAACTGCTGCGCATAGACGACCTGCGCATCGAGTTCGGCGGACCGCGACGCTCCGTCGTGCGGGCTGCCGACGGCGTGAGCCTCGTCGTGAACCGCGGGGAGACTGTTGGGCTCGTCGGCGAATCCGGATCGGGGAAGACCACCATCGGCGCCGCCACCCTCGGCCTCGCCCCGGTGAAGAGCGGCAGCATCCGGTTCCGTGGCGAGGACATCACGCACGCGAGCACGGCACGACGGCGGGCGATCAGCGCGCAGCTCCAGGTGATCTTCCAGGACCCGTACGGCTCGCTCAACCCCTCGCGCACCATCGCGCAGACGCTCGTCGAGCCCCTGCTCGTGCACCGCAGGTTGGGACAGAGCGAACAGGCAGAGGCGATCAGCACGATGCTCGAGCGCGTCGGCCTCGATCGCTCGGCCGGCGCTCGTTACCCCGCGCAGTTCTCCGGCGGCCAGCGCCAGCGCATCGCCATCGCGCGCGCCCTCATGGTCTCCCCCGAGCTCGTGATCTGCGACGAAGCGGTGAGCGCCCTCGACCTGTCGGTGCAGGCACAGGTGCTCAACCTGCTCCTCACTCTCCAGGCCGACCTGGGAGTCAGCTACCTCTTCATCTCGCACGACCTGTCCGTCGTGCGGCACATGAGCGACCGCATCGTTGTGCTCTACCGCGGCCGGATCATGGAGGTCGGGGACGCGACGGACATTCACGACCGGCCCGCGCATCCGTACACCCAGACGCTGCTGGCGGCCTCGCCCATTCCCGACCCTGGCGAACAGCGGCAGCAGCGCGAGTTCATCGAACTCTCAATGCGGCCGGCGATGCCCGGCGCTCCCGTGACCGGTTGCCGGTTTGCCAACCGCTGCCCCTTCGCCACCGCGATCTGCGTCGCGGAGGACCCACCGCTCGCGCCCGGACCGACCGGAACCACGGTGGCGTGCCACCACACGGATGTCGCCGTGCAGGCCTTCAGGTCGGCCGGCGGCGCAGCGGGAACAGGAGCGAGAACCGCATGATCGTCGAAACCACCCTCGGAGCCGTGAACGGATTATCGATCGACGGTGTCGAGCGCTTCGTCGAGATCCCGTACGCGGCCAGTACCGCGGGCAAGAACCGGTTTCGCGGTCCGCAGCCGCGCGAGGCGTGGAAAGGCGTGCGCGAGTGCACCGCCTGGACCACCCGCACGCCGCAGTATCCCGACCCGGGAGTGCTGCGCACGCCGCAGCAGTGGTACGCGATCCAGGGCTCCAACTACGCCCACGGCATGGGCGAGGACTGCCTCACTCTGAACATCTGGACGCCGGCGGCTGACGACGCCCGGCGCCCGCTCGTGGTCTGGATCCACGGCGGCGGCTACACGGTGGGTCACGCGGCCTCGGAGATGAGCGACGGCGCAAACTTCGCCGCCCGGCAGGACTCCGTGTTCGTCTCGGTTACGCACCGGCTGAACGCCTTCGGCTTCCTTCACTTGGAGGGCCTCGGCGGTGACGACTACGCGGGTTCGGGTAACGCCGGCCTGCTCGACATCGTGGCCGCCCTCGAGTGGGTCCGCGACAACATCGGCGCGTTCGGCGGCGACCCGGGGAACGTGACCATCGTGGGCGAGTCCGGCGGTGGCGGCAAGGTGTCGACCCTTCTCGTGATGCCGGCCGCAGAAGGCCTCATCCATCGCGCCCTCTGCGAGAGCGGCATCGCTCTCAAGGCATCGACACCGCGGGAGTCGGAGGACTACGCGCGCGCCCTCATCGCGGAGCTCGGCGGCGAGGACATCTCCGTGCTCAGGTCGGCGACGATGCAGCAGGTGCTGGACGCCCAGGTGCGCCTCGAGGCCGCGAACCCCGACCTCGCGCGGCCACGCCCGGTGATCGACGGCACGGTCATCGCGGCCGCGCCCCTCGACATCTGGGCATCGGGCGGCGGATCGGCGATCCCCGTGCTCGCCGGCACCATCCGCGACGAGGTCAGCGTGTTCGGCCCCGATGACCTGCCGCTCGGCCAGGAACTGCCGCCCTGGTATGCAAAACCCTCGGGGCCGGCGAGTTCTGACGGGCCGCTGTTCGATCGCGATAGCGGACTGCCTGCGGTCGAACGACTCGCCGGGCGCGATGTGTCCGCCGCCGCCGATGCGCGCCGGCGTCTCCATCCCGACGAGTCCGAGGAGCTCATCGCCGAGCATCTCACCGGCGACATCGTGTTCCGCCAGCCCACGCGTGTGTTCGCCCGCCTGCGAGCACGATCGGGGCGGGCGACCTGGGTGTACCAGCTCGACTGGGCCAGCCCACTGCTCGCGCCGCGCGGTGCTCCGCACTCCAGCACCGTTGCGCTGTTCTTCGCGAACGACGAACGGGTCGCGTTCACTCGCGGTAATGCGGAGGGGCACGGGGTGGCCACCGAGCTGTCGAATGCGCTCGCGTCGCTGATGCGCGATGGCGATCCCGGCTGGCCGCAGTGGGACGAGACGTCGAAGCCCGTCATGGTCTTCGACACGACGACGCGGGTGGTGAACGATCCCGACGCCGCGATCGGCGCGGCCTTCGACGCGATCGACCCCGAGTCGCTGCTGTAGCTCCTACAGTCCCAACAACTCGAGCGCGCTCTCGCGCATCTCCACCTTGCGCACCTTGCCGGTGACCGTCATCGGGAATTCGTCGACGATGTGCACGTAGCGCGGGATCTTGTAGTGCGCGAGCCGGCCGGTGCTGAACTGCTTCACACTCGCCGCGTCGAGCACGGTCGTGCCCGGCTTCATCCGCACCCACGCCATCAGCTCCTCGCCGTACTTCGGGTCGGGAACGCCGATGACCTGCACGTCGAGGATGTCGGGGTGCGTAAGCAGGAACTCCTCGATCTCTCGCGGGTAGATGTTCTCGCCTCCACGGAGCACGAGGTCTTTGATGCGGCCGGTGATACTGACGTTGCCGTCGGCATCCATCATGCCGAGGTCGCCGGTGTGCAGCCAGCCGTCGGCGTCGATCGTCTCCGCGGTCTTGTCGGGCTGGTCCCAGTAGCCGAGCATCACCGAGTAGCCGCGCGTGCAGAACTCCCCGATCTCGCCGCGCGGCAGCACCTTGCCGGTCTCCGGGTCGGTCATCTTGATCTCCAGGTGCGGGTGCACGCTCCCGACGGTGGCGACGCGCACCTCGAAGCCGTCATCCAGCCGGGTCTGCATGGATACCGGCGAGGTCTCGGTCATGCCGTAGCAGATGCAGATCTCGCGCGCGCCCATCCGCTCGATAACCTGCCGCATCGTCTCAGCCGGGCACGGCGAGCCCGCCATGATGCCGGTGCGCAGGCTCGAGAGATCCCACTCGTCGAAGCTCGGGTCGTTCAGCATGGCGATGAACATCGTCGGAACACCGTATAACGAGGTGCAGTGCTCCGCGGCGACGGCGGCCAGCGTCAACACCGGATCGAAGGCCGGAGCGGGGATGATCATGGCGGCACCGTGGCTAGTCGCCCCCAGGTTGCCCATCACCATGCCGAAGCAGTGGTAAAACGGCACCGGGATGCACACGCGGTCCTGCTCGCTGTAGGCGATCAGCTCGCCCACGAAGAAGCCGTTGTTCAGGATGTTGCGGTGCGACAGCGTCGCGCCCTTCGGGAAGCCGGTGGTGCCGGAGGTGTACTGGATATTGATCGGGTCGTCAGGGCTGAGCCCGGCCCCGATCTCGTCGAGCCGGGAGAGATCACCGGCACGACCGGCGTCGATCAGCGACTCCCAGGACGGAGCGCCGATGAGCACGACATCGACGAGCGCGGGGGACTCGGCACGGATCGCGTCGATCATGTCCGCATAGCTCGAGCCCTTGAACTCGGGCACGGCAACGAGTGCGCGCAGGCCCGACTGCTTCACGACGAAGGCCAGCTCGTGCGTGCGGTACGCGGGATTGATGTTCACCAGCAGGGCACCGATCTTCGCCGTCGCGTACTGCACGAACACCCACTCGGCACAGTTGGGCGCCCAGATGCCGACCCGGTCACCGGTACCGACTCCTAGCGCGAGCAGGCCGAGCGCGACGGCATCCACCTCCGCGTCCAGCTCGGAGTAGGTCCAGCGCCGGCCCGTCGCCCGCTCGACCAGGGCCTCCCGATCGCCGAACCGCGCGACGGTCGCCGAGAAGTCGGCGCCGATGGTGATGTCGAGAAGGGCCTGCTCTGTGCTGCCCTTGGCGTAGCTGTCCGTCGGTTCGAACGGTGATTCCTGCATTGCTTTCTCCGCACTGAGAAGGTCCGCCGAGGCGGTGAGTAATCGATTTCTCAATCGTAGGCTCGCGCCGCCGCCGCGTCAACGAGGATCCCGTCAGTGTCGCAGGAAACTCAGTGCCGTATCGAACTTTCGCGAACACGCATCGTGGTCTCGAGCGACACCGCGCGCGGCCCCTCGGGAGCTGTGCCCTTCATCCGATCGAGCAGCAGCTCGGCGGCGCGGGTGCCGATCTCATAGGCCGGCTGCGAGACCACCGACAGCGGCGGATCGATGAGAGTGGCCCATGGCGCGTCATCGAAGGTGATGACGCCGATGTCGCGCCCCATCTCCAGTCCGCGGCGCTGCAGCTCGGTCATGACGCCGAGGGCGAGCTGCGTGTTGCCGACGAAGAGGGCGTCAGGAGGGTTGGCGGAGTCGAGCAGCTCGGCAGCGGCTGCCGCCCCGCCCTCGGCGCGGAAGGGGGTGTGCACGAAGATCTCGTCGAATCCGTGGGCGCGCACGGCGTCGCGGTAGCCCTCGAGCCGGCTTTCGGCCGTGGCGACGTCGTCGGGTCCGCTGATGCACGCGGGACGCGCCCAGCCGGAATCGATGAGGTGCTCGGTCGCGGCACGCGCACCCTCGCGCGACTGCACCATCACGGAGTCGAAGGGCTCGTCGAGCGGGCGGTCGATGACGACGATCGGAATGGACGCCGCGCTCAGCCGCGACACGTCGCTGCCGGCCTGGTGCGGCGCGAGGATGACGCCGGCCACCTGCTGCTGGGCCGCGACATCCAGGTAGGTCGCCTCTTTCGCGGAGTCCTCATCGGAATTGCAGAGCAGCACGGAGTAGCCGCCCAGCTGCGCGACGTCCTCGACCCCGCGGGTGATGGCCGTGAAGAAGGGATTGCTCACGTCGGTGATGATGAGCGCGAGCACGTTCGTGGTCTGCCGGCGCAGGCTGCGGGCGATACCGTTCGGCCGGTAGCCGAGCCGGTCGGCCGCCGCACGAACGCGTTTGACGAATTCGGGGCCGACCGTCGGGTGGTTGTTGAGCGCGCGGGAGACCGTCGCCTCGGACACACCCGCCTCGCGGGCGACGTCGCTGATCTTGGCTGTGCCCAGCGGCATCGGCCCTCCTCGGTCTGTTTTCCCAGAGTACAGCCGCGAGTGTCCCGCGCAGGGAAATCGATTGCTGCGGCGTGTGGGCCGCTCTGTGCTTTTCAGTTACGAGTTGCTAACCTGACTACACAGTTAGTCGCCCCTAACTGAAATAGCCGAGCGGGAAAGAGCGCGAGTTGACCGAATACCTGACCACGAGTGACCTGCCCGAGGACTACCGCGAGCTCGCCGACTCGGTCGCCGACTTCGCCCGCACGGTGGTCGCGCCCGTGTCAGCCCAGCACGACGCCGATCACAGCTTCCCCTACGAGGTGGTCGCCGGCATGGCGCAGATGGGCCTGTTCGGACTGCCCTTCCCCGAGGAGTACGGCGGAATGGGCGGCGACTACTTCGCTCTCTGCCTCGCCCTGGAAGAACTCGCAAAGATCGACCAGAGCGTCGCGATCACCCTCGAGGCCGGGGTCTCGCTCGGCGAGATGCCGGTCTACCGGTTCGGCAACGAGGCGCAGAAGCAGGAGTGGCTCCCCCAACTGACGAGCGGTCGCAACCTCGCTGCGTTCGGCCTCACCGAACCGGGCGCTGGCAGCGACGCCGGCGGCACCCGCACTCGGGCGGAGCTCGACGGCGGCGACTGGGTGATCAACGGGAACAAGCAGTTCATCACCAACTCGGGCACCGACATCACCTCGCTCGTCACGGTGACAGCCGTCACGGCGACCGGCGCGGACGGCAAGAAGGAGATCTCCACAATCCTGGTGCCCAGCTCCACTCCGGGATTCACGGCCGAGCCCGCCTACAACAAGGTGGGCTGGAACGCCTCGGACACGCACCCGCTCAGCCTCGTGGATGTGCGCGTGCCAGAGAGCAACCTGCTCGGCGAGCGCGGGCGCGGCTACGCCAACTTCCTCCGCATTCTCGACGAGGGCCGCATCGCGATCGCCGCCCTCAGCGTCGGGGCGGCCCAGGGTTGCGTCGACGAGAGCGTGAAGTACGCGAAGGAGCGCGAAGCCTTCGGCCGGCCGATCGCGGCGAACCAGGGCATCGCGTTCAAGATCGCCCGCATGGAGGCC
Source organism: Microbacteriaceae bacterium (assembly GCA_025463565.1). Taxonomy (GTDB): domain Bacteria; phylum Actinomycetota; class Actinomycetes; order Actinomycetales; family Microbacteriaceae; genus Lacisediminihabitans. Next base: position 31,397 of record JAODAT010000045.1, read on the forward strand.
CGCGCGCATGTGGCCCGTACCGCTTATTACGACGCCGCGGCGCTGATGCTGTCCGGCAAGCCGTTCAAGAAGCAGGCCTCGATCGCGAAGCTGGTGGCCTCCGAAGCGGCGATGGACAACGCCCGTGACGCCACGCAGATCCACGGCGGCTACGGATTCATGAACGACTACGTGGTGGCGCGCCACTACCGCGACAGCAAGATCCTCGAGATCGGTGAGGGCACAACCGAGGTGCAGTTGATGCTGATCGCCCGCGCGCTAGGGCTGTAGACCATAGATTCTCGTGACGGCGTCGGTGTAGCGCTCGCGCAGCGCCACCGCCCAGGCGCGGTCGGATGACGGCTCGATGGTGCGCTCGACGCGACGCGCCCAGGTGGGCGGCTCGGCATCCCCAGAGAGCACCCACGCCGCCTGCCGGGCAGCACCGAGGGCCACGTATTCGGCCTGCTCCGGCACCTCGACGGGCACTCCCAGAACGTCGGCCGCGGCATCCTGCAGGCTGCGCGACTGTGCGCCGCCGCCGATCAGCAGCACCTTACTGACCGGCACGCCGTGCGAGCGCAGGCTCTCGAGAGCGTCGGCGATGCCGCACAGCAGGCCGAGCACCGCGGAGCGGGCGAGGTTCTGCGGCGTCATGTTCTCGCGGGTCATGCCGACCAGGCTGCCGGTGGCGTCCGGAAGGTTGGGCGTGCGTTCGCCGTCGAGGTAAGGCACGAGCGTCAGTCCGCCGGCGTCGACTGGGCCTTCGGAGGCAAGCCGGTCGAGCCCCGCGACATCGGTACCGAGCATGGCCGCGGTGGCGACCAAAGTGCGTGCGCCGTTGAGCATCGCGAGCAGCGGCAGCTGTCGGCCGGTGGCATCCGCGAAGCCGGCGATCGCCCCGGTCGGGTCCACGATGCGAGCGTCGGTGGAGGTGAACACCGTCGCGCTGGTGCCCACCGAGACGACGATCTCGCCCTCGCTGAGCCCGAGTCCGATCGCGGCCCCGGCGTTGTCACCGGCGCCGGCGCCAACGAGGACTCCCCCGTCGATCGTGCCGGCAGCGGCGCCCGGCTCGATGACGATGGGCAAGCCGACCGGCCGGCCGAAGATCTTCTCGACGATGTCGTCGCGATAACGCCCATGCGGAACCGACCAGTAGCCGGTGCCGGAGGCATCGCTTCGATCCGTCGTCGGCTCGCCGGCCTCGCCCATCAGCCGCCAGGTCAGCCAGTCGTGCGGCAGCATCACGCGGGTGACCCGCGCGGCCAGCTCGGGGTGGTTCTCGGCGAGCCAGGCGATCTTCGACACCGTGAACGAGGCGACCGGAACAACGCCGATCTCGCTCGCCCAGACATCGGCGCCAAGCTCATTGGCCAGGCGCTCGGCCTGCGGCGCGCTTCGCGTGTCGTTCCAGAGCAGAGCGTCGAACACCGGAGTGTTCGAGGCGTCGAGCGCGACCATTCCGTGCTGCTGGCCGCTGATCGCGATCGCGGCCACGTCATCCAGCTCGGTGCCGCCCGCGGCGACCAGTGCCTCCCACCAGCGCTCAGGGTCGACGGCCGTGCCATCCGGATGCGGTGCCGACTTCAGGGAGAGAACCTCGCCCGTCGCGGCATCGACCCTGACGACCTTGGTGCTCTGGGTGGACGAGTCGATGCCGACGACTACGGTGCGGTCGCCACTCACTACGAGCGAGCGCCCAGGAGGTGCTCGAGCGCGAGCTGGTTGAGGCGGACGAAGCCGAAGCCCTTGCCGCCGAAGTACGACTCGTGGTCGAAGTCCTCGAACGCGCCACGGTCGGCGAGCAGGTCGTCGTAGGTCTCACCGTTGCCGAGCGTCGGCTCGAGGATCTGGGCGACGCGCGAGGCGGCGAGCGCCTCCTGCACCTCGGGGTCGGCGCGGAACGCGGCCGCGCGCTCCTTGAGCAGCAGGTAGGTGCGCATGTTCGCAGCGACGGAGTCCCAGACGCCGGTGAAGTCCTCGGTGCGGCTCGGCTTGTAGTCGAAGTGGCGGGGTCCGTCGTAGACCGGGCCCCCGTTGGCTCCGCCGTTCTCAAGCAGGTCGACCAGCGCAAAGGCGTTGGCCAGGTCGCCGTGGCCGAAGACCAGGTCCTGGTCGTACTTGATGCCGCGTTGGCCGTTCAGGTCGATGTGGAAGAGCTTGCCCTGGTACAGCGCCTGGGCGATGCCCGAGGCGAAGTTGAGCCCGGCCATCTGCTCGTGCCCCACCTCGGGGTTCACGCCGAACAGCTCGGGCTTCTCGAGCGTAGAGATGAATGCCATCGCGTGGCCGACGGTCGGCAGCAGGATGTCGCCGCGAGGCTCGTTCGGCTTCGGCTCGATCGCGAAGCGAATGTCGTAGCCCTTGTCGGTGACGTACTGCGCGAACAGGTTGACCGCCTCGCGGTAACGCTCGAGCGCGCCACGGATGTCTTTGGCCGAGTCATACTCGGCTCCCTCCCGGCCGCCCCACATGACGAAGGTCTTCGCGCCCAGTTCGACGCCGAGCTCCAGCTGGCGCATGGCCTTGCGCATTGCGAACCGGCGGACGCCCCGATCGTTCGAGGTGAAGCCGCCGTCCTTGAAGACGGGTGCGCTGAACAGGTTGGTGGTGACCATCGGGATGATCATGCCGGTGTCGGCGAGCGCCTTCTTCAGGCGGTCGATCTGCTTCTGCCGATCGGCGTCGCTCGACATGAACGGGAACAGGTCATCGTCGTGGAACGTGAGTCCGTACGCGCCCGCTTCTGAGAGCTTCTCGACGACCTCGACCACGTCGAGCGGCGGCCGGGTGGGGCCGCCGAACGGGTCCGTGCCGTTGTAGCCGACCGTCCACAGCCCGAAGGAGAACTTGTCGTCGCGGGTGGGCGTGAGGGCCATGGCTATCCTTTGGTCAGCGTCATCGGTGATTTGTTGTTGCGTTGAACATATTATCTACGCACACCACCGCGCGCCATTCCGGGAGCTGAACACATGGGTACGAGAACGAACTGGTCGGGAAATTACACCTACGACGCCAACAAATTGGCTGAACCCGCGACCCTGGATGAGCTGGTCGAAATGGTGACCTCAGCCCGCGCGGTGAAGGCGCTCGGCAGCCGTCACTCGTTCAACGGCATCGCAGACAGCCCGGGCAGCCAGGTCTCACTCGCCGGCCTGATCGAGCCACCACGACTGGGCGATGGCACGGTCACCGTCTCCGCGGCGACCCGCTATGGCGAACTCGGCCAGGCCCTCATCGCGGAAGGTCGCGCGCTGCACAACCTGGCATCGCTGCCCCACATCTCGGTCGCCGGCGCGGTCGCTACTGCGACCCACGGCTCCGGACTGCGACTCGGCAACCTCTCGTCCGCGGTACGCGCCCTGAGCATCCTGAAGGCGGACGGCGAACTCGTCGATCTCGATGCGGGCCATCCGGACTTCGCCGGAGCGGTGGTCGGCCTTGGCGCGCTCGGAATCGTGACCGAGCTCACGCTCGCAACGGAGCACTCGTTCGACGTCTGGCAGACCGTCTTCGCGAACCTGGACTGGCCGACGGTGACCGAGCGCTTCACCGAGATCATGGGCGCCGCGTACAGCGTGAGCCTGTTCACCGACTGGAGCGAGGATGGGGTGCAGCAGGTGTGGGTGAAGAGTCGCGACGGCGCGGTGACCGAACTCTTCGGGCGCTCCCCCGAAACCGTGCAGCGGCATCCGGTGGGCGACAATCCCGGCGACTTCTCGACCGTGCAGCTCGGCATCCCCGGGCCCTGGAACGAACGCCTGCCGCACTTCCGGCTCGAGTTCACGCCGAGCAACGGCGAGGAGATCCAAAGCGAATACCTCCTGCCGCTCGACGCGGCACCGGCGGCCATCGAGGCCGTGCGCGCCGTCGCCGACCGGTTCCGCTACCTGCTGCTGGTCTGCGAGATCCGCACGATCGCGGCCGACCACCTCTGGCTGAGCACCGCGTATGAGCGTGACTCGGTCGCCTTGCACTTCACCTGGGTGCGCGACCAGGCCGCGGTCGAGGCGGCGCTGCCGGCCCTGGAAGCCGCCCTTGCCCCGTTCGATCCGCGCCCACACTGGGGCAAGGTCTCGGTGATGAGGCCGAAGCACCCGCGGCTCGGCGATTTCCGGGCGCTGGCCGAACGCTGGGACCCGCGAGGGCTGTTCCGCAACGCCTGGCTGGATCGCGTACTGGGCTAGGTCAGAAAGCCGCGGGATCGGCGATGAGCGACTCGAACGCGAGCTCGGCGCCGCCGATCATCAGCAGGTCGGCCCCCAGTTCGGCCGGGCGGATGTCCACGCTCTGCCGCGAGGCGGCCAGCGGCCGATTGCTGCCGAGGTTTCCGAGCCGCGATGGGTCGGCATCCATCAGGTCCGCGAGAAATCCGCCGAGCACGATCAGCTGCGGGTTCAGCAGGTTGATGGTGTTGCGAAGAGCAACGCCGAGGTAGCCGAGCTGGCGCCCGACCTCCGCCTCGACCATGGCGTCGCTGCTGGCGGTGAGCGCCGTCGCGAGCCCCGCGGCGTCTTCGGCACCGAGGCCGGTGACCTCGAGCAGCCGATCGCGGCGCACCTCCGTCTCGAGGCATCCGACCGCGCCGCAGTGGCACGCCATCCCGTAGGGGTTCACCATGGTGTGCCCGAGTTCACCGGCGTAGCCGTCCGCGCCAGCGAGCGGACTGCCGCCGGTGATGATGCCGCCACCGATGCCGCTCGGGCTGCCGTTGAAATAGATCATGTCGCGGAGCCCGCGTCCGCCGCCGAACGCGCTCTCGGCACGTCCGCCGAGTCGCGCGTCATTCGCGGCGCGAACCGGAACACCGGTCGCGACCTGCAGCATCTTCGCGAATGGCTCGTCGTGCCAATTCAGGTGCGGCGCGAGGCGCACCAGTCCGTCGCGCTCGCGTACGAGCCCGGGTACGGCCACGCCGATACCGGTGATGCGATGGGCGGAGCCGAGCGCCGGCTGGAGGGATTCGATCATGCCCGCGGTGATCTCGACGGCCTGTTCCGCGGTCGGCGGAGCCGTGAGCGAGTGGCGCACCGTCGTCAGCACCTCGCCGCCGAGACCGACCACGCCGAGCGTGATCGCGTCGATCTCGGGATTGAGCGCGAGCCCGACCGGCGTGCTGCTCGGCCGCACCATCGGGCTCGGGCGGCCGACCTGGAATGTGGACTCGGCATCCTCTTCCCGCACCAGGTCGCGGTCGACGAGCTCGGTCACCAGCGCGGCGATCGTGGAGCGATTGAGCCCCATCGCCTGGGTCAGCTGAGAGCGCGACATGCCGCGTCCGTGATGAACCAGGCCGAGGATGGTCGACAGGTTGTGACGGCGCACATGGTCGTTACTGTTCCCGCGCACGGCGGGGCGCACGGCCCGCTCATTCATTTCTCCAACTTACCCGCGCCGTCGCGCTCCCCCCACGGGGCATTGAATGTGCGCGTTCACATCCTTTACCAAAACGTTACGGGTCAATATGTTGCCAACGCAACCAAATTGCCTCAAACTGCATGAGCCACAGCTCATCGCCGAGTGTGGACACCAAGGAGTGTTTTCCTTCTCACAAGAAAGGGAGTGACGTGAAGACATCTTCATGGATCTCTATCGCCGTCGCCGTTTCAGCGTCAGCACTGCTGCTGACTGGCTGTTCGACCGGCAGCAGCACCGGCGGCTCCACCGCCTCGACCCGTGCCTGCGTCATCCTTCCCGACTCGGCGTCGTCGCCGCGCTGGGAGAACGGTGACCGTCCGGCACTCCAGAAGGCGTTCACCGACGCCGGATTCACCGCCGACATCCAGAACGCTCAGGGTGACACCAACAAGTACGCGACGATCGCCGACCAGCAGCTCACCAAGGGCTGTGGCGTCATGATCCTCGTCGACTACAACGGCGCCTCCGTCGCTGTGACCCAGAAGGCCCAGAAGCAGGGCATCCCGGTCATCGCATACGACCGTCCGATCACCACCGGCACTGCCGACGCGCCCAAGATGCTCGCCGACTACTACGTCTCGTTCGACAACACGAAGGTCGGTGCCCTCGAGGGCCAGATGATCGTGGACGGCCTCAAGGCTGCGAACAAAGACCCGAAGACGGCTGTCGTCGTCTACATGGGTGGAGACCCGACGGACGGCAACGCGAAGCTCTTCCACGATGGCGCAGCAGCCGTCATGAGCGCCGCGGGCATCAAGCCGGCCGCTGAGCCGACCGGCGTCTGGGATGGCGACAAGTCCGCGACCAACTTCGAGCAGGCCCTCACCTCGCTCGGTGGCAAGGTCGACGCAGTGTGGGTCGCCAACGACACCAACGCTGCCGGCGTCATCACCGTGCTGGACAAGAACGGCCTGAAGGTTCCCGTCTCCGGACAGGACGCTTCGACCGCTGGTCTGCAGAACGTGCTCCTCGGAAAGCAGTACGCAACCGTGTACAAGCCCTTCACCCTTGAGGCAAACGCGGCCTCGTCGCTGGCGATCCAGCTCCTGAAGGGCAAGAAGCCCACGGAGTCGAACTCGCTCTACGGCAAGCCGTTCATCGCAGTAGTGCCGATCAACGTCACCGCTGACAAGGTTGAGACCGTTGTTACCGCTGGTGACGCGAAGGCTTCTGACATCTGCACCGCAGACGTCGCAGCCGCGTGCACCAAGTACGGCGTGAAGTAAATCTGACTCAGCTCTAACGAGTCGAAAAAAATAAGTCTCCGCGCCGAGTACATTTAGTACTCGGCGCGGAGCATTTTTCCGTGTGCCTCAGCACGAAACACACACTCCACCTGTGTAGTGGGACAACGTTGTCCCGCGAATTGAAAGGAACTTTGCATGGCGCAGCCCATCGTCGAATTGACGGAGATCGTAAAAAGCTTTGGCCCGGTGAGCGTCCTCAAGGGCGTATCGCTGAAGGTCTACCCGGGAAAGATCACCGCTCTCGTCGGTGACAACGGCGCAGGCAAGTCCACACTCATCAAGGGCCTCGCTGGCGTCCAGCCCTATGACTCGGGCACGGTGCGATTCGAGAACAACATCGTCACCCTGCACAATCCGCGTGAGGCGACCGCGCTCGGCATCGAGGTCGTGTACCAGGACCTCGCGCTCTGCGACAACCTCGACATCGTTCGCAACATGTTCCTCGGCCGCGAAGAAACGGAGTGGGGAACGCTGAATGAGGGCCAGATGGAGCGTGAGGCGTCCGAGACGCTGCGTTCGCTCTCCGTACGCACGGTCAAGTCAGTTCGGCAAAAGGTGTCATCGCTTTCGGGTGGCCAACGCCAGACCGTCGCGATTGCGCGATCCGTTCTCAAGGATGCAAAGGTCGTCATCCTCGACGAGCCGACCGCCGCCCTCG
>JAODAT010000051.1 GCA_025463565.1 Microbacteriaceae bacterium
AGTTGGGCTCTTCGAGCAGGTGGACCAGGTGGGAAGGGATCAGTTCTGTCATGTCCTGCCCAACCGCGCCCGGGGTGGCGGGATTCCCCTAGCCTGAGGCAGTGACCGAATTCGCCGCTGCAGGGACCGTCGACCGCGGCGAGCTCGTCGCCCTGTACGAGTCCGTGGGGTGGAGCGCCTACACGAAGGACCCGGACAAGCTCGTTGCGGCCATCGCCGGCTCCTCCACGGTGGTCACAGCGCGCGAGGGCGGCGAGCTCATCGGGATCGCCCGGGTCGTCTCGGACGGCGCGTCCCTGTGCTACCTGCAGGACATCATCGTGCGCCCGGACCACCAGCGCTTCGGCATCGGCCGGGAACTCGTGACCATGGCGCTCGCGCCCTACGAGCACGTGCGCCAGAAGGTGCTGCTCACCGACGACGACCCAGCCCAGAAAGCGTTCTACGAATCGCTGGGCTACCAGCAGGTCGCCGAGCCGCTGCGCGCGTTCGTCCGCTTCGACTAGCGCTCATACGAACCGCACGCCGTCCTGCAGGCGGGTGCGCACGTCGAACAGCTCGTTGCCGCCGATCGGGTTCGAGCCCTCGACGCCTCCGCGGAGGAGCGCCGGCAGGTACGACTGCCTCACCGCGACGGCAGCGGCCCCGCGGAGGCTGCCCAGCTGCGCGAGGGGCTCCTCGATCGCGTCATCCGGAAGCACGATGGCGAGGCAGGTGAATCGCACGCGCAGCTGCCGCGAGAGGGCCTTCGCGCGCGCCGCGAGCTCGTGCATGGGGCGCTCCCCCGCGACCGCCTCGCCGATGAGCTCGCCCTTGCGGGTGCGCACCGGGCCGCCGAAGTCCTCGGAGAGCAGCGCGAACAGGCCCGTCGGTCCGAGCACGATGTGATCGAGCTTGTGCTCGGGGTCGCCGGTCGCCACGTCGTGCCACACCGTGTAGCCGATCCCGAGGGCGCTCAGTGTGCGTGCCGTCGATTCCTCGGCGAGGGCATCCGCGAGGGTGTGCCGAATCTCGCGCGGCGCGCTGCGCACGAGTGCGGGGTCGTACGGGTCATCAAGCTGCACGCCCCGTCCTGCCCATTCGCGGATCTGGGCGAGGTACCGTTCGCGCCGCCAGCCGCCCGGATGCCCGAACGAGCGCGCCCTGGGCCGCGAGTCCGGCCGCGGGCGGGCCGCCTGCGCCGTGAAGGTCTCGTGCTCCTGGCGCGCGCCGCGACCCGCGTCGAACGCCATGCGCTTCTCGGGCGTGCCGATGCGCTCCCAGGCCAGCTGCACCGCGGTGAACCGCCTCGGGTCACCGCCGGTGTCCGGGTGGGTGTCGCGGAGCGCTTTGCGAAACGCTTTCCGCAGCTCGCTCTCCGAAACGGATGCCGCGACGCCTAGCACCTCATAGGGGCTCGCCGACATCGGGCTCTCGGGCATCCGCTCAGGATACCGGGCGTAGATTGTGGACGTGACCACCATTTCTGAGATTCCCCTGACCACGATCGACGGGGAACCCACTTCCCTTGCTGAGTACAACGACAAGGTGCTGCTCATCGTCAACGTCGCATCCCGCTGCGGCCTCTCGCCACAGTACGAGAAGCTCGAGCAGCTTCAGAAGGCGTATGGTGACCGCGGGTTCACGGTGCTCGGCTTCCCCAGCAACCAGTTCCTGCAGGAGCTCGGCACGGAGGATGCCATCAAGGAGTACTGCTCCACCACGTGGGGCGTCACCTTCCCGATGTTCGAGAAGGTCAAGCTCAACGGCAAGAAGGCGCACCCGCTCTACCAGGAGCTGACGAAGACGCCAGACAAAAAGGGCAAGGCCGGCAAGGTCGAGTGGAACTTCGAGAAGTTCGTGATCACGCCGCAGGGCGAGGTGCACCGCTTCCGCCCCAACACCGAGCCGGATGACGCGGCGATCGTCGGCCTCATCGAGAAGTCGCTCCCCGCCTAGCTCACCCTCCTCCAGCCCTGCCTGCCCTGCGTAGGCTGAACCGGTGCGCCTTCTTCTCATCCGCCACGGCCAGACGCCCTCCAACGTGCGCGGCCTGCTCGACACCGCGGCACCCGGCCCGGGCCTCACCACGCTCGGGGTGATGCAGGCGGCCGAGATTCCGGATGGGCTGGCCGACCAATCGGTTGACGCCATCTTCGTGAGCTCCCTCCTCCGCACCCGGGAGACCGCCTTCCCCCTGGCGAAGGAGCGCGGGCTCGACGTGACCGAGCTGCCGGGCATCCACGAAATCGAGGCGGGCGCGCTGGAGATGCTCGGCGACCGGTCGTCGATCCGCACCTACCTCGAGACGGCCTTCGCCTGGGGTCTCGGACGACTGGATGCGGTGATGCCGGGCGGCACGGATGGGTACGAGTTCTTCGAGCGCTACGACGCGTCGATCGCGATAGCCGCCCAGACCCTCGGCACCGCCGTAGTCGTGAGCCACGGCGCCGCCATCCGGGTCTGGGTGGCCGGTCGTGCGATGAACGTGCCGCCGAGCTTCGCCGGGGAGAACGACATCGACAACACGGGTGTCGTCGAGCTCGTGGGCTCCCCCGAGGAGGGCTGGACGCTCGTGAGTTGGCAGGGCACCCCGGTTGGTGGTGCCGAGCTCGCGGATGCCACGGCAGAGGACCCCACGGGAGAGACCCTCGATGAGGCGCTCGACTAGCGCAAGCCGGCTGCGTGCGGTCTGGCGATCGTGCCTGTCAACCCATTGAAACCGACCCCGCCCCGGCCTACCGTCGAGTCATGGAGGGAGCACCCATGGACAGAGAACGGCACGTCGACGAGGAGATCGAGAACGACATCCCCGAGCCGGACCTGCTCGAGGACACGCGGCCGATCCCGGACGAGGATCGCACGATCGAGGACGACGAGGTAGACGAGTTCGAGCCGGAGGATCCGAAGGATTTCGGCGGCCAGGCCGAGTGAGGCGAGCGGGTAGCTAGGCTTAACCCATGGCCAAGCAGTTCGCCCACGAGCCCGACGCGAAGCGCTACACGCTGCGCATCGACGACCAGCTCGTCGCCCTCGCCGAGTATGCGGTGAATGGCAATTCCGTTTCGTTCCACCACACCTACACGAAGCCGAGCATGCGCGGGCACGGCTACGCGGGTGAAGTCGTGGAGTTTGCGGTGAACGACGTGGAGGCGACATCCCACCGCCGCATCGTGCCGATGTGCTGGTACGTCGCCGACTGGTTTGAGGCGCACCCGGATCGCAGGAGCCTGTTGACGCGCAGCGTCAACCCCGTTGATCCCACCGTCCGACCGGCCTAGCGTCGAGAGCATGGAGAACACACCAGGACGCGACGACGAGGTTCTCGACGACTTCGACGAGACCAACGGCAAGGTCGAGGGTCTCGAGGGCGACGACGACCGTCCCGAGGTCGACCGCCACGGTGGCCTGCTCATCGAGACGATTGAGAATGCGGAGGAGACGCTCTTCGGCACGGACGACGAGGACGCCCGCTCCGCCGAGGAGCGCGATCCGGCGGTGACACGCAACAGCGAGGAAGGACGGCCCTAGCCGTTCTTGACCCGCCTAGAGGGGATACCGATCCTTTCCGGCGCCCCATAGTCTCGACATTGGGCGCGGGGGCGCCCAGTGGGGGTTTGTATGTCGGACGTGAGCGTGGCGGTTCCGCCTGCCAGCTGGTACCCCGACCCGCTTGGCTCGGCGGAGCTGCGGTGGTGGGATGGCGCGGCCTGGACGGAACGCCTGGCACCCGTGTCGCCTGCTCAACCGGTGTCGCCTGCTCAACCCGCCGAGCCCGAGCCAGCGCGCGCGGCAGAGCTGCAGCAGGCTGTTTCGGCTCCGCTGTCACGCAGGGAGTTGCGCGAACGCGTCGGCGCACTCACGTACGGTGAACCCCAGAAGCCGTTCACGATCGTGGAGTCCGGCGCTACCCTCGTGGCCGACAAACCCGCGCACACGCCGATAAGCCCGACCTGGCGGCCGCCGCCGGTGGAGACCGGTCCGTGGGGCAGCACCCAGACATCGGGGGTCTGGCTCTTCGCGCTGTCCCCGCTGTGGGCGGGCGCACTTGCCTATGTGGTCGACTTCCTGCTCACTGGGGCCGACCTGCGCGCGATCAACATCGCCGCGGGCGTTGCGGTAATCGTCTTTCTCTTCGGGCTGGCCCACGCGGATGTCGCCAAGCTCAGAAGTCGCGGCTACGATCGCACCCCTTCCCTCGTCGCCGTGCTCATCCCCCTGCTCTACCTGATCATCCGAGCGGTGAAAGTTCGCGGCGGCGGGGTCGCGCCGCTGCTCATCTACGTGCTGTTACAGGTTGCGCTCGTCGCCGTGGCAGTCATGTACGTCATTACCGTCGTGATGCCGGTCCTGCAGCCCTGAGCCGCCGGCTCAAAGGTTCCATGCCGCCGCCGTGACGATGCCAGTGGCCACCAGCGACACAAGCGCGATGCCGATCATGCCCACGGCCAGCAGCCCGAGCCGCCTTCGCCCCGGATGCACGGTGAACCGCACGACGAGCATCCCGAGATAGAGCACCGCGACGACGATCGCCGCCACGAGTGCCACGCCGACCGGTGGTAGCACCGTCAGGCGGATGAGCACCCCGAGGGCGATGGCGGTGAACAGGCCACCGACGATGAGCCAGCTTCGTCCCGTCGACGTGGTGAGCGCCGGTTGGTTGGTGAGCCTGGTCGGATCGTTACTCACGCGGACTCAGACGGTCGGACCGCCGCCCCTCGCACCACGCCGCATCCAGCCGAAGACACCGGTCACCAGGAACAGCACGATCGCGATGATCGCGAGCCACAGCAACCCCTTCACGGTGAATCCGATGATCGAAAGGACGACCCACAGGACGAGCAGGAATATCACGAAACTCATCATTTTTCGACGCTACGCCCGGAGCGATGGAGTGCCAAGGCCTTGCGCCCTGCGCCGTGGAGGCGTACGACGTCGATACCCTAGGAGCGATGACTATCACTGCTTCCGCCGACGGCTCCGCGCTCGGCAACCCCGGACCGGCCGGCTGGGCCTGGTACATCGACGACCAGACCTGGGCGGCGGGCGGCTGGCCGCACGCCCCCAACAACCAGGGCGAGCTGAAGGCCGTGCTTGAGCTCTTCCGCGCGACGGCGCACGTCGACGATGACCTGCACATCTTCTGCGACAGCCAGTACGTGATCAACTCGGTGACCAAGTGGATGCCCGGCTGGAAGAAGAAAGGCTGGCGCAAGGGCGACGGCAAGCCGGTACTGAACCTCGAGCTGCTCAAGGAGATCGACGCCGCACTTGTCGGCCGGCGCTACACATTCGAGTGGGTGAAGGGCCACCTCGGCCACGAACTCAATGAAGCGGCGGATGCCCGGGCCAGGGGTGCCGCGGAGGCTTTCGCCCGCGGGGTCTCCCCCGACACCGGCCCGGGTTTCCCCGGCGCGGCACCGGCGGTTACCGGGGAGCTGGCAGGTCCCGCCGCCCCCGAGACCCTCTTCTAGCGGCAATGGTGAGCGCAGGCCGCAGCCCGAGTTCGGCCGCGTGCGCAGGACGGGTTCGCCTCGCTTCCGTTGTGCCGGACGGGCAAGCCCTCCTGACGCTTCCGTTGTGCAGGACGGGCAAGCCCTCCTGACGCTTCCGTTGTGCAGGACAGTCGAGGATTCATCGCGTGTCCTGCACAACGGAAGCGTTCCACCGCAACAACCCAGGGCGCGCCGAGCACCCCAAAGGCCGGCGGCCGACGCGGGCGGCTACGGGGTGACGCGCCGGCTACCGTGACGCGGCCGACCTAGCGGCGGCTACGATCCGTGCGGCGGAAAAGCACGCCCGCCACGATGAGCGCGATCCCCAGCAACACCGTGACCACCGCGGACACGGCGCCGAGTGCGAATACGCCGAGCAGGTTCAGCAGGAACAGTACGGCCAGGATGGCCGCGACCACGAAGACGAGAGCCGCCGTGTTACCGATCTCCTTACCGACGTAGAGCACAATCGCTCCCACGAGCCCGCCTAGCGCCGCGAGGATCGCACCGAAGGTGATGAGCCCGCCGGGCAGGCCAAGACCGAGGCCGCCGAGTGCGAGGAGGAGCCAACCGGCGGCGCCGGCGAAGAGCGCGATCTTCGCAACAGTGTTGTTCACCGCTCCCAGGGCGAGGATGACCAGAGCTACGGCCATTGCGGCGTACGCAAGCAGGAAGAGCCACGGCAGCGCGATGCCGGCCAGCGGCAACAGCACGGCCAGCACGAAGAGTGCTCCCGCGACGATGAGCGCGATGCCGGCGGCTGCTCGGCGGGAACGGGAAATGGCGGCCATGTCTCTCCAGACGTCAGGGTGGCCGACAGTCTATTGGTGGGGACGTCTCCACGGTGGATTCCCAGAATGTTGCGGCGTGTGACGGCTCGCGTGGCGCGTGGTCGAAGGGCGACTTAGGCTCGCTGCATCCATTCGGCCGAAGGTGAGGTGACACAGTGAACGAGATCGACGCATCCGTGCAGCTGGAGGGTCACTTCGGCATGTGTGCCGATGGATGCTCGAGCACGCGCGCAGGGCATCGCGTGCTCGTCGTGCAGGAGGTCGTCGCCGCGGCATCCCCCAGTGCCTTCCGCGATGCGATTGTGGTCGCGGTGGACGCGGGCAGGCTCGACCTGGTTGAGATCGCGACCGGCTCCGCCCTTCGGCTGTGGCACCATTCCCCGGTTGCGCTCGCCGTCGGCGAACCGGTCGCCTACCACCCGGTCGCCGGACTACTCGCGGCCGGGCGTGTGCGACTCAGCGTTCGCTGAGCATCACTTCATTGAGGCCATCGAACTCATCGCGCGCTCACACGCGGTAACCATCGCTTCGCTCGCCATCGCGCAGATGCGGCAGTGGTCTTGCGTATCGGCGTGCATGCGGCACTCCTTGGCGCTCACCGAGCCCATGGCGATGCACGCGGTCAGCATCGACCGCATGGAGTCCATGTCGTAGCCGGCGGGGCGCATCATCATGCGCATGGTCGTCGTCGCGACGTCCGCAACGTTCGCGTCCATCGAGGCGCAGCGGCCCATGCCGTCCATGCCAGCGCAGGCGTCCGCGCACATCGTCGCGGCCTGGGCTGCGGCGCTGCACGCCTCGATACACTCCTGCATCATCGTCATGTCCATGCCCACGTCGTTCTTCGGCATGGACTGCATCATGTCCATCATCATGCTCATTCGCGTCTCCCTAGGGTTGAGGCCGCGTCGGCAGCCATCCGGTTGCTCGTGCCCTTGCCACGCTACGCCGCAGATGCCCCGAGGTCGAGGGCTCGATCAGTTGTCGAAGAAGTCGCGCAGGTAGACGCGGATCTGCTCGAGCCGCGACGCGCAGCTCAGCGCCCTCGCGGAAGGAACCGCAGAGACTGGCCGGGGCGCACCTGTGCGGCGAGGGGCAGGTCCGTTTCGGCCACCACCCCGATCACCGGGTAGCCGCCCGTGGTCGGATGGTCGGCCAGGAACAGGATCGGCAGCCCGCTCGGCGGCACCTGGAGCGAGCCCGTTACCATCCCTTCGCTCGGCAGCTCGTCGTTGCGAGACCGCTCGAGCGGTGTGCCCTCCAGCCGCACGCCGACGCGGTTCGAGTCGGCACTGACAGTCCAGGGGCCGGAGCCGAGAGCCGCCCAGGCGCCCGGCGCGAACCAGTCCAGCCGCGGGCCGGGCGTCACCCGCAGGTCGACCTCACCGCGGGCTGGCACCGGCAACGGCAGGCCCTCGCTCAGCAGCACCTGCCGCGTCGCCTCCCCGACGGCCAGGACATCGCCCGGAGCGACGGCCGCCGGGCCGAGGCCGGAGAGCGTGTCAGTGGACCGCGAGCCCAGTACGCCCGGCACGTCGATTCCGCCTCGCACGCCGAGGTAGTAGCGCAGCCCATACTCGGCGGGCGCGAGGTCGAGCGACTCCCCCGCCTCGAGGCGGAAGGCCGCGTTCAGGGGCGCGGGGTGACCGCCGGCCAACGCGGATCCGGCCGCGCCCGTGATCGCGAGCCAGAGCGGCGCGAGCGCCGTGACGCGGGCTCCGCCGAGGAGGATCTCGAGCGCGGCATCCGCCCGGTCATTGCCGACGAGCAGGTTCGCGGCTTCGAGCGCTGGCCGGTCGAGCGCGCCCGATGCGGGCACGCCGAGCGAGCCGAGGCCGGGGCGGCCGAGATCCTGCACGAGCATGAGCGGTCCGGGGTTGTCGACGCGCAGGCTCATGGCACCGCCCTGAAACGCACGGTGGCGCCCGGGGTGAGCAGCGCGGGAGGTTCGCGCGACGGGTCCCAGAGCCGGGCATCCGTCGACCCGATCAGTTGCCAGCCGCCCGGGGAGGCTCGCGGGTAGATGCCGGAGAACTCCCCCGCCAGGCCGACGGCGCCCGCCGGCACGAGAGTGCGCGGGCTCGCCCGTCGCGGAACGACCAGCCGCGCGTGCTCGGTCACGAGATACCCGAAGCCGGGCGCGAAGCCGCCGAACGCGACCGTCCAGGTCGAGGTCGTGTGCAACTCGATGACGTCGTCTGTGGTCAGTTTTAGGAGGTTCGCGACCACGTCGAGGTCCTCCCCGTCGTAGCGCACGTCGATGCCGATGGATGCCCCGGCCACCGCCTCGCTTCCGACGGGCACCACCGTCTCGAGCCACTCCCGCAGCTGCCGCAGCGGCAGCACCCGCGGATCACACGTGGCGAGCACCGTGCGCGCGCCGGGCACCAGGTCGACGAGGCCGGCGGGGCGTGTTCTGTCGGCGGCCCGGTAGAAGCCGAGCACCTCGTCGAGCGTGTCGAAGTCGAGCAGCACGGCGGAGTCGCCGTTCGGCAGCATGCGGATCGTCACCCGTTCAGGCTAGCGAGCGACAGTCGCGGGGCGCTCGGCGCGCCGCCGGGTCGTCGCGGTCGAACGCTTCCGTTGTGCAGGACACGCGATTAATCCTCGACTGTCCTGCACAACGGAAGGGGGCGGGCCTGTCCTGCACAACGGGAGGCGGGCGAGCCTGTCCTGCACAACGGGAGGCGGCCAGCCTGTCCTGCACAACGGGAGGGGGCGGGCCTGTCCTGCACAACGGGAGGCGGCGGGCCTGTCCTGCACAACGGGAGGCGGGCGAGGGAACGGATCAACGGCGGGGCGACGAGCGTAACGTGAAGACATGAGCAACTCGAGTTGGGTCCGCCGCGACATCCAGCCGCTTGAGGGCGAAGCGCTGCATCAGGTCGACGCGTGGTGGCGGGCGGCGAACTACCTGTCGATCGGGCAGATCTACCTGCTCGACAACCCGTTGCTGCGCCGGCCGCTCACCCGGGACGACATCAAGCCGCGGCTGCTCGGCCACTGGGGCACGACCCCAGGCCTCAACTTCATTTATGCACACCTCAACCGCGCCATCAGGGAACGCGTCCTCAACACGATCTACGTGACCGGGCCGGGCCACGGCGGCCCGGGAATGGTCGCGAACGCTTATCTCGACGGAACCTACAGCGAGGTCTACAACGGCATCGAGAAGACCGAAGAGGGGATGAAGGCGCTGTTCCGCCAGTTCTCGTTCCCCGGCGGCATCCCGAGTCATGCTGCGCCGGAGACACCCGGGTCGATCCACGAGGGCGGCGAGCTCGGCTACTCGCTCTCCCACGCCTATGGGGCGGCGTTCGACAACCCCGACCTGCTGGTCGCGACGGTCGTCGGTGACGGCGAGGCCGAAACCGGACCGCTGGCGACATCGTGGCACTCGAACAAGTTCCTCGACCCGCTCCAGGACGGCGTGGTGTTGCCGATCCTGCACCTCAACGGGTACAAGATCGCCAACCCGACAGTGCTCGCCCGCATCCCCGAAGAAGAGCTCATGGAGCTGATGCGCGGCTACGGGCACACGCCGTATCTCGTCTCCGGCGGCTTCGATGACGAGGACCCGATCGAGGTTCACAAGCGCTTCGCGGTGACCCTCGACCAGGTGCTGGACCAGATCGCGCAGATCAAGGCGGATGCCGCCGCCGGCACCCTCGACGGACGCCCGGCCTGGCCGATGATCGTGTTCCGCTCACCGAAGGGCTGGACCTGCCCGAAGGAGATCGACGGCCACCCAGCCGAGAACAACTGGCGGGCCCACCAGGTTCCGCTCGCGAACGCGCGGGACACCGAGGCCCACACGCGTCTGCTCGAAACCTGGATGAAGTCGTATCGTCCCGAGGAACTGTTCGACGAGAACGGCGCACCGGTCGAGGCGGCGACCGCGCTCGCGCCGGAGGGCGACCGACGCATGAGCGCCAACCCGGTCGCGAACGGTGGTCTGCTGCGCGAACCACTTCGCCTGCCGGACTTCCGCACGTACGCGGTCGATGTGCCCTCGCCGGGAGCGACGAACAGCGAAGCGACGGCGGTGCTGGGCACCTGGCTGCGCGACGTGATCAAGGAGAACCCCACCAATTTCCGCATCTTCGGCCCGGACGAGACCGCGTCGAATCGCCTGCAGAACGTCTATGAGGCGACGGACAAGCAGTGGAACGCCGAATTCTGGCCGATCGACGCCGAAGACAATCACCTCGCCCGCGCCGGCCGCGTCATGGAGATGCTGAGCGAGCACCAGTGCGAGGGCTGGCTGGAGGGCTACCTCCTCACCGGCCGCCACGGGTTGATCAACTCCTACGAGGCGTTCATCCATATCGTCGACTCGATGTTCAACCAGCACGCGAAGTGGCTGGAGTCGGCGAAGAAGGTGGCATGGCGGCGACCGGTCTCCTCCCTCAACTACCTGCTCAGCTCCCACGTCTGGCGGCAGGACCACAACGGCTTCTCGCACCAGGACCCGGGGTTCATCGACCACGTGATGAACAAGAAGGCCGACATCGTTCGGGTGTACCTGCCGTTCGATGCCAACACGCTCCTTTCTACTTACGACCACTGCCTTCGAACCGTCGACTACGTGAACGTGGTGGTCGCCGGCAAGCAGCCCGCGGCGAACTGGCTGACGATGGATGAGGCGGTCGAGCACTGCACGCGTGGTCTCGGCCTGCTCGAATGGGCTGGCACCGAGAAGGCTGGCTCGGCTGCGGACGTCGTGCTCGCCGCGGCCGGCGACGTGCCGACGCTCGAGATTCTCGCGGCGGCGAAGATCCTGCGCGAGCGCGTGCCGGCCCTCGCCGTTCGGGTCGTCAACGTCGTCGACCTGATGCGCCTGCAGACCGAGGCGGAGCATCCGCACGGCCTCAACGACCACGAGTACGACGCCATCTTCACCGTCGACAAGCCGGTGATCTTCGCCTATCACGGCTACCCGTGGCTGGTGCATCGCCTCACCTATAAGCGCAACGGCCATGACAACCTGCACGTGCGCGGCTTCATCGAGGAGGGCACGACCACAACGCCGTTCGACATGGTGATGATGAACAACCTCGACCGCTACCAGCTGGTGATGGATGTGCTCGATCGCGTGCCGGGGCTCTCCGAACGGCAAGCGTCGCTTCGGCAGGACATGCAGGACGCCCGCCTGCGTGCCAGGGCGTACACGCGCGAGTTCGGAGAGGACATCCCCGAGGTCGACGGCTGGACCTGGAGCGGGGAGAAGGCGACGACGGCCGCGGACAACACCGGCGCGGACAACGTATGAACGTGCTCGTACTGAACGTCGGCTCGTCATCGGTCAAGGTGAGCATCTCCCGGGACGGCGAGGTGAGCGAAGTCGACACCGGGCCGGACCCGGCGCTCGACTGGACCGCGCACCGCTGGCGGGAGTTCGCGCAGCAACAGGGCGATTTCGAGCCGGAGGTGGCGTTGCATCGTTTCGTGCATTCGGGTGGCGTTTTCCACGGACCGACCGTGATGGATGCCGCGGCGCTGAAGAAACTCCACGATCTCGAGTCGCTCGACCCGCTGCACACCAAACTCGCGCTGAAGGTCGCGGGCGTCGTGGCAGAGGCGTTTCCCGAGTCCACCGCGATCGCCTGTTTCGATACGACCTTCCACGAGACGCTCGCGCCGGCGGCATTCACCTACGCGATCCCGGAGCAGTGGCGGAACGAGCACGGCATCCGCAAGTACGGCTTTCACGGGTTCGCACACGACTACGCCGACTCGCGCGCGCGGGAGCTGGTTTCCGGCCGGAAAGTCTCCAGGGTGCTGAGCTGCCAGCTCGGCTCGGGGGCGTCACTGGCCGCCATCGTCGACGGTGCGAGCGTCGACACGACGATGGGATTCACCCCGCTCGACGGGCTGGTCATGGGTACCCGCTCCGGCTCAGTAGACCCGGGCGCGCTGGCCTGGCTGCTCACCAACACGAAGCTCACCGCCGTGCAGCTGTCGAAACAGCTGGAACACGATTCCGGGCTGGCCGCGCTCGCCGGACACGGCGACATGCAGGCGATCATGACGGGTGTCGCCGCCGGGGACGAGAGTGCCGGCCTTGCCTACGACGTGTGGCTTCACCGACTGGTCGGCGAAATGGGCCGCATGATCGCGGTGATGGGAGGTGTCGACGTGATCGTGTTCTCCGGCGGAATCGGCGAACACGTCGCGAAGGCGCGGGCGGATGCCGTCGAGCGTCTCGCCTTCCTGCGCCTGATGCTGGATACGGTCGCCAACGATGAAGCGCGATCCGATGCAGTGGTCAGTGCGCCGGATTCCCCGATCCTGGTCGTCGTGGTCACAGCGCGAGAAGACCTCGCGATGGTCCATCGTGCGCGCGAGGCTGGCGTGCTCGGATAGCGTGGATCGCATGACCCGTCTGCTCGCTGCTGTTCCACGGTGAGTTGCCCGCACCGATGAGCTCTGACGATACCTTCACCATGAGGAGCGTCGCGGTCAGCGCGTTCGGGCCCTCCGTGATGTACGGGCTGTCCGAAGGGCTGATGCTGCCGGTACTGGCGATCAGCGTGATTCATCTCGGCGCCACCGAGGCGGTCGCCTCGCTGGTCGTGTCGCTGCTCGGCGTCGGATCGCTGATCACGAACATTCCATCGGGAATCCTCACCACGCGATTCGGCGAGCGGCGGTCGATGGTCTTCGCGGCAAGCATCAGCGCCGTGGGCCTTGTGCTCTGCCTCTTCCAGTGGAACCTGCTGTTCTTCGCTGTAGGAGTCTTCCTGATCGGTTCCGCGAGTTCGGTCTTCCTGCTCGCGCGGCAGTCCTACCTGGCCGACGTTGTGCCCGTGCACATGCGCGCGCGGGCCATGTCGACCCTCGGTGGTGTGCAGCGGCTGGGACTCTTCGCTGGACCGTTCATCACCGCCGGGGTGGTGAGTGTTGGGGGTCTCCGCGCGGCATACGTGGTCTCCCTCGTGGCGATCGTCGCCGCGGGGGTGCTGGCACTGGTAGTTCCCGATCTAGAGCGGGTCTCCGCACACAAGGGACTCGCACAGAGGTCCACGACGAGAGGCATGCTGCGCGACCACTGGAGGATCTTCCTGACCCTCGGGACCGCCGTCCTCCTGTTGTCCGCCATCCGCTCCACCCGGCAGGTCGTCGTGCCGTTGTGGGCGACCCACATCGGGCTCGACCCGGTGCAGTCGTCGCTCATCTATGGGATCGCCGGGGCGGTCGACGCGACGATCTTCTACCCGGCCGGGTATGTGATGGACCGCTTTGGCCGTCGATGGATCGCCATCCCGTGCGTGCTGATCATGGGCCTGTCGTTCATCATCATGCCGTTCACCCATCAGGAACTGACGCTGATCATCGTCGCGGTGGTGATGGGGTTCGGCAACGGGATCGGTTCGGGGATCGTGAACACGCTCGGCTCCGACGTGTCGCCCTCGGCCGGCCGACCGACCTTTCTCGGGCTCTGGCGCGAACTCGCCGACGCGGGCAGCGCCGCGGGACCGCTGCTGCTCTCGTTCGTCGCCGGTGTGCTGGGCCTCGCGATCGGCATCGTCGTCTCCGGCGCCGTCGGACTCGCCGCGGCCGTCGCACTCGCGCGATGGATTCCCCGGCGAAAACCCGCCTAAGGCTGCCAGGACTGGCCGTGGCGGTCCACCGATGATGGATTGATCGCGCCGGGATCCGACGGCGTGTACTTGGATTGGGTGCATGAGATTCTCATCCGACCCCGCCGACCTCGACCGCGATCTCGTTCATCACTGGCTCAGCGAGCTCTCCTACTGGGCAGAAGGGCGTTCGCGGGAGGCACAGGACGCGGCGGTCACGAATTCGCGGACCTATGGGATCTATGACTCCGAGACCGGAGCCCAGGTCGCGTTCGCCAGAGTGATCACCGACTGTGCGACCTTCGGCTGGCTGTGCGACGTGTTCGTCGACCAGGACGCTCGAGGGGGTGGCGCCGGCAAGATGCTCGTCGCCGGAATCCTCGCCGACCTCGAACCCTTCGGACTCAAACGGGTCGCGCTGCGAACGGCAGACGCGCACGGCCTGTATGAGCAATACGGGTTCGAGGTGCTTGCCGAACCGACGCTGTGGATGAGTCGCCCGAGCTGAACCCGCGTACGGCGGATCGTCAGTTCAGCCGCGCGGCGGCCCGCGAGACGGCCTCGAGGCGTCGGGCCTTGTTCGGTGTAATGCGCTCGAGATACGAATCGACTAGTGGCTTCGGAGCGGTACGAGGCGAACCGGACTCGAACGGCGGCTGCGGGTTGTATTCGAGGCGGAGCTGAACCGCCTCGGCGGTCGATCGGTCGAAGAGGTCGGCGACCAGGGTCAGCGCGAAGTCGATTCCCGCGGTGACCCCGCCACCGGTGACGCGGTTGCGATCGATGCAGACGCGCGTATCGGTGGGGATCGCGCCGAACGGTTCGAGGCAGTCCATCGCGGTCCAGTGCGTGGTCGCGCGGTAGCCCTTCAGCAGGCCCGCCGCGCCGAGCACCAGCGCGCCGGTGCAGACCGAGGTGACGTAACGCGCCGTTTCGGCCTGCGCGCGGAGAAAGTCGAGCACCTCGATGTCGTTCACCAGCGCGTTGGTGCCGTATCCGCCCGGCACGCAGATCACGTCGAGTTGGGGGCAGTCGGCGAACGTGGTCGTCGGCGTGAATACGAGCACCGTGTCGCTCGGCACGGGTTCGATGCGCTTCCAGACCAGGTGCACCGTGACGCCGGGCACCGAAGAGAACACCTGGAGCGGACCGGTGAGATCGAGCTGCGTCACATCCGGGAAGACCAGAAGGCCGATCTGCATAGTCAGTCCTCGAATACTCAGTTTTCGAACACGACGCCGCGCACCACGTGGGAGTCGCTGTCGAAGGCCATGACGGCCTCGTTCTCCGCGTCGTAGGGTGCCCAGCCGGGGTCGCCGGTCAGCGCGAAGTTCGCGAACGCACCGTGCATCGCATCGGCGAGCTGCTGCGGCGGGTTCGGGCCCGAGTACGGCTCGACGTATGGCGCACTCAGGTTGTTGAAGAAGAACGGGATGTCGAGCGAATGCCCGGCACCGATGTACGGCTCCGCGGTCGAGCGCCACTGGAACTCGTAGCGGTACGTCGGGGCGCTGTTGGTGGCGGCCCTGATCTTCGAGAACTCATCGATCGCCCGTCGGAAGAAATCGTCCGCATACAGGTGCTGGCCTTCGAGGCGCTTCTGCTCGTAGTCGGGGTCGTCCGGTGAGACGCCCATGATCGTCCGCCAGGCGAACTCGTTCCTGGCGCTCCCCACGAGCACGGGGATGTCCGCGCCCGCACCCTGTGCGACGGCCTCGAGCGGGGCGCCGGGCAACAGGTCGCCGTCGACCACCGGTGCCCACGCGAGAGTCAGGGGAGTGCCCGCCTTCTCGCGGTCGGCGGCGACGGTGTCGAGGGACGCGACGAGCTGCTCCCGTGTCACCGAGCGGGCGCCGGCGACATCCACCGAAGCTCCGGCCGCGGTCAGCAGATCACGAGCGAGATCTTCGGCAACCGGTTCGGTCACCGCGCCCACCTGCGAGACTCCGCTCGCGATGATCGCCCGCGAGAACAGTCCTCGTGCCGCAGGCGACGCCAGCAGCGCCGTGACGGCCATGCCGCCGGCGGACTGGCCCATGACCGTCACCTGCGCCGGATCGCCCCCGAATGCTGCGACATTGTCACGCACCCACTCGAGGGCGGCGATCCAGTCCAGCATCGCGAGGTTCGGTGCGATGCCAGGGGCGAGCAGGAAGCCTTCGGCGCCGAGCCGGTAGTTGAGGCTGACGACCACGAGGCCGTGGCGAGCGAAGGAGGCTCCGTCGTACCAGGGGTTGGCGCTGCATCCGGCGAAGAACCCGCCGCCGTGGATCCAGACCAGCACCGGCCGCGGCGCTTCGCCGTCGCTCGCCGTGGTCCACACGTTCAGGTTGAGAGAGTCATCGCCGAGCACGATCGGCTCCGGCACGTCGGGCAGCCCGCCGGCGGCCTCGCCCAGTTCCTGGAGCGCTGTTGCGCCGAACGTGGTCGCCGCGAACGGCTCGTTCCAGGCGGCATGCGGCACCGGCGGCAGGAATCGCCTCTCGCCCACCGGCGCCGCGGCATAGGGAATGCCGAGAAAGCTCTCGACGCCCGCTGTAGAGAGACCCGTGACCGGTCCTCTCGTGGTCTGGATGATGCGATCACTCATGATTTCTCCGTAACGGTGGTCGACACGGCGGCGGTCGTGGCAAGCACACTGCGTTCGTCGGGCGGGGGCAGTTCGCCGACGCGAACGCAGGCGACCGACCGGCCGTCCGGCAGCTCGACGAGCGGCGGCGTCGCGTCGACGCACTTCTGCTGTGCGAACGGGCAGCGCGGGGCGAAGGGGCAGCCGACACCATCGTGCGGGGCGATGCCCGAGGCGACGATGGAACTCATCCGCGCTTCGCGGCGACCCTTCTGGGCCGCGACGTCGGGCACGGGCACGGAGGCGAGCAGCGAGCGGGTGTACGGGTGGGCGGGGGTGTCGCAGACCTCCGCCGCAGTGCCCTGCTCCATGACCCGGCCGCGGTACAGCACGACCACCCGATCAGAGATGTGACGCACCACCGCCATGTTGTGCGAGATGAAGACATAGCTGGTGCCAACGTCGCGCTGCAGGTCAT
Source organism: Microbacteriaceae bacterium (assembly GCA_025463565.1). Lineage (GTDB taxonomy): Bacteria > Actinomycetota > Actinomycetes > Actinomycetales > Microbacteriaceae > Lacisediminihabitans. The sequence goes on from JAODAT010000051.1 coordinate 16,896, forward strand.
CGAGCAGGTTGAGCACCTGGGCTTGCACCGAGACATCGAGCGCGCTGACGGCTTCATCGCACACGACGATCTCCGGCTCGAGCACGAGGGCACGCGCGATGGCGATGCGCTGGCGCTGGCCGCCGGAGAACTCGGCGGGGTACTTGCTCACCGCGCTCTGCGCGATGCCGACCCTCGCCAGCATGGCGACGACGCGCTCGTTGATCTCTGCGGCGCTGAGCTTCGGCCCCGCGACTCGCAGTGGCTCGGCGACCACATCGCCGACCGTCTGCGAAGGGTCGAGCGACGAGAACGGATCCTGGAAGACGGCCTGCAGTCGAGAAGCGAGCTCCCGGCGCTGCCGGACGCCGGCGTGGGCGATCTCCTCGCCGTTCAGCTTGATTGAGCCGGATGCGACCCGGGCGAGGCCGAGGATCGCGGACCCGATGGTGGTCTTGCCTGAGCCGGACTCGCCCACGATCGAGACGGTTTCGCCCCGACCAACCCTGAGCGACAGCTCCTGCACGGCCCGGAATGGCGCCTTGCCGAACCCGCGCGGGTAGGTGATTTCGAGATCGTTGATCTCGAGCAGGTCGGCGCTCATGCCGCCTCCTTCGTCTTCTTCGCGGCGAGTTGGTTGGTCGTCTCGAGCTCTTCGGCCCTGATGCAGCGGGCCGCGTGGTCCAGGGTGTCCGGGTGCGTGGGCGGTGCGGGCAGCAGCTCGAGCCGGATCGGCCCCTCGGTGCAGGCATCCAGGCGGAGCGGGCACCGGTCGGCGAACCGGCAGCCGTGCGGCCAATCGGCCGGGTTCGGAACCGTGCCGGGGATCGACAGGAGCTTCGTTCCGGCCTCGGCGACGATCGGGTTCGATGCGAGCAGCGCACGAGTGTAAGGATGCGATGGGTCGGCGAACAGTTCCTCGGCGTCCGCGGCCTCGATGACCTGCCCGGCATACATCACGACGACACGATCACAGATATCGGCGACAACCCCCAGGTCGTGGGTGATGATCACAATCGACATCCCGGTGTCCTGCTGGAGCCGGCGGAGGAGCCCGAGGATCTCGCCCTGGATGGTGACGTCGAGTGCGGTGGTCGGCTCGTCCGCGACGAGCAGTCGTGGCCGGCCGGCCAGCGCGCAGGCGATCGAGACGCGCTGCGCCATGCCGCCGGAGAGCTGGTGCGGAAACCGGCGGGCAACGTCGGCGGGATCGGGCAGGCCGACCTGGGTGAGCAGGTCGATCACCCGTTCGCGCCGGTGGGCGCCGCGCAGGTGGTCGTGGCGGCCGACCAGTTCGCCGAGCTGGCTGGCGACCGAGAAGCTCGGGTCGAGCGCAACCATCGGGTCCTGGGAGATGTAGGCGATTCCGCTGCCGCGGATGCCGGCACGTACCTTACGGGGTGCATTCACCAACTCCTGGCCCTCGAAGATCACGTGGCCCGAGGTCACGGCCGACGCGTCGAGGCTGCCGAGGATGGCGGACGCGGTCACCGTCTTGCCGCACCCGGACTCCCCGACGATGCCGAGAGCCTCACCCGGCCGCACATCGAAGCCCACGCGGGACACGACCTCCAGCCCACTGAACGACACCGACGTGTCGCGCACCCGCAGCAGTACCTCGTCCGCGGCCGGCACGTCGTCGCCGTCCGCGGAGACGGCCTGCGCGGCCGCCTTTGCGGAGCCGGCACGCGAGCGGTTCGACGCGGACGTGTCGCGCAGGGCGTCGGCGACGAGCATGAACGACATGATCACGAGGGTGATGAGCAGGCCGCTCGGGATGATGAGCCAGGGCTGCTGCGACAGCGTCTGCTGCGCTTCGCTCACCATTCCACCCCAGCTGGGGTTCGGCGGGTTGACTCCCAGGTTGATGTAGTTGAGGCCACCCTGGATGCCGAGGATCACGGCCGCGAGCACCGCGGTGTTGACGATGATCGGCCCCCAAATGTTCGGGAGCACGTGACGGATCATGATCAGGATGCGACCCATGCCCGTGACGCGGGAGGCGGCGACATACGTCTCCTCGCGAACGGCCTGCGCGGCGCCTCGGGTGACGCGGATCAGCGTTGGCGCCGACAGCACACCGAGCACGATCATTCCGATGTGCTGGTTGTTGTTGGTGGCCGAATAGACCATGAGCAGGATGACGATGCCCGGGATCGCCATGACGACCTCGGTGAGCCGTGAGATGACGTTGTCGATGACTCGCCCGACATACCCGGCGACGAGGCCCAGGGTGATGCCGATCACGAAGGCGACGGCCAGTGCTTCCACAAGGCCGAGCAGGCTCACCTGGCCGCCCCAGAGCAGCCGGCTGAGCACATCCCGACCCAGCTTGTCCGTGCCGAGCAGATGGGTGGCGCTCGGCAGAGCGAGCGAGTGGAACAGGTCCTGCTTCAGCGGGTCGTACGGAGAGATGACTCGCGCGAGAGCGGTTGCGACGATGACGACCAGCAGGAACGCGCCCGCGATGACGCCGAGCGGTCGCCGCAGGTACTCGCGCAGTGCGCGGAAGCGCGACGGCGGACGGCCGCCGGATTCGGCCGCCGGAAGGTCGGTGGACGGGCCGCCGGGGACGGCGGGAGTGTCGATGGCGGTCATGCGGCACGCACCTTCGGATTGAGGATCGTGTTGGCGATGTCGATCAGCACGTTCACGATCACGACGATGATGATGAAGTAGACGGAGATGCCCTGGATGACGGGTACGTCGTGTTGCAGGGTCGATTGCAGCGCCTGGGAGCCGAGCCCCGGCAGCACGAAGATGTTCTCGACGATGACGGAGCCGGAAAGGGCGCCGACGAAGATGACGCCGAGCACGGTGACCACCGGTGCGGCGGCGTTCCGGAGAGCGTGCTTGTAGACGAGCGAGAACTCGGAGGCGCCGTTCGCGCGCAGCGACCTCGCATATGGGCTGGCAATGGAGAGCAGCATCTGGTCACGCGTCTGCTTCGCAACAGCGGTGATGCCGGCAAAAGCGAGCGCGATCACGGGCAGCACGAGCGAGGCGAGCCACAGCCCGGGATCGTCACTCGGGTCGACGTACCCGGTAGCCGGAAGCAGGTTGAGGTTGACCGCGAACACGGCGATCAGGATGACTGCCAGCCAGAAATTGGGCACCGCGATGCCGACGGTGGAGACGGCGTCGACCACGCGGCCGACGATCTTGTTGCCGGTGGCTGAGATGACGCCCAGCAGCATCCCGACGATCGTGAAGACGAGGAGCGCACCGACGATCAGGGAGAGACTGACGGCCAGGCGGGGAGCCAGGATGTCCTGCACCGGCTGCTGGGTCGTGTACGAGAGGCCGAAATCGCCGTGGACCGCGCCGCCGAGCCAGCTGAAGTATCGCTGCCAGAGCGGCTGGTCGAGACCGAGCGTGTGATTGAAGGCGTCGATCTGTGACTTCGTGGCGGTGAGCCCGAGCACGCTGCGGGCGATGTTGTTAGAGCCGGCGCCCTGCAGGAAGAAGGTGATCGTCGGCACGACGATGAGCAGCACCAGCGAGCCGAGTAGCCGGAGTCCGAGGTTCTTGAGCATGGTGTGGCTGCCAGTTGGTGTCGGTGAAAGGTGGATCCCCTGCCGGCCCGGAAGGCCGGGCCGGCAGGGGAGTTGGACTAGTTGGCGGGCTTCCAGTTCGTCGGGTCGGGCCACGGGTAGGACGTGAAGCCCAGCCCGGTGACCTTCTTCGACGAGAAGAGAAGCGCGTCGGTTGCGGCGACCGGCGCCAGGAACGCGTTCTTGACGATATACGTCTCCGAATTCTCAGCAGCCGTCTTGCCCTCCGGGCTGTCGATGTCGAACTTCCGCTGCGCCTCGGCGAGGGCGTTGGCCTTCGCGTCGGTGAAGCCGAGGAAGTTGTAGGTGGCCGGATTGGTCACCAGTTCCGAGGTGTCGGTCAGCTGCGTCGAGTAGTTGAACGTCAGCGTCGTCGCCGGGATTGTCTTGCCGAAGAGGGCGCCCACGTAGTCGTTGAACGACGGGTAGCTCTTCAGGTTGACCGTGACTCCGATGTCCTTCCACTGCGCCACCATGGCCTGGGCGAGCAGGTCACCGTTGTCGGTGCCCGGCTGCTCAGCGAGGTCGAAGCTGAAGCCGTTCGGGTAACCGGCCTCCTTCAGCAGTTCCTTCGCCTTGGTGGGGTTGTATGGATAGACGTTCTCGAGAGAAGCAAGGTAACCCGCGGTGCCCTTCGGCACCACCTGGGCCGTCGGTGTTCCGTATTCGCCGTAGACCGACTTCGTGATTGCCTTGCGGTCGAGTGCGTAGTTGAGAGCCTGGCGAACGCGGACATCCTTCAGCGCCGGCGTGATGGTGCCGTCGATGTCGGCGAGGTACACGCCGACCATGCCCGACAGCCCGGCCGTGACGTTCAGTCCGGCTGACTTGGCCGCCGCCGCGTTGCTCGACGAGCCCTGGGCGACTTGCACCTGGCCGGAACGGACCGCCGAGAGCACGGAGTTCTGGTCGGTGATGACCTTCACCACGATCTTGCTGTAGTGCTGGCCCGCCTTGTTGTAGTAGTACGGGTTCTTCACGAACACGTAGGACGAGTTTGCGATGGTGTCTTTCGCGTCCAGCATGTACGGGCCGGCGCCATAGGTGGCCGAGCCGAGCTTCGTCGTGTCGGCGAGACCCGCGGGGGCGATGATGTCGCCCGCGAGGCCGCCCTGGTCGAAGCCGTATGGCAGGTTCGGGTTGGGTGCGCTCAGCTTGATCGTGATCGCGAGCGGACCCGTTGCGTCGATGGAGGTGACATCGCTCAGGTAGGTGGAGGCGAACTGGCCCTCCTTGAGGTAGCGGTTCAGCGACGCGGCAACGTTGTCAGCCGTCATCGCCGTGCCGTCGCTGAACTTGACGCCCTTGCGCAGCGTGATGGTGAAGGTCAGGCGATCCGCGGAGTAGCCCCACTTGGTCGCCAGCCCCGGCTTGGCGGTGCCGTCGGGGTCGCGCTCGATCAGCGCGCCGTATCCGAGGTTCATGTACCAGACCAGCGGGATGCCGTTACCTGCCTTCGCGGGATCGAGACTCTGGGGCGTGCTGGTCGTGGCGAGCGTGAGCGTGGTTGATGCCGAACTCTTCGACGCGGTACCCGAACATCCCGCCAGCGTGAGTGCTGTGGCGGTCGCAACGACGATGGCCGCGGTTCGGATGAACCGCGATCGCTGCTTCATTGCTGTGGCGAACATGGCTTTCCTTTCTTGGTGTTACTGGTTACTTGCGATGCGAGGGCGCATCGACAAGGGTTTCGAGAGCCGCACGCGAACCGTACGACAGGATGTCGCGGTAGATGCGTGTGAACGCCTCCGCGAAGATGGGGTTGTCGGCCAGGTCGCCGAAGATGAGCGAGTCCCGCAGGAAGCCCACCGGGTCGTCGTGGCCCTGGCGCTCGACGGCGCGGGCGACCGCCTCCGCCTGCCGATCGATGAAGGGAATGGGCTCGCCCGACTCGTCGACCCCGCGGGCGAACACCGCCCAGCTGGCGACGATCGCGGCCCCGAGTTCGACGCCCTCGCCCGTGGCCAGCCTGTCCTGCACGACCGGGAGCACGAACTTGGCGATGCGGTCGGACGCGTCGGTGGCGAGGCGCAGCAGGGTGTCGCGAACGTAGGGGTTCGCGAAGCGCTCCATGAGGCTGCGCTCGTAGTCAGCGACATCCACGCCGGGCACCGGGTCGAGGGTGGGCGCCGCTTCGTCGCGCATCCAGGACAGCAGCAGGCGCACGATCAGCGGATCCGTCGAGGCCTCGTGTGCGAAGCGGTACCCCATGAGGTAGCCGAAGTAGGCCATCGCCTGATGGCTGGCGTTCAGTAGTCGCAGCTTGAGATGCTCGTATGGGGTGACGTCGGCGACCAGCTGCACACCGGCCTTCTCGTACGGTGGGCGGCCGAGCGTGAAGTCGTCTTCGAGCACCCACTGGGTGAAGCCCTCACTGGCCACCGGCCAGGCGTCGTGCGTGCCGTACGTCTCGGAGATCCACTCCCGCACCTCGTCGGTCGTCACGGGGGTGATCCGGTCGACCATGCTGTTCGGGAAGCTCACCTCCGCGGTGATCCAGGTGGCGAGCTCCGGGTCGAGCAGTTCGGCGAATGCGGTGAAGCTTTCGCGCGCGACGACCCCGTTACCCGGAAGGTTGTCGCACGACATGACGGTGAACGGGGGGATGCCGCGGTCGCGTCGGCGACGCAGCCCCTCGACGACCATTCCGAAGACGGTCGACGGAGCCGCCCCGGGCACCAGGTCGGCCTGGATGGACGGCGTCTGCGACAGAAATCTGCCGGTCTCGTCGTCGATGTTGTATCCACCCTCGGTGATGGTCAGCGAGACGATGCGAACGGACGGGTCCGCGAGCTTGTCGAGCACCGCCTCGGGGTCGTCGGGCGCGAACAGGTACTCGGTGATCGACGCGATGCTGCGCGCGGGAGCCTGGCCGTCGGGGTAACGCTCCACCAGCGTGTAGCGCATGTCGCCGTCGCGCAGGGCGTCGCGCATGCGGACATCGCCGGGCAGGACGCCCACACCACAGATCGACCAGTCCGTGGCGAGGCCGGCATCGAGCAGCGTGTCGATGTAGAGGGCCTGATGGGCGCGGTGGAAGTTGCCGACACCGAAGTGCACGATCCCCGGGGTCACCGTCGAGGGATCGTAGGTCGGCTGCGCGACGGGAAGGAGTTCGGTGCTCACGATACCGATCCGGTGACGGTGCTCAGGGCGGGGACGGAGTGGTGGCTGCGCCAGAAGGCGATGCGTTCCGCGTTGCGGTCGCGCTCGGCACGGGACTCGACACCGATGACCATGGTGATGCGGGCATCGGGCGTGGTCTCGGGCCATGCGCCGAGGGGGCCGCCATCCGCGCTGCCCGTCTTCACGAACCGGGCGATGGTGCCGCTGACCTGCTCGGCGAGACGTGCGAGCGCGGGGTCCGTCAGGATGTCGTCGCCGAGCAGCTCCGTCGCGCCGGGTGCGTCGAGGTTGCCCCAGAAGAAGGGGATCTCGGCCAGGTGTGCCGCGTCGACGGCACCGCCCAGCGCGGTGCTGCGGCGGGTGAACTCGTACTGGAACGTCGGGTTGCCTGCTGCCGCGTGCGCGTCGGCGAGAGCCTGGGACGGAGCGGCCCAGCTCTGGTCGTTGGTGATCAGGAACTGGCGGTCGGTGTCATCGGTGCCGACTCCGCGGTAGAGCGCCTCGGCTTCCGCGATCGTCTCCTCGGAGGCGTCGCCGAGCAGCCCTCTCAACACCGACGAGCTGTCCTGCGGTTCGCCAGCCCACCCGGTGAGCTGGAACAGCCGGTCCTCTTCGCTGTCCACACCGAGGAGCAGCGGGACTCGTGCGGCCTCTCCGTCGCGGATCGCTGCCAGCGTGTCGGCCGGAAGCACGACATCATCGGTCACCAGGGGGAACGCCCGCACGCCGATACCGAGCTCGCGCTGGACCTGGAGGATGCGCAGCGTCGAGAGGCCGCGGAGCTGGGCGAGGAGGTCGCCATCGGGGTCCACCGCGAGTTCGTGAAGCACCCGTTCGCGGGTCTCGAGCGCCTCGTCGATCGTGCGAACCCCCGCGAGGTGACCGCTGATGACCACGGCGCCGTGGAACAGGTCGCGTGCGTCGGGTGCGGTGAGCAGGGCGGCGACCGACATCGCGCCGGCGGACTGCCCCATGATCGTGACGCGCTTCGGGTCACCGCCGAACGCGGCGATGTTGCGTTGCACCCAGCGCAGCGCGGAGACCTGGTCCTGCAGCGCGAGGTCGGATGCGCTCGGCTCGACGTCGCCCAGCCACAGGTTGCCGAGGAGGCCCAGTCGATAGTTGATCGATACCACGACCACGCCGTGGTCCCGGGCGTACCGGGTTCCGTCGACCCATGGCCCCGTACCCGAACCGCAGAGGAATCCGCCGCCGTAGATCCAGAAGATCACCGGGGCGGATTCCGCGTCGTCGCCGGCCGGCGGTGCCCAGATGTTCAGGTTGAGGCAGTCCTCCGACGTGGTGACGCCAGGGGCGTAGTAGTAGTTCTCTGTGCCCGGCAGTGCGCGCGGCAGCGGGTCCAGGTCCTGTAGGGAGATGGGGCCCCACGTGGTGGCGTCGATCGCCTCGACCGGAACGGCGTCGACAGGAGCGGCGAAGCGGAGGTCCCCGGTGGGCGGCTCGGCGAATCGGATGCCCCGGAACAGGGAGATGCCGTCGCGAGCGATCCCGGTCACGCGCCCCGCGGGTGCACTCACTTCCACTCGAGACTCGCTGCGCTGCGCCATGCCATCCCCTTCGATGAATAGGCGCACGTCGCTCGACGAACGCCTTCCACCAACAGAACACACAACAAACACAAACAGTTAGCTGTTTTGAGCCGCCCGATTGACCGTTTTGTGACCGTTTAAGGCCGTGAGGACCAACATGAAGGACGTCGCGTCGCTAAACCCGAAGCAGATTCGCCCCAACAGACGCGAAACGGTTCGCCAGGCTCGCGCTCAGTTCCTGTCCGGTAATGATCAGTTCGAAGTCGGTGAGGGCCGCAAAGGTCACGAAGGAGGTCGTTCCGAACTTGTGATGGGCACCGACGAAGATCCGTCGCGCCGCGGCGAGCACCGCCGCCTCCTTGACTGCGGCGACCGCCGGATCCGGTGTCGTCATGCCGCGGTCCGTCGACACGCCATTCGCCCCCACGATCGCGAGGTCGATGTTGAGCCGGCGCAGCATGTCGACCGCCGCGATGTCGACCACCCCCAGCGTGTTTCCGCGCACCCTGCCGCCGAGCATGATCACCTGCATGTTGGGGCGGGCCGCCACCATCGTCGCGATCGGCAGCGAGGCGGTCACGATCGTGAGTCGCCGATCGTCCGGCAGGCGCTGCGCGATGAGCTGGGTCTGGAACCCCTCATCGATGAAGATCGTCTGGGCCTCGTCGATCTTCGTGACCATCGCTGTCGCGATCCGCGCCTTCTCTTCGGGGTTGATGGTGTGCCGGATCGCGAGCGAGGTCTCGAAGACACCGCTCTCCACCGCGAAGATGCGCCCGTAACTGCGCCGGATCAACCCCTGCGATTCGAGCGCCCTCAGGTCGCGGCGCACGGTCTCGAGCGACACATCGAGCATGGCCGTTGTGGCCGCGACCTCTACCTCGCCCTGCTCACGCACGATCTGCAGCAGCTGGAAGCGCCGCTCCCGCGAACTGCGGCTACCCCCTGGCGTGGTCTGCATGACTCAACGGTAGCTCTCGTGGGGCGACCGGCCCCGAGTGAGCGCATATATAGTTGAGAAAATCAACTAATTTACAGACATGAGCACGATGAGACCGGGACAGCTTTACCCCAGATCAGACCTGTACGGCTATGAAAACCTGCTCAGCGACCCCGAGCGCGACAAGCTCTGGCAGCTCCGCCAGTTCCTTGACGAGACCGCCGCTCCGCTGATCGACCGGCACTGGGAGGCCGGGACCTTCCCGACCGAGCTGATTCCCGAGGTTGCGAAGCTCGACATCGTCTCACCGGCGTCGATCACCGCTGGCGCCGACCGGCCGCGCAATCTGTTCGGCGGCTTCCGCACCTTCGAGTGGGCGAGAACCGATGCCTCGCTGAACACCTTCTTCGGCGGGCAGGCCAGCCTGTTCAGGACGAGCATTCTCGACGGCGGCAGCCCGGAGCAGGTCGAGCGCTGGGACCCGCTGGTGCGCGACTTCTCCATCCTCGGCGGATTCGCGCTGACCGAGCCTGAGTCCGGCTCCGACATCGCGAGGGGCCTGTCGACGACGGCGGAGCGGACGGGCGACGACTGGACCCTCTCCGGGCACAAGCGCTGGATCGGCAACGCTCCCATCGCATCCCATCTCATCGTGTTCGCGAGGGACGTCGCCGACGGTGCGGTCAAGGGCTTCATCGTGCCGACGTCGGCGCCCGGGATGGCCATCACCAACATCACGGGCAAGACCGCACTGCGCATCGTGCAGAACGGCGACATCGTGCTCGACCGTGTAGTGGTGAACGAACGGGACCGCCTGCAGCGAATCACCTCATTCCGGGACGTCTCGAACATCCTGCGATTCATGAGATCGGATGTCGCCTGGGGCGCCACCGGCGTGCAGGCCGGCGCGTACGAGGCCGCCCTCGACTACGTTCGCGAGCGCCGGCAGTTCGGGCGGAGCCTCGGCTCCTTCCAGCTGGTGCAGTCCCACCTGTCGGCGATTCTCGGAAACCTCACCGCGTCGCTCGGCATGGTGGTCGGGCTGTCGCAAAAGCAGGATGCCGGAACCTTCAACGACGAGGATTCCGCTCTGGCCAAGTCCTGGGTGACCACCCGAATGCGCGAGTCGGTCGCCCGCGCCCGCGAGATCGTGGGCGGAAACGGCATCGTGCTCGCGAACAAGGTGGCCAGGTTCCACGCGGATGCCGAGGCGATCTACACCTACGAGGGCACGAAGGAGATCAACGACCTGGTCGTCGGTCGGGCCGTCACCGGAGAGTCCGCGTTCCTCTAGTCCCACCGTCTACTCTCAATACAGCACTGAACGGTCGAGGAGAGGGGCAGGACAGGTGACCCTTGCCGAGCTCACCGGGCGCATCCGGGACGCGATAGTCGACGGCGATTTCGCCCCCAACCAACGCCTGATCGAAGCGGACCTGAGCGAGAGCTACGGTGTCAGCCGGGCCATGGTGCGCACCGCGCTCCTGGAGCTCGCGGGCGACGGACTCATCGACCGGGTGCCCAATCGCGGGTCGCGCGTGCGGTCGGTCTCCCTCGGCGAAGCCGTCGAGATCCTCGAGGTACGGATCGAGCTCGAGGGTCTCTGCGCGTACAAGGCGGCGGAGCGGATCAGCGACGAGGAGATCGCCGAATTCCTCGAACTCCGTCGGCTGATCCTCGACGCCGCGGAGACCTCGGAGGTGCTCGAGTACCCGCGGCTCAACCAGCTGCTCGACCGGCGGATCCGCGAGGTCAGCGCGCATCACACGGCGGCGGACATGCTCGAACGCCTTCGCGCGCAGGGCGTGCGCCACCAGTTCCGGCTGTCCTTCCGCGCCGGTCGTGCCGCCGTCACCGCTCCTGAGCATGCCGCGATCATCGACGCGATAGTCGCTCGCGATCCCGCCGGCGCGGAGGCGGCAACGAAAGCGCACCTGCTCGGCGTTATCTCCGCCCTGAGGGAAATCGCCCTCTAGCTCTCGTCCGCCGCCAGGTACGTCACTCCCGCTTCGGCCAGCACGGGCCGCAGGTTGTAGATGTCGAGGCCGAGCTCGCCGCGACGGAACGCCTCGCGGGTCGACTGCTCCTTCTTCTCACGCGCATCGGACGCGGTGATCGCCTCGGCCACGTCGGAGCGGGGAACGACCATCACCCCGTCGTCGTCGGCGACGATGACGTCCCCGGGGTTCACGATCACGTTGCCGATCCGCACCGGCACATTCACCGCGCCGCCGGTGGCTTTCACGGTGCCCTGGGCGTTCACCGCCGTCGACCAGACGGGGAAGCCCATCTCGCGGAGCTCCGCGACGTCCCGCACGCCGGCGGCGATGACCAGCCCGCGCACGCCGCGATGCTGCAGTGCGGTCGCGAACAGTTCGCCGAACATGCCGTCGGAGGACTCCGAGGTGGTGGTGACGACGAGGATGTCGCCCTCGTGGCACTGTTCGATCGCGGCATGGATCATGAGATTGTCACCGGGCCAGCTGAGCACGGTCACGGCGGTGCCGGCGACGCGCGCGCCATCCTGGATCGGCCGGAAGTGCGGCCCAGCAAGGCCGACCCGGCCGAGCGCTTCGTGCACGGTCGCCACGCCGAATCTGGCGAGAGCATTTGCGTCGGCGAGCGTGGCCTTCGGCGGATCGGTGATGATGACCTTTCTCATCGCAGCGTCTCCGTCACTTCGGGGTAGTACCTCATGTATGCCTCTCCCTTCGTGTCGGTCGGGACCCCGAGGTTCGGACCGGCGTTTCGTTTCACCTGCACCCCGCGCCGCACGGCGAGGTCGGTGTAGTAATCCCACATGTGCTTCTGCGCGCCGAGGCATTCCATCGCGGCGCGCTTGGCGGCGAAGGCATCGGTGATGTCGAGCAGCACGTTCGGCTTGAAGTCGCTCTGCTCGGGCTGGTGGGGTTCGAAGAAGAACACCGGGGGGGCACCGAGCGGTTCGCCCGCCGCCGGGTAGCCGATGGCCTGCGCAAGGATGCGGGCCTGGATCGCCATCCGCGCGGCCGCCGGGTGATCGCCGTTGTACGGGTCCACGAGGGGATGGGTGAGCACGACGGTCGGCACCACGCGGCGATAGACCTGCACGAGCCGGTCGACGAGCTCGGGGGATTCGAGCAGGGGGTAGTCGCCGGCGTCGAGGAATTCGATCTCCGCACCGAGCGCGGCGGCTGCCGCTTCGGCCTCGGCCCTGCGGATCGCTTTGATCTCGTCGAGCTTCGTGCCCTTGAGCCACTCGCTGGCGGACTCGCCGCGCTCGCCGAAGGACAGGCAGACGATCACCGCGCGCTCACCGCGGGCCGTCGCCTTGGCGATCGCCCCGCCCGCTCGCCAGACGAAGTCACCGGCGTGCGCGCTGATGACGAGAGTTGTGTCGGACATCGTTCTCCTTGTTCAGATCTGCTGCAGCAGCGCGGCGAGTTCGGCCGGCGCGGTCACCATGGCCTCGTGGCCGGTCGCTATCTCGAGCGACGCCCAGCCACGCCCCCGCGCGCGCTCGGCCTGGCTGCTGAACACGCGCATCCATTCCGTGCACTCGATGAAGGTGGCGGGCACGGCGTCGGCCGCTCCGGTGAGGTGCACGGTGTCGGCGTAGGTCGCCCAGGGCTGGGGCGTCAGTCGGGGCGAGAGCCAGTCGAGGTCGGCCTGCTCGGTGACCCCGAGAACCTCCAGCGAGCGCGGCGGGATGAGCCAGCCGAAGCCCGGCCCCGCAACCGACTCGTGGTAGTGATGGGCCACGGTCTCGGGCAGCAGGTCGATCGCGGCCTCGCCGTCGGAGGGCACGAAGGCGTCGAGGTGCACCCGGGCGCGCAGGGCGGCGGGCCTCTGTTCGGCGACGCCGCTGGCGACCATGCCGGCGTAGCTGTGCGCGACTAGCACGACATCCGCCAGCCCCTCGGCATCGATCAGCCGCGTGACGTCTTCGATGTGGGTGGCGAGGCCGACGGCCGGCGAGAGCAGGTGGGCGCGGTCACTCACCCCGCTGAAGGTCGGTGAGAACACCGTGTGCCCGGCGGCGCGCAGCACCGAGGACACGCGGGACCAGCACCAGCCGCCGTGCCACGCGCCGTGCAGCAGGACGAAAGTCGTCACGCGCGGTTCTCGAAGAGGGCCAGTGCGGCCGCCGTGTTGGAGGCCGGCACGTGATAGGTCTCAGCGATGCGGGTGATCTCGTCGTCCATCGCGCCGCGCATGATCAGCCACATGATCATCTCGATACCCTCGGAGCCCGCTTCGCGAACGTATTCCTCACGGGAGAGATCGGCGAGCGACTGCGGGTCGTCCTGGATCTTCGCGAGGAACATCCGGTCGAACTCCTCGTTGATGAGGCCGGCGCGCTCGCCGGCGAGCTGGTGTGACATGCCGCCGGTGCCGAATACGGCGACCTTAAGGTCTTCGGGATATGACCGGATGGCGCGGCCGAGCGCCTTGCCCAGGGCGTAGCACCTGGCGGCGGTCGGCTGCGGGTACTGGATGACGTTGACGACGATCGGGATCACGGGCGCCGGCCAGGCGTCGCCCGGCGCCGGGCAGTACACCGATAGCGGCACCGTGAGGCCGTGGTCCACCTCGAGCTGGTGCGCGACGGTGATGTCGAACTCGTCGTCGACCAGGCTCTCCACGAGGTGGGCGGCCAGCGCGGGGTGCCCGATCACGTCGGGCACGGGTCGCGTTCCCCAGCCTTCGTCTGCGACGTGAAAGCCGGCCGCAGTGCCGACGGCGAACGTCGGCACCATGGCGAGGGGAATCGCGTTCGCGTGGTCGTTGTAGATGAGGATGATGACGTCGGGCGTGTGCTCGGCCATCCACTCGCGGGCGGGCCGGTAGCCGTCGAACAGCGGCTTCCAGTACGGATCCTCGGTGCGCTCGCGGTCCATCGCGGCGCCGATCGACGGGACATGGCTGGTCGTCAGTCCCCAGGTAACCTCAGCCAAAATGTCGTCCTCCCGCTTCGAGCGCTGCCTGGAATTCCTCGGTGGTCATGCCCGTGAACACGCCGCCGAGGTACTGCATCGACTTGCCGTCCACCATGGCCAGTTTGTAGATGTAGAAGATCGAGCCGCCGAGGTCGAGCATTGTCACCCAGTCCCGGTCGAGCACGGCCTGGCGCTGTTCCGCCGTCAGCTCGTACCGGCCGAGGTACGCGGCCTCGTCGTCGAGGAAGCGTTTGCGGTCGTCGACCGAGGTGAGTGATGCGCAGAACGAGTTGAGGGCGAAGCCCTGCCTCGAGTCCTCGATGCCGAACAGGTACGTGCCGGGAATCTCTGGCTTCGTCACTTCTTCTCCTGCGGGTGGGTTGCGAGGGCCTCGACCGTGTTCTCGGTCCAGGGGAACATCGGCAGCGAGGCGAGGGCGTCGTGAAGGGCAGTTGCATCCGGCGCTTCCCAGAGGCCGATTCCGCCGCGCTTGCCCGGCAGGCGCCAGAGCTTGATGAGGATGCCGGCGGCACGCAGCTCCATCGCGCGCTCGCGTTCGATCACCCGCAGCCGTTCGCGCTCGTCGACGGACATTGTGGCGGGCTGGCTGGTTTCGAACCTGACCAGGAACTCCATCGTCATCTCCTCCGGCCCACGGGGTCGAGCTGCACCGGCGACATCGGCAGAATGTCACCAGAAATGTCAACAATATCAGCACGACCCGCTACGCTCTCGACATGCTGAGATTGAGCCTTGCCTGCTGGGACTATGACCGCGTTCACGCACTCCAGGACGGCCGCGTGCGACCCGAGGGAATCGAACTCGACTTTCTTTCGTTGCGCGTCGAGGAGACGTTCTTCCGGGCGCTTCGCGGTCACGAGTTCGATGTCTGCGAGCTGAGCCTCTCGTCGTACGTGCTCACCCTGAACGCGGAGAACCCGCCGTTCGTGGCCATCCCGGTGTTCCCCTCGCGGTTCTTCCGCCACCAGTCCATCTACGTCAACACCGACTCGATCAGGTTCCCATCGGATCTGGTGGGCAAGCGTGTGGGTACGCCCGAGTTCCAGATGACCGCTGGGGTCTGGGAACGCGGAATCCTGGCCGACGAATACGGGGTTCCTATCGACTCCGTCGAGTACGTGACCGGGGTGCTCAACGAGACCGGGCGACGCGAAGAGAAGCTCGCCCTCGACCTGCCGGACAGCATCCGTCTCTCGACGGTGCCGGAGGGCACCAATCTCTCCGAGATGCTGGCGGCGGGCGAGATCGACGCGATCTACACGGCGCCGGCGCCGGACTCCTTCGGCCGGTCGCCGAAGGTCGGGCAGCTCTTTCCCGACTTCGAGACGGTCGAGAAGGACTATTTCGGCCGTACCGGGATCTTTCCGATCATGCACGTCGTCGCGATCAAGCGGCAGGTGTGGGAGGAGCACCCGTGGATCGCCCGCTCGCTGATGAAGGCCTTCGACGAGAGCCTGCGCATCGCCTACGACGACCTTCGGCAGCGTTCCGCCCTCAAGGTGATGCTGCCGTGGCTGCAGCAGCACGTTCGCTCCACCATCGACTCGCTCGGCGAAGGATGGTGGGACTACGGTCTCCAGCGCAACCGCCATGTGCTCGACACCTTCCTTCGCTATTCGTACGAGCAGGGACTGGCCAAACGACGCCTGGAGCCCGAGGACCTCTTCGTGCCCGGCGTGGACGAGGCCATTCCCATCTAGTTCGCTTAAGAGTTACGCTAAAGCCATTCGGTCATGCGTACAAGCGAAGAGGTGGCGACGATGGCACTGGCGACAGAAACGACGGGCACAGAAACGACGGGCACTGTCGAGGCGTATTGGATGCCCGGCTGCAGCAGCTGCCTGCGAATGAAGGAGTTCATCCAGAAGTCCGGCAAGGATTGGGTGGCCATCAACATCGACGAGAGCGTCGAGGTGCAGGCGGAACTTGCCAAGCGCAACATGGTGCCGCCTGTCGCCCACTTCGGTGACCGGTGGGTCAACGGCGTCGACCTCGCTGCCGTCGCCGAGCTGATCGGCGTCGAGTACAACCCGCCGGTGATCATGCCCGCGCAGGACCTCGTCGACCGCTACAACGCGAATCTCGACGTCGCCCGCGGAATCATCTCCGTGATGACCGATGAGATGTTCGCGTTCTCGCTGCCGAATCGCGAGCGAAAGATGTTCGACGTGGCCAACCAGGTCGCCTCCGTGATGCGGGCCTTTCTCGAGGCCTATTACGACGACAACCACACCACGAAGTCATATGGGAAGCCCGCCGAGGTGCAGACGAAGCAGGACATTCTCGATCGACTCGATGAGACGCGCCGACTGTTCACCCTGTGGTGGACCGAAGATGGCTTCGACGACCCGTTGGACCGCGTCACGCAGACCTACTGGGGCTTCCCGACGCTGCTCGAGGTGCTCGAGCGGGAGATCTGGCACACGACCCAGCACATCCGTCAGCTCGACTACGTGCTGAAGGAGTTCGACGTCACGCCGCCCCTGCCCCTGACCAAGGCGAACCTCGACGGCCTTCCGCTGCCGGAAGGCATCCACGACTGAAGTTCGTTCACTAGGCGGTCTGGTGAACGTGGGCGAGCACCCACGACGCGAATT
>JAODAT010000087.1 GCA_025463565.1 Microbacteriaceae bacterium
CACACGAAAAAGGTCCGGCCCCCTCGCGAACGAGAGGGCCGGACCGGATTCTCAGGGTGTGACTACTTGGTCAGCGCCTCGAGGGTGGGGTTGTTCTTGTAGGACTCGGCGGCGTTGTCCTTGGTGACCAGCTGCGGCGGCAGGTAGTACGTGGGGACCTTGACCGAACCGTTGTCCGTGGCGGGGGAGTTGGTCGTCGCCTTCTTGCCGGCGGCGAGCTGCTTCACCATGGAAACGGCCTGCTCGACGAGCTTCGTGGTGTCCTTGTTGATCGTCGAGTACTGCACGCCCGACATGATCAGCGGGATGGAAGCCGCCTCGGAGTCCTGACCCGTGACGACCGGCATGACGGGCTTGTCCTTGCCGGCGTTCTGGATCGAGGTGATGATGGCGCGAGCCAGGGTGTCGTTCGGCGACAGGACGCCGTTCAGCACGGTGCTGCCCGAGTAGTTGCCGGCCAGCAGGGTGTCCATGCGGGTCTGCGCGTTGGCGGCAAGCCATCCGGTGGTCTGCGTCTGGTCGATCTTGGTCTGGCCCGAGACGACCTTCAGCGTTCCGTCATCGATCTTCGGCTGCAGGATCTTCATCGCGCCGTCGAAGAACACCGCGGCGTTCGGGTCGGTGGATGCACCGGAGAACAGCTCGATGTTGTAGGTCTTCGCGTCGGGGAAGCGCGACTTCATGCCGTCGAGGAGTGCCTGGCCCTGGAGCTCGCCGACCTTCTCGTTGTTGTACGCGACGTAGTAGTCGACATCCTTGCTGTCCTCGATGATGCGGTCGTAGGCGATGACCTTCGCACCGTTGGTGTGCGCGTCCTTCACCTGGCTCCCGAGCTGCTTGCCGTCGAACGCGCCGATGATGAGCACCTTCGCGCCCTTGGTGTTCATGGTCGAGATCTGGTTGGCCTGCTCGGATGCGGTGTTCGCGGAGGGCGCGTAGAGCACGTCCGGCTTGAATCCGGCCTTGGTCAGGTCGTCGGTGAACAGCTTGCCGGCCAGAACCCAGTTCTCCGAAGTCTTGTCGGGAAGGGCGACACCGATGATGGAGCCGGCCTTGAAGCCCGAGGCGTCACTGCCCGAAGTGGAGTTACGAGCCGAGCAACCCGAGAGCGCCATGAGGGCGACACCCGCGATTGCCACGGTCGTGATTGCGATTTTGCGCATTGTGTTTCGCTTTCTGTGTGTGAGGTGGTGCTGTGTGTGGTGGTGCTGTGTGGTGGTGCTGTGTGATTCCGTGGGGCGACGAGAGTCGCCCCGGTGCTACTACTCCGGCGCAGCTATGCGTTCGGGGTAGTGGATTGTGGGCGCGAGGAGTCCTCCGCGCTGTCGGTGGGGGCCACCGAGGGCCGGTCGATCGTCGCGGTCGCGGCGACGCCATCCGTCGGCTTCCTTCGCCCGAAGCGACCGATAAGCGATGGCCTGCCCTGCCGCTTGCTGTAGACATCGATGCCGACGGCGATCAGCAGCACGAGGCCTTTGATGATCTGCACGCGGTCGTTCGAGAAGTTGAGCAGCAGCAGGCCGTTGTTGAGCACGGCGATCACCAGTGCTCCGATGATCGAGCCGACGACCGTACCGATACCGCCGGCGACCGCGGCGCCACCGATGAAGACGGCGGCGATCGCGTCGAGCTCCCAGCCGGTGCCGTCACCGGGGCCCGAGGCTCCGGCTCGCGCGACGCCGACCATGCCGGCGATCGAGGCCAGCACCGACATGTTCATCATCACGAAGAAGTTGACGCGCTTGATGCGAACGCCGGAAAGTTCCGCAGCGTGCCAGTTGCCACCCACCGCGTAGATGTGGCGGCCGATCGTGGTGTTGCGGGTGACGAAGGAGTAGACGAGCACGAGCACGCCGACGATGATTCCCGAGATGGGGAAGCTGGTTCCGACGCGGCCGGTTGCGAAGAGGTATGTCGCTCCGACGGTGACACCGACGAGGATGACCAGTTTGACGACACTCACCCAGATCGGCGCCTTCTCGGCGCCCATCTGCGTCTGCACCCGGCGCTGGCGGAATTCGTTCCAGACGAGGGCGACGACTGCGATCAACCCGAGGATCAGGGTTCCGTTGCTGTAGCCAAAGTCCGGCCCGAAGTCGGGGATCGAACCGCCGCCGATGATGGTGAACGAGTCGGGCACCGTGACGGTGATCGAGTTGCCGAAGAACTGGTTCGCCCCGCGGAAGATGAGCATGCCTGCCAGTGTCACGATGAACGCCGGAACGCCGACGTAGGCGACCCACCAGCCCTGCCACGCGCCGATGAGCGCGCCGAGCACGAGGCCGAGGAGGAACGCGACGATCGGCGGGAAGTGCCACGCCGCCATCGAAGTCGCCACCACGATGCCGACGAACGCCGCCGACGACCCGACCGACAGGTCGATGTGGCCGGCGATGATGACCATCACCATGCCGATCGCGAGGATCAGCACATAGGCGTTCTGGTTCACCAGGTTGATGAGGTTGATCGGGTCGAGCGTGGTGCCGCCGGTCAGGATCTCGAAGAGGATGACAATGACGACGAGCGCTCCGAGGATGCCGACCTGTCGACCGGTGCCGGTGCTGCCGCCGAACATCTTGCCCAGGTCGCGGAAGCGGAAGCCGCTCTTCTGCGGGGTTTCGGGAGTTGCGCTCATTTGCTGGTGGCTTTCTGCTTCGCGGAAGTCATGCTTCTCAGGAGGGTTTCTGGTGTCGCCTCGTCGGCGGGGAGATCGTTCGTGATCGCACCCTCGAAGATCGTGTAGATGCGGTCGGAGACGCCCAGAAGCTCGGGCAACTCGGAGGAGATGAGGATGATGCCCTTGCCCTGCGCAGCGATGTCACGGATGAGCCCGTAGATCTCCGTCTTCGCACCGACATCGATTCCGCGGGTCGGCTCGTCGAGGATGAGCAGGTCGGGGTCGGTGAACAGCCACTTAGCCAGAACGACCTTCTGCTGGTTGCCGCCCGAGAGCTTGTTCACGCCCTCTTCGACCGTCGGCGTCTTGATGCGAAGCTCTTTGCGGTAGCTCTCGGCGACCGTGTGCTCTTCGACGCGGTCGATCACCGAGAGTCTCGCGATCTTCTGCAGCTTCGCCGAGACGATGGAATCCTGGATGTCGTCGAGCAGGTTCAGTCCGAGCGCCTTGCGGTCCTCGCTCACATACGCGAGGCCGTTCGCGATGGCCTCTGGCACGTTGCGGAGCTGGATCTCCTTACCGTCTTTGAAGACCTGGCCGGAGATGAAGGTGCCGTACGACCGGCCGAAGAGGCTCATCGCGAGTTCGGTGCGACCGGCGCCCATGAGTCCGGCGAACCCGACGACCTCACCTTTGCGCACGATGAAGCTGGAGTTCTTGACGACCATTCGCTCCGAGGTGAGCGGGTGACGCACATTCCAGTTCTTCACCTCGAAGAAGACCTCGCCGATGTCCGGTGAGCGGTCGGGGAAGCGGTTCTCGAGAACGCGACCGACCATGCCGCGGATGATGCGATCCTCGTTCGCGCCGTCTTTCTTCACGTCGAGCGTCTCGATCGACTTGCCATCACGGATGATCGTGATCGAGTCGGAGATCTGTTCGATCTCGTTCAGTTTGTGGGAAATCATGATCGACGCGATGCCGCGACCCTTGAGCCCGCGGATGAGGTCGAGCAGGTGCTGCGAATCGCTCTCGTTGAGCGCGGCTGTCGGCTCGTCGAGAATGAGCAGCTTCACCTGCTTGTTGAGCGCCTTGGCGATCTCGACCAGCTGCTGCTTGCCGACACCGATGTTCTTGATTTGGGTGTCCGGGTCATCTTGGAGCCCGACACGTGCGAGCAGTTCGATGGCGCGTTTCTTCGCCTCGACCCAGTTGATCACCCCGAACCGGCGCGGCTCGTTGCCGAGGAAGATGTTCTCGGTGATCGAGAGCTCCGGGATGAGCGCGAGTTCCTGGTGGATGATGACGATGCCCGCCGACTCGCTCGAGCCGATGTCGCGGAAGTGCATCTCCTGGCCCTGGAAAATGATCTGGCCGGTGTAGGTGCCGAACGGATAGACGCCGGAGAGCACGTTCATCAGTGTGGACTTGCCCGCGCCGTTCTCACCGCAGATGGAATGGATCTCGCCGGCCCTGACCGAGAGAGAGACACGGTCGAGCGCTTTGACGCCCGGGAACTCCTTGGTGATTGCGCGCATTTCGAGGATGACGGGAGTTGCGCCCTCGGCTGGCGCGGTGGTTGGCTGCGCGGCCATCAGCGGCCGCCCTCAGTGGCCGACTTCAGAATGTGTACGTTCACATGAACGACTAGAACGCGTCTCATCACTTTCCCCGGACTACCCTGTCTCATCTTCAGCGGAAATTTACCCGCCTTACAGCCTAAACCCCGCGTGAGGCGCTAAGAGCACCTACAGGTTGCGGGACGGTAACGCCGTCGATTCTCGAATCACCAGTTCCGGGGTGATCTGGTCATGACCCATCCAGCGCGAACCGTTCAGTTCGCCGACCAGAAGCGCCAGCGAACGCCGCCCGAGCTCCGCGAAATCCTGCCGCACGGTGGTGAGCGGCGGCCAGTAGTGCGCGGCCTCGGGGATGTCGTCGAACCCCACGATGCTGATGTCCCTCGGTACCTCCAGGCCGCCCTCACGAAACGCGTGCATCAGTCCGAGCGCCATCTGGTCATTGGCGGCGAAGATCGCCGTGAAGTCGGTACGACGCAGAAGCTCGCGCCCCACGTAGTGGCCGAAGTCCGCCGTCCAGTCGCCGAGGATGGGCGGGTACGCGATCAGGTCGGCGTCGACCACCTCGTCGATGAAGCCCTTCATCCTGGCTTCCGCCTCGATCCAGTCCTGCGGTCCGGCCAGGTGGAGGATGTGCTGGTGTCCGAGGTCGATGAGATGCCTGGTGGCGAGTCGCGCGCCCGCCATCTGGTCCACCGACAGCGCGTGGTCATCGCCGAGCGTCGACCCGAGGGTGACCAGTGGAACCCGGATCTCGAGCTCGCGGATGGCGTCGAACACCCGCACCTGCGGCGCGATCACGATGAGTGCTTCGATCGACTGGCTCATCAGATATTCGAGCCGGTCGCGAATGGACTCGTAGTCGCTCGTCGCGATGCTCGTGGTGCTCACCAGGTAGCCGGCTTTGCGCGCGGCCTCTTCGATCGCGTGCAGGCTGGTCGCCGAACCGTAGTGCGCGGTCTGCGATGTCAGCACACCGATCGTGCGGGACCGGCTGGTGACCAGCGCGCGAGCCGCCTGGTTGGGCCGGTAGCCGATCTGGTCGATGACCTCCAGAACCCGCTGTTTGGTCTCCGGACGCAGTGCTTCGGAGTTATTGAGTACGCGCGAAACCGTCTGGTATGAAACCCCGGCCAGCCGCGCGACATCGCGGATGTTGGGGGCTCGAACCTTCTCTGGTTCCATGACAGCGGTACCCGGCTTCGTAAGTGAACGGACGGGGACCATTATGCCCCCGGCCGCACTTCCCGCTACTTCGTCAGGTCGTAGAGAGTGACCCCGTCGACCGTCTTCGCGGTGAAGTTCTTCTCCACCCAGCTGGCGATCGCGGAGGAGTCCGACGAACCGCTGCTCGCCTGCCCGAGCGAACCCGTGTCGATGAAGTAGTGGATCTCCCCCGCGGCGACGTAGGCCTTGAACTGGGCGAGCGTGGGCGACGGGTCGGTGCCGTTGAAGCCGCCGATCGGCATCACCGAGTCGCCGCTCTGCAGCTGGTAGCCGGAGGCGTTGTTCGATCCGACGGCGGCCGCGATCCACTCATAGCTGCTCGCGTCGACGGAGAGCGTCGCGACCACGTCGCTGCTCACCGGTCCGCCACCGAGCAGGCCGCTCATCCCGCCGCCACCGAAACCGCCGCCGGTGCCCGTTCCGCGCGCTCGGATGGATGCCGGGGGTTGGGTCTGACCCTGCCCACCCGGAGCACCCCCGAAACCGCCGCCGCCACCGCGACCGGTCATCGAACCGGACACCGTCGGACCCGCCGTGACGATCGATCCGGTGTGACCGGTCGAGATCGTCTCGACGCTGTACACGGCGGGGGCGATCAGCCCCGAGACCAATGTGACGGCGAGGGTCGCCGCCGCGAGCATCCGTCCGCGCTGCCCAAACAGAAGCGGCGGAAGAAGCAGCATCACCCCGCCGATGAAACCGAGCACGAGCACCACATACTTCAGCCAGGGCAGCCAGGTGCTCGCCTCGGCAAGCAGTGAGTATGCCCAGAATGCTGTCACCAGCACGGTGAGCGCGAGCACGATGCGCGCCCAGAGTTCGGATCGACGCGACCAGAGCAGCCCGGCCCCGATCGCGACCGTACCGGCCAGCGGGGGTGCGAGTGCGACGGTGTAGTAGGCGTGGAAGATGCCCGCCATGAAGCTGAAGAACAGTGCGGTCACCAGCAACCAGCCGGAGAACAGGAACAGCACAACACGACGGGGATGGGTGCGCGGCGTCCTCCAGAGCAGCACGAAGGCGGCAACCATCACGATCAGCGCAGCGGGCAGCAGCCAGCTGATCTGTCCGCCGATCTCGTCCTGGAAAAGTCGCAGAAGGCCGGTGGCACCCCAGTTGCCGGTCGTGCCCGCGCCACCGCCTACGCTGCCGGTCTCACTTCCCGTAAGGCGACCGAGACCGTTGTATCCAAAGGTGAGCTCGAGAAAACTGTTGGTCTGCGAGCCGCCGATGAACGGGCGCATGCTCGCCGGAACGAGTTGGACGATTGCGACCCACCAGCCGGCCGAGACGATGAGCGCCCCGAGCGCCGCCAGCAGGTGCAGCAGCCGCCTGCCGATGCCGAGCTTCGACATCCAGAGGTATGCCGCCACGAGAACGGGCACGATGATGAACGCCTGCAGCTGCTTGGTGAGGAAGCCGAAGCCGACCATGGCTCCCGCCCACAGTATCCAGCGGATTTTTCCGCTCTCGATGCCGCGAAGGGTGAAGTAGGCCGCAAGGGTCATCAGCAGCACGAGCAGCGCGTCGGGGTTGTTGAAGCGGAACATGAGCACCGCGACGGGAGTGATCGCCAGCACTCCGCCGGCGAGCAGCGCGGTGCCCGCGGCGAAATGCCTGCGCACCATCACATAGACGAGAGCGACGGTGACGACGCCCATGATCGCCTCCGGCAGCAGGATGCTGAACGACGACAACCCGAACAGCCGCACCGAGAGTTCCATGATCCAGAGGCTCGCCGGCGGTTTGTCGACCGTGATCGAGTTGGCCGCGTCGGAGGAGCCGTAGAGGAACGCCTCCCAGTTGCTCGCCCCCGCCTGCACGGCGGCGGAGTAGAACGAGTTCGCCCAGCCGCTGGAGGTGAGGTTCACCAGGTTGATCACAGCGGCGGCGATGAGCAACCCGAAGAAGGAGATGCGCTCCCAGAGAGCAACGCCGGTGCGAGCGAGGATCAGCGGCCGGAACACGGCGTGCGGGTCGCTGAAACGGGTGAGTACGGCGGTCATGACCGAACTGCTTTCTGCTGGAGCCTGGATGTCGTGGTCTCGCTGTGCTCGTCGGGTGCCGCCGCGCGGTGCGAGCGGAACACCCACACCCGGAACAACACAAAACGAAGGAGTGTCGCCACGAGATTGGCGATGGTGAGCACGAGGAGCTGCAGATGTGCGCTGGCTCCTTCGTTTTCGAGATGGAGGACGAAGAGCGAGCCGCTCGTGATGAGCCAGGCGATCCCGAAGACGATCAGGCCCTGGAACTGGTGCTTCACCACCCCGCCCCTGCCCTGCACACCGAAGGTGAAGCGGCGGTTCGCCGCCGTGTTGGCGACGGCGGTGACGAGCAGCGCGACGAAGTTGGCGACCTGCGCCGGCATCAGGTGCGAGAGGCCGAGGTAGAGCAGCGCGTACGCAACCGTCGAGAGCACGCCGACCACGCCGAACCGGATGACCTGGCCGAAGAAGCTGGGCGCCCGTGGCGGATCGAAGGGGCGGCGGCCTAGTTCGGCGTAGATCCGCTCCACCGGTACCCGACCGGTCACGATCGAGCGTCCCACCCGGAACATGCCCTTGAGGTCTTCTTTGGCGGTCGAGACCACATCTACCTTGCTGTCGGGGTCGTCGACCCAGTCGACCGGGACCTCGTGGATGCGCAGGCCGCTGCGCTCCGCGATGATGAGCAGCTCGGTGTCGAAGAACCAGCCCTGGTCCTCGACGAGCGGTACCAGCTGGCGGGCGACATCCGCGCGGATGGCTTTGAAGCCGCACTGCGCGTCGCTGAACT
>JAODAT010000111.1 GCA_025463565.1 Microbacteriaceae bacterium
GTCGGGCTGACAGGATTTGAACCTGCGACCCCCTGACCCCCAGTCAGGTGCGCTACCAAGCTGCGCTACAGCCCGCGACCCGTATTGCTACGAGACACGAGAAGTTAGCTTACCGGATGCTGGGGCGGCATCTCGTTGGTGAGGTCTCGACAAGCTCGACCCGCCTTTCCGCGAGACCCGCCTTTCCGCGAGACCCGCTTAGACCAAAGAATCCCGCAGGGCCGGCCACGACGCGGCGAAACCCGGGTGCAGCGGCATGGCCGCCACCTCGTCGACGGGCACCCAGCGGAGCTCGGCGGATTCGTGATCCGCGATCACCGGCTCGAACTCCTCCAGGGCCTCCGTGACGACTGTCGTGTACGACCAGTAGCCGAGATCGAGCACCGAGGTCTCGATCACACGAAGCTTGTCGCGCGGCACCGCCGCCTCTTCCTCGGCCTCGCGCATCGCGCCATCCACCGCGGACTCGCCCATCTTGCGCGCACCACCGGGCAGCGCCCATGTACCCCCGAAATGGCTCCAGCCGATGCGGTGCTGCAGCAGCACGCCCAGCGTGCGGTGCCAGACCAGCAGCCCGGATGCGCCGAACCGTCCCCAGAACTTCTCACCATTCGGGCCGTAAACCCAGGCATCACCGGGGTCGCGGATGCCGAAAGGCGGCAGTGGCGGCGGTTTCTCGGTCACCCATTCAGCCTACGTGCCGTTCGACGAGCTCAGGGAACGTATGCCTTCGAAGCGGGCCGAAGCGCAGCGAGCCGTAGGCGATGAGCGACACCGGGATCGGCATCCAGAACTCCACCAGCCGCCAGGCGACCACGCCCAGCACCACCACGGTGTGCGGCGCCGCGAACGCGACCAGAGCCGGCACCAGCACGCCCTCGATCACACCGAGACCGCCCGGGGTGATCGGCAGCATGCCGAGCAGGCTCGCCAACCCGTAAGCGAGCAGCAGCTGCCCAACGGCGAACGTGTGCCCGAAGGCCAGCAGGAACACCCAGAGCGATGCCGCATCGAACAGCCAATTCAATGCGGCCAGCAGGATGGTGGCGGCCAGTCGACGGCGGTTCGACGCGAAGGCGGCGAGATTGTCGGCCACCGAATCGACGAAGGCGCTGAGCGAGCTTGCGGGCAGGTTCGGAAAGCGCCGGCCGAGAGAGGCGATCACCCGATGCGTGTGCTCGCGGTATCGCAGCAGCAGCACGAACACGACGAGCGAGAGTACGAAAACCCCGCCGACCACGGTCGCGGCGTACGGGTAGAAGGAGGCCGCCGCCACCGGGAGCGACAGCGAGATTCCCACGGCGAAGATCGCGCCCAGTACGAGCGTTCCCGCGGTGATCTCGATGCCCGCCGAACTGACGACATCCCCGGCGCTCATCCCGAGCAGCGTCAGCAGCCGGTAGCGCACCGCCAGTGCGACCACTCCCCCGCCGGGCGCGACATTGTTCACGCCGAGGTCGGTGAGCCGCACCCGCAGCACGGTGAAGTAACCGGGCCGGGTGACGGGGTTCAGCACCGACCGCGCATACCCGCCGAGCACCAGCAGCGACGCAACCTCACACGCGACGGCGAGCACGATCATCGGAATCGAGATCGAGCGCAGCGATACGAGGGCCGCCCTGGCCTCGCCCAACTGCGGGATAACGACGAACCAGAGCAGCAGAGCCGGGATCACGACCAGCGCGACACGACGCAGCCAGCGGAAGGCCGTCATCCAGAGCCTGCGGGTCGGCGCCATGCCCAGCAGACTAGCGCCCTTCGAGCGTTGCTAGTTGCGCTTGCGCTTCTCCCGCACCCGCATGTTGACGTTGATCGGGGTTCCCTCGAAGCCGAAGATCTCGCGCAGGCGCCGCTGGATGAACCGGCGGTATCCGGGGTCGAGGAAGCCGGTGGTGAAGAGCACGAACGTCGGCGGACGCGATGCCGCCTGCGTGCCGAACAGGATGCGCGGCTGCTTACCGCCGCGAACCGGGTGCGGGTGCTCCTGGGTGAGCTCCGCTAGCAACGCGTTGAACTTGCCGGTGGGAACACGGGTGTCCCACGACTCGAGCGCGAGTTCCAGCGCCGGAACGAGCTTCTCCAGGTGCCGGCCCGTTTTCGCGGAGATGTTCACCCGCGGCGCCCAGGCCACGTGCGCGAGATCCTGTTCGATCTCCCGCTCCAGGTACCGGCGGCGGTCATCGTTGGGGTTGGCGTCGAGCAGGTCCCACTTGTTGAACGCGAGAACAAGCGCGCGACCGGACTCGAGCACGAGGTCGATGATGCGAATGTCCTGCTCGCTGATCACCTCGCTCACGTCGAGAACGACGATCGCGACCTCCGCCTTCTCCAGCGCTGCTGTCGTACGTAGCGACGCGTAGAAGTCGGCGCCCTGCGCCAGGTTCATGCGACGACGGATTCCGGCGGTGTCGACGAAGCGCCACACCTTTCCGGCGATCTCCACCTGCTCGTCGACCGGATCGCGTGTCGTGCCCGCGATGTCATTGACGACGACACGCTCCTCGCCCACCGCGCGGTTGAGCAGACTCGACTTGCCCACGTTCGGCCGGCCGAGGATGGCGACGCGACGCGGGCCACCGACCTCCTCCTTGGCGACGGCCGACACCTCGGGCAGCACGGTGAGAACGTGGTCGAGCAGGTCGGCCACTCCCCTGCCGTGCAGGGCGGAGACCGGCCACGGCTCGCCCAGGCCGAGGCTCCAGAGATAGGCGGCCTCCGGCTCCTGCCGGGCGTCGTCGATCTTGTTGGCAACGAGGATCACGGGCTTGTTCGAGGCGCGCAGCATCTTGACGACGCGCTCATCAGTAGCGGTTGCGCCGACTATCGCGTCGACGACGAAGAGCACGGCGTCGGAGAGGTCGATGGCGATCTCCGCCTGGGCGGCGACCGCCGCGTTGATGCCCTTGGCATCCGGTTCCCAGCCGCCGGTGTCCATCAGGGTGAAGCGGCGTTCGTTCCAGTCCGCCTTGTATGCGACGCGGTCACGGGTGACGCCGGGGGTGTCCTGGACGACCGCCTCGCGACGACCGAGGATGCGGTTGACGAGAGCCGACTTGCCGACGTTCGGGCGGCCGACGATGGCCAGCACCGGCAGCGCCGGCAGGTAGACGAGGGCATCGGGATCGAAGATGTCGGCGTCGAGGAGATCGATGTCCTCATCGTCGAGGTCGTAGTCGCCGAGGGTCTGGCGCAGCGAGTTTGCGCGAAGCAGGGCGTCCTGCTCATCGATCGAAAGAACGCGATCGCTCAGTTCGGGGTCGACGTCGCCGTACTCGTCTTTGTCGGAGTCAGCCATGCAAGTAATTCCTTTGGGAGGTCTCGACAGGCTCGACCCGCTTTAGCGCGAGCGAACCAGTTCTACGACAGCCGAAACGGTCTGGTCGAAGTCGAGGTGGGTTGAATCGATGGTGTCAACACCATCGGCGGCGTTCATGAAATCGACGACTTTCGAGTCCTGCGCATCGCGCGAACTCAACTGCTTGCCGACGTCGCTGGCCGATTGCCCGGTAACTTCAGCGGAACGCCTAGCCATTCTAGCTTCCTCGCTCGCGGTGAGCAGAATCCGCACCGGCGCATCCGGCGTCACGACGGTGGTGATGTCCCGGCCCTCTGTAATGATTCCGGGCTTGTCGCTCGACGCGATCACCCGGCGGAACAGCTCCACCAGGTACGCGCGCACCGCCGGAACCCGAGCAATGTGACTCACGACCCCGGTCACGCGCGGTTCGCGGATGGCATCCGTGACATCCGTCGACCCCACCCGAACGAAGTAGTGGTCGGGGTCGATTCCGATCGAGTAGTCGAAGTCGTCGAGCGAGGCGACCACCGCATCGGCGTCCTCGGTGGGGATGCCGCGCTCCAGCACGCTCCAGGCCAGCGCCCGGTAGGCCGCGCCGGAATCCTGGTAGTCGAAGCCGAGCTCACGGGCCGCAGCCTTGCTCACGCTCGACTTTCCCGAACCCGCGGGCCCATCGATTGCTACGACAGTGGTCATCGGTCCGCCTCCGCGATTCTCCAGCCGCGAGCCTCCAGGTCGGCGACAAGACCTCGCTCGGCTTCCGGCACCACCGAGATCTCGGCCAGGCCTATTTCGACGCCCGGCGAATGCTCAAGGCGCAGGTCTTCCAGGTTGACACCGATCTCACCGATCTCGGCGAGCAGACGGGCCAGTTCGCCTGGGCGGTCATCCACCATCACGACGAGTTGGCTGAAGCGGCGGTCCTGGCCGTGCTTGCCCGGAATGCGAGCGACGCCGTCGTTACCGCCGGCCAGCA
>JAODAT010000124.1 GCA_025463565.1 Microbacteriaceae bacterium
ACCACGAACGTCTGCTGGCCGCTGTGCGGCTGCGTCCAACCTGCGCCGCAGTGTTCGGCCGAGACGGCGATGAGAGGCGACACCTGGCCGGCGGCGCAGCCGCTGAGCGAGGTCGCGAGCGTAGCCGCGACCAGCAGAACGATCGGAGCGGGCGACACGGCTGCATCCTACTCATCCCGATCGACGGGACGGTGCCGCAGCGTCGCCGGCCAGGCGCACGGCATCCTGCGGATCGGTCGTCCAGCGCTCGAAGACCACGTCGGCCCGAGTGTTCCGAAATCGGATGGAGAGAGGGACCACGACCAGCTCGAGGAGGGGTTCAATCAGTTCGTCGCCGTCCGCCGTTCTGACGAAGCCCTCGATTCGCGTGAGGTCGGACACGATGAGCAACTCGAGATTCGACTGCAGCAGCACGATGGCAGAGAGGCGTCGCTCATAGCTGGGGACGCGCCAGAGCTCGGAGGCGAGCGCGGTTATCGCATCGTGCGACAGCGCCGGGAACCTGCGTGCGGCATCCTTCATCGTCCCGCGCACCGCGCCGACCGATGAACCGTACAACTGCAGCGTCGCGTCGATGAACTCCCCAGCTTCGCTCATCTGTCCATTCTCGCCGCTGCCGGGTCCTATCCTCGAAGGATGACCGACCTGAGCCTGCGCCTGCCGAACACGAGGTTGCGCGCCGTGCTGAATCTCGGTGTCAAGCATGCGGCAGCGAGGACGCTGCCTGCCCGCTTCGCCGATGTCGAACTGTTCGCCGACTGGGATGACGACGAACGTACCAGTGCGCTGTTCGTCGAGTTCGAGCACGGCCAGCTTCACCTCGAGTCGGCGGCCGACGGTTTCAACCACCACTTCCACAGCGGCAACGGTGACCAGCGCGACACGAGCCCATGGCCCCCCGCTGACACGACGGCGCTCGTCGAGTGGGCCACGCTGCTGGCCACCGACTTCCACGCGCTCCTGCCCGACCTGCTCGACGACATCAGCCAGGCCGCCGCGTGGCACGACGAAGGGTTCGACCTCTATGTCTGCGAGGTCGAAGATCCGGTGCAACTCGACCTCGTCGAAATCGAGGTGGAGGGCGAACTGATGACGCTGCCCTGGCTTGGCGCCGGAACCGTCACCAACGACCACATCGATGGCGATAATCATCCGATCGCCCTTCTCTGGAGCCCCGATGAATCGGACCCCGATCAGCCCATCGCCGAGGCATGGCTCGACCCGAAGGACGAGACGCCTCGCTCACGCGCCATTCCCGGCGTCGACTGGGAGGCGATCGGCATGCCGGCGGACGAGGTGCTGCCGTGGCTGGAGGGCATTTACCTCAATCACCACGTGATCCCGGATGCCGAGGGCACGCTTCTGACGGCAGTCCTGGAGCGCCTGGGTGGGCTCAGTTAGATGGAACTCACCGACTATCTGGTATTCCAGTTCGACGACACCGTTGCGCGCCATCGCGCCCAGGTGCTCGATCTCGTTCCCCGTGATCGCCAGAAGGATCGCCTTCCCGGCGGCAACTCGATCGCCTGGGCGACCTACCACGTGGGTCGGCACGCGGCGCTGGCCCTGGACGTGCTCGGGCGGCGCAGCGCCACCGTCGCACTGAGTCCGCCGGGGGAAGGGCTCCAGGAGGTCGAGCAGGACTGGCTGGCCGACGTCAGCCCGGAGGAAGCCGATTCCTACGCGACTGCGGTGTTCGCCGAGGTCCGTGCCTACCTGTCGACCGGGCCCGATCTCGGTTCGCGCCCGGACGTCGCGGCCGGCCTCCGCGCGTCGGGAATCGATGAAAATGTCTTCGGATGGCTGTACCGCATGTGGGACCAGCCGGTGGCGTTCCTGGTGGCCTGGCCGCTCACCGGACACATCAGTAACCACGTCGGCGAGATGATCGCGACCCGAAACCAGATGGGGCTCAGCCCGTTCCGTTGATTCTTAACGCCAGGTGATCATCGGGTGAACGTTGCGTATCACCCGGCTTCGGGCGGCGAAACGTCCTCACCGGCGGCAATAGTCTGACCGCACATGAGCGCCACAGCGAAACGAGGCATCGCGATCGGCCTCGCGGTCCTGTTGATCGTGGGGATCGTTTTCGCGATCTTCGGCGGACGGTTGTTCGGCGCGTCCAAGTCCGCGGGAGGTGGTCCGCTCACCGTCGTCACGGGAGTGATCGGCTCGGAGAAGGCGCCATTCTTCGCCGATGCGGGTGTGAAGAAGATCTTCGCGTCGAAGGGCTACGACGTCGAGGTGACGACGGCCGGTTCGCGCCAGATCGCCACCAGCGTCAACCTCAAGGGCGTCGACTTCGTGTTCCCGTCGTCCGCTCCGGCCGCGCAGAAGATCAAGCTGGAGACCGGCGCATCGACGACCTTTGCCCCGTTCTACTCGCCGATGGCGATCGCGACCTTCAAGCCGATCGTGCAACTGCTCAGCGCCGCCGGCATCGCCAACCAGGACGCGACGGGCACCTGGCACCTCGACATTGCGAAGTATCTGCAGGCCGTCGCGGCCGGCACCCGCTGGAACCAGCTGCCGGGTGCGGCGAACCTGTACAACAGCTCGCGCTCGATCCTCATCTCCAGCACGGACATCCGCCAGTCCAATTCGGCGGCGATGTACCTGGCCATCGCCTCCTACGTCGCGAACAACGACAGCGTCGTCGACTCCCAGGCCGACGAGGATGCCCTCATCGACCAGGCAGGCTCGCTCTTTCTCGAGCAGGGCTTCTCGGCATCCTCGTCTGAGGAACCGTTCGACGACTATCTCTCGCAAGGCATCGGCTCGAAGCCGATGGTGATGATCTATGAGGCGCAGTTTCTGGGCGAGGAGATGAGCGCCCAGAAGAGCGCCATCACGCCCGACATGGTGCTGATGTATCCCGACCCGACAGTCTTCTCGAAGCACACGGTCGTGCCGCTCACCAAGGCGGGCACCGCGATCGGCCAGCTGCTCGTCGACGACCCGAAGCTTGCGAAGCTCGAGGCCATCTACGGTTTCCGCCCGGCCAATGCCAGCGTCTTCAAGGACGCGCTCACCGAGCACAAGCTCGCCGTGCCGCCGCTTCCGGTGAACGTGATCGACCCGCCCAGCTACGAGACGCTCGAGTCGATGATCGAGCAGATCAGCACGCGCTACGACAGCCCCGGGGCGAGCGCCACTCCGACCCCCGGCACGACAACCGATCCCAGCCCCTCACCCACACCACCGCAGTAGCAAGGGAGCACTATGTCTGACGCATCTCTCGACCTCAACTCACCGCCGCCCGCGACTCCGTCCACCACCACGGCGGCGCCCGCCGTGCAGTCCGACCTCGTACTCGTTCCCCCGGCGCCGGTGCCGGACATCAGCACCAGCCAGGCCAGCTCGATGATGCCGGTCGACAGCGCACGCGCCGCAGAGTTGGCCGAACGCGCTAAGGCGTTCGTCGCGGGCCTGGTCAACCAGGACCCGCACTCGCCCGACTACCAGACGAAGCTCGATGACGTCGCCAACATGGGCCGCGACGACATCCGTGCCGCGGCGAATGTCAGCAATACCATGCTCCAGCGCCCGGTCGCTGCCCTCGCCGCCGCACGCGGCAAGGGCGACGACGGCGACCCGCAGCGCCAGGTCGCGAAGACGCTGGTCAGCCTTCGTCTCGAAGTCGAAGACCTCGACCCGTCGAAGGCCGACGGTGGCATCGGCCAGATGCTGCTGAACCTCATCCCGTTCCGCGACAAGATCCGAAGCTATTTCGCCAAATACGCCTCTGCGCAGGGGACTCTGGACAAGATCATCCACGCGCTGCAGGACGGCCAGGACGAGCTGTTCAAAGACAACGCGGCCATCGAGGGGGAGAAGACCAACCTCTGGGACACGATGAACAAGCTGCAGGAGTACTCGGTGCTGACCAGCGCGCTCGACTCCCAACTGGTCACGCAGATCGCCACGGTGCGCGCCACCGACCCGGCGAAAGCCGACCAGCTCACCTCCGATGTGCTCTTCGCGGTGCGCCAGAAGCACCAGGACCTTCTGACCCAGCTCGCCGTCAGCGCGCAGGGCTACCTGGCACTGGATGTCGTCCGAAAGAACAACGTCGAGCTGATCAAGGGAGTCGAGCGGGCCACTACCACGACGATCTCCGCCCTCCGCACGGCGGTCATCGTCGCCCAGGCGCTTGCCAACCAGAAGCTGGTGCTCGACCAGATCACCGCGCTCAACACGACGACCAGCAACCTGATCGTGGCGACCTCGCAAATGCTGAAGACCCAGTCGGCCGACATCTCCGCGCAGTCGAGTTCGGCCACCATCAGCCTCGAGTCGCTGCAGACCGCCTTCCAGAACATCTACGACACCATCGACGCCCTCGACACCTACAAGATCCAGGCCGTCGACACGATGGCGCAGACGGTCAGCTCGCTGCAGGACCAGATGACGAAGGCCCAGGCCTACCTCGCCCGCGCGAAGACCAACGATGACAGCAGTGATGCCGGAGACGGCAAGAACGGCGGCGGAGACGGCGCGCTGGAGGCGTCGAACTGACATGATGCACCGTCGGAGGATCGTCGTCGCGGCAGCCGCGTTCGCGGCTCTCGCCGCCCTGCTCACGGGATGCGTGCAGTCGTCGTCGAGCAGTACGACGACCTCCGGCGGCGGTCTCGCCGACGGCAGCACAGTGCTCAGGGTGCTGGCCGGCAGCGAGGTCAAGGACATGCTGCCGATCCTCGCCCAGGCCGAGAAGGCGATCGGCGTGAAGGTCGAGCTCGACTACATCGGCACGCTGGATGGCACAGAGGAGGTGGCGTCGGGGGGAGCCAAGGGCAAGTACGACGCGACCTGGTTCCCGAACAACCGCTACCTCTCGTTGCTGCCGGGAGCGAGCAGCGCTATCGGCACGAGTGTGAAGATCATGAGCTCTCCCGTGGTCTTCGGACTGCGCCAGTCGGTCGCCCGGAAACTCGGCTGGGACACCAAGCCGCCGACCTGGGCGGAACTCTCGGCCGCCGCATCCGCAGGGGACTTCACCTACGGAATGACGAACCCTGCGGCGTCCAACTCCGGCTTCAGCGCGCTCGTCTCCGTGGCGACCGCGCTCTCCGGCACCGGCACCTCGCTGACGGATGCGGACATCACCACGGTGACGCCGCAGATGGCGACCTTCTTCTCCGGGCAGAAGCTCACCGCCGGGTCGTCCGGATTCCTGGCCGACAAGTTCAGTGCGGACCCCACCAGCGTCGACGGCATCATCAACTACGAGTCGGTGCTGAAGGGGCTGAAGATCAAGGGCGAGCCGATCAGCATCATCACGCCGACGGATGGCGTGGTCACGAGCGACTACCCGCTCACGCTGCTGAACTCGGCGTCGGCCGCGAAAAAACCGCTGTTCACGAAACTCACGAACTGGCTTCGCACCACGAAGATCCAGAAGGAGATCGCGACCCAGACCCATCGTCGCCCAGGGGTCCCCGGCATCTACACGGGCAACGAGTTCCCGAAGACGATCGCCTTCGAGACGCCCTTCCCGAACACGCTGGACGTCGCGAATACCCTCATCGCCGTCTACCTCGACGCAGCCCGGCCGCCGGCGCAGACGCTGTTCGTTCTCGACACGTCCGGCTCCATGGAAGGCTCGCGGCTCGAATCGCTGCAGCAGGCGCTGAAGAATCTCGCGGGTGCCGACACCTCGACCACGGGCAGCTTCGCGGAGTTCGCGAACCGCGAGCGGGTCACCCTGCTTCCGTTCAACACCAAGCCCGGATCGCCGACCACCTTCGACGTGCCCCAGGACAATAAGGATGCGGTGCTGGCGCAGATCCGCGACTACACCGACCAGCTGATGGCCGACGGTAACACCGACATCTACAGCACGCTGAAGAAGGCATACGGAATCGCGCTGCAGCAGCAGACCGAGCGGCCGGGCACCATCGTCTCGATCGTGCTGATGACCGACGGTGAGAACAACCAAGGCATCAGCGAGTCCGACTTCGAGAAGTACTTCACGTCCCTCGGCGCGGATGGCAAGGCGATTCCAACCTATGTCGTGCTGTTCGGGGATGCGAACGTCGACGAGTTGACCAAGCTCGCGACGGCCACCGGCGGAACAACCTTCGACGCACTCAACGGCGACCTCGCGAGCGCATTCCAGGCGATCCGTGGCTACCAGTAGCGGCGGTTTCTGGCAGTCGCGCTTCGGACGATGGCTGGCATCGAGCAAGAACATCACCGGAAGCGTGCTGGCCGCGCTCGCCCTCATCGCGCAGGCGGTTGTCGGTCTGGGCGCGTTCTGGCCGCTGGTTGTCGTCGCCAGCTACGCGGTCGGCGCATTGCTCGCGCCGCGTGAGCGCGTCGACCTGAGGCTTGGGGTGGGGGACACCGCGTCGGCAGCCGACCTGCAGGACCAGCTCGGCATCCTGCGTCGCTCGCTGACCGGCCAGGCCAGCCGGCTGGACGACGACGCCAACACGGTTGTTCTGCGCATCCTCGGGACGCTCGACGACATCGTTTCCCGCTGGAACGACCTGCAGTCGGCGCCGGACCAGACCCACGTCGTGCAGAAGATCATCCTCGATTACCTGCCAACCTCACTGCAGAACTACCTCAACCTGCCGCGAACCTTCGCGCTGAACTCGCGAGTCGCCGGCAAGAAGAGTGCACACGACGAGCTCATGGAGCAGCTGGCCATCCTCGACAAGGAGACGGACAAGATCCGCGATGCCCTCTATGCCCAGCAGGTGCAGACGCTGACCGACCAGACGACGTTCCTGAAGGACAAGTTCACGCCCTCGTCGCTCGACCTGTCGCAGCCCGACCCACCCGCGACTCCACCGGCGGGTCCGCTGACGAAACCCTGATCCGTTCGCGCAGCCAGAGATGCGCCGGGTCGCGGTCGAATTGCGGATGCCACGCGAACGCGAGCGTGTACGGGTGCACGTCGAAAGGGCACGGCACGGCCGTGGTTCCCGTCGCCGGCGCCAGCTGGTGGGCCAGGCGTGCAGGCACGAGGGCGACCCGGTCGCTGCCCGCCACGAGTGCCGGCAGTGCGGCGAAACTCTCGGTGTGCAGCTCGACGGTGACGGAGTGGCCGAGCGAGCGGAGACCCTCCAGCGGTGAGAACAGGCGCGGCAGTCGATCGTAGGCCGCGGCCCAGGGGAGTGCCGCGAGTTCGGCCGGTGTGACGCCGTCGCGCACCACCGGGTTGCCGGCGTCGGCGACGACCAGCCACTGCTCCTCGTACAGGTCGAGGTACGGCATCCCTTCGAGCAGTCGGTGCGGCAGGATGGCGCCGTCCACGGACCGCAGCGTCTCGGCCATGTTCTGCTGCCGGTCGATGGTGGCGTGATCGAGCCGGAGCGTGGCACCGGGAGCATCCGCCTGCAGAGAGTCGATCAGCGACGGGATGAACGCGAACACGTCGGCGTCGGCGAGCAGGATCGAGTACTCGCGGGCCAGCGTCTCCTGCGTCGCCGCGGCCGGGGTCGAGGTGATCCGGCTGATGCCCTCCATCACCGGCCCGACCTGCACGAGCAGTCGCTCGGCGAGGCTGGTGAGCGCATACCGGTTTCCGCCAGAGCGCACCAGCAGCGGGTCGCCGAAGTGAGTGCGAAGACGAGCGAGGGCGGCGCTGCAGGCGGGTTGCGAGAGCCGGATGCGGCGGGCGGCCTCGGTGACGCTGCGTTCCTCGAGGAGGGCTTCGAGCGCGACGAGCAGATTCAGGTCGAGGTTCTTGAGCGCCACATCTCATTATCTGTGAAACAGATATCGTTCATGCAGATATTCGCCTTGTCTGTATTCGCCGACGGCCGCATCCTTGAACCACTCGATGAGGAGGACGACATGCATGTGGTGATCGCGGGGGCCGGTATCGGCGGACTGTGCCTGGCCCAGGGGCTGGTGCGGGCGGGTATCGACGTGACGGTGATCGAGCCGGATGCCGGCATCGTGCAGTCCGGCTACCGGCTTCACATGAATGCCGACGGCGGCGACGCGTTGCGCGAATGCCTCAGCCCGCAGTCGTTCGAGCTATACCAGCGCACCTCACGGGTGACGCCGCGGCACGAACAGCTCACCTTCATCGACCAGCGAGCCGAGCAGACCGCGACTCGGCCGCACATCGGACCGCCGAACGACCCGGTGACGCCGAACACGGCCGTCAACCGTCGCACCCTGCGGCAGATCATGCTGCACGGCGTTGCCGGCCGGGTGCGGTTCGGCCAACGGGTGGCCTCATTCGA
>JAODAT010000094.1 GCA_025463565.1 Microbacteriaceae bacterium
ATCCACTGGAGCAGATCGAGTCCGTCATCCGCCGGGGCCAGGCCGACGGCTCCGTGCGAGGCGGGCAGACGAACGTGCTCGCCGCCATGTTCCTGGGCGCGCTGCTGCGCCCGATCGAGCTGACGAAACTCGCCGCTCCAGGAGCGCTGGACCTGCTGCAGGACACTTCGAACGATCGACTGATCGAAGATGCGGTGCTTTCGGTGCTCGAAACGACCGGCTAGCGGCGGCGCAGCGGCCCGTCGGGCTCCGCGATGGACCCGAGGATCAACGCCGCCTGCAGGATGAGCGACTCCCGGGCCCCGGTGGCGTCCCAGCCGATCACCTCGGTGACCCGCTTCAGGCGGTATCGAACGGTGTTCGGATGCACGAACAGCTCGCGCGCGGTCGCCTCCAGCGAGCGCCCGTTGTCGAGATAGCACCACAGCGTGGTCAGCAACTCGGTGGAATGGGCCTGCAGCGGCTTGTAGATGCGGTTGATGAGGGTTGCCCGGGCGAGTCCGTCGCCGGCAAGCGCCCGCTCAGGAAGCAGGTCGTCGGCGAGTGTCGGTCGCGGCGCGTTCCGCCACGACCGGGCGACCGCGAATCCGGCGAGAGCCGCCTTCGCACTGCGCGAGGCCTCGACCAGCGAGGCGACCTCGTGACCGAGCACGAGGTGCCCGTCACCGAACCCGGGCTCCAGCGCCGTCGCGATCTCCAGAAACGGCACGAGGTGCCCGAGCGACGGCTCGTCGTCGGCCGGGGTCGGGTGCGCACGACCGATGACGAGCACGAGCCGGCTGCCTTGCACGCCGATCAGCA
The DNA here is from genome assembly GCA_025463565.1 of Microbacteriaceae bacterium. Lineage (GTDB taxonomy): Bacteria > Actinomycetota > Actinomycetes > Actinomycetales > Microbacteriaceae > Lacisediminihabitans. Next base: position 802 of record JAODAT010000094.1, read on the forward strand.
CGTCGGCGTCGAGGTGACGCGCGGTGCGCCGCAGCATGTCGACATCGAGCACCTTCGGGGCGGTGCCGACGAGCACGGAGACCTCGCCATGCCCGTGCCAGCCGAGCGCCGCTATGCGCGACGGAAGCTCGTCGTCGTACTCACCGCTGAGGATGGAGTCGACGACCAGGGCTTCGAGGCGGGCATCCCACAGGCCGCGAGCCTCCGCCGCCCTGGCGTAGACATCCGCCGCTCCGAACGCGATCTCCCGCGAGTACAGCAGGATCGCTTCGCGCACCGACTCGTCTGCGCCCTTCACGCGTTCCTCGACCACTTCGACGGTCACCTTGATGAGCTGGAGCGTCTGCGTGAGGCTCACCGATCGCAGCAGCTCGCGGGGCGCTGCGCCGAACACGTCAGCGGCGATCCACGGCGTCGACGAGGGGTCGTCGTACCAATGGATAAACGACGTGATGCCGGCCTGCGCCACGAGCCCGACGGCCGAACGGCGCCCGGGGGGCATCTCGCCGTACCAGGGCAGTTCGTCGTCGAGGCGTTTGAGCGTGGCTGTCGCGAGTTCGCCGGAAAGCGACCTCAACCAGGTGAGGGTCTGCTCCTTCGTTCTCGCGACTGCCATTACGCCCCGGCGCCGCTCAGCTCTCGCCGCCGGCTGAGCCGGTGGTTCCCGCGTTCACGTCGTGCAGTGCGTACTTCTCGATGGCCTGCTGGGGCACGCTCGCATCGAGCTTTCCCTGCTTGACCAGCGACTCGAGCGTCTTGACGACGAGCGAAGGACCGTCGATCTGGAAGAAGCGGCGGGCTGCGGCGCGCGTGTCAGAGAAACCGAAGTCGTCGGCGCCGAGCGTCGCGAAGTCGCCGGGCACGAACGGCCGGATCTGGTCGGGCACTGCGTGCATGAAGTCGGTGACCGCGATGAACGGACCGTCGGAGCCGGACAGCTTCTGCGTGAGGTATGGCACGTGCTTCTCGTCATTCGGGTGGAGGAAGTTGTGCTGGTCGGCCGCGAGGCCGTCCCGGCGAAGTTCGGTCCACGAGGTGACCGACCAGACGTCGGCGGAGACACCCCAGTCGTCGGCGAGCAGCTGCTGCGCCTCGAGCGCCCACGGCACCGCGACACCGGAGGCGAGAAGCTGCGCCTTCGGGCCGTCGCCCGACCCGCCCTTCAGCCAGTACAGCCCCCTGATGATGCCGTCGACATCCAGGTTCTCCGGCTCGGCCGGCTGCTGGATCGGCTCGTTGTAGACGGTGATGTAGTACATGACGTTCGGGTTGGGATGAGTGCCGCCGTACATGCGCTCGAAACCGGCCTGCACGATGTGGCCGATCTCGTAGCCGTAGGCGGGGTCGTAGGCGAGCACCGCCGGGTTCGTCGACGCCAGTAGCGGCGAGTGCCCGTCCGCGTGCTGCAGGCCCTCACCGGTGAGAGTGGTGCGACCGGCGGTCGCGCCGATGATGAACCCGCGAGCCATCTGGTCGCCGGCCGCCCACATGGCATCGCCGGTGCGCTGGAATCCGAACATCGAATAGAACACGTAGACCGGGATGAGCGGCTGGCCGTGGGTGGCGTACGCGGTTCCGGCCGCGGTGAAGGCGGCGAAACCACCGGCCTCGTTGATGCCAACGTGCACTATCTGGCCCTGCGGGCTCTCTTTGTATGCGAGAAGCAGTTCGCGGTCGACCGAGGTGTAGTGCTGGCCCTGCGGGTTGTAAATCTTGGCGGTCGGGAAGTAGGCGTCCATTCCGAAGGTGCGCGCCTCATCCGGGATGATCGGAACGATGCGGTTGCCGATGCCCTTGTCCTTCAGGATGTCCTTGAGCAGACGAGCGAACGCCATCGTCGTGGCGATCTCCTGCTTGCCCGACCCCTTCTTCGCGATGTCGTACGCGCTGTTCTCGGGAATCGCGATCTGCTCGAACTTCGAGTGACGCTCCGGCACGTAGCCGCCGAGCGCACGCCGGCGCTCCTGCATGTACTGGATCGCCTCGTCGTTCTCGCCCGGGTGGTAGTACGGCGGCAGGTAGGGGTTCTCTTCGAGCACCGCATCAGTGATCGGGATGCGCATCACGTCGCGGAACTGCTTGAGGTTGTCGAGGCTGAGTTTCTTCATCTGGTGGGTCGCATTGCGACCCTCGAAGGACGGCCCGAGTCCATACCCCTTGACGGTCTTCGTGAGGATGACGGTCGGCTGGCCGGTGTGCTCCGATGCGGCCTTGAACGCGGCGTAGACCTTCTGGTAGTCGTGGCCGCCACGCTTCAGGCCCCAGATCTGGTCGTCGGTGTAGTCCTTGACCATCTCCAGGGTGCGCGGGTCACGGCCGAAGAAGTTCTCGCGAACGTACGCGCCGTTCTCGGCCTTATAGGTCTGGTAGTCGCCATCCGGCGTGCGGTTCATCAGGTCGCGAAGGGCGCCGTCGGTGTCCTGTGCGAGCAGGGCATCCCACTCGCGGCCCCAGACGACCTTAATCACGTTCCAGCCGGCCCCGCGGAAGAAGCTCTCCAGTTCCTGGATGATCTTGCCGTTGCCGCGCACCGGGCCGTCGAGACGCTGCAGGTTGCAGTTGATGACGAAGTTGAGGTTGTCGAGGCCATCATTCGCCGCCAGCTGGAGAGCGCCGCGGCTCTCCACCTCGTCCATTTCGCCGTCACCGAGGAACGCCCAGACCTGCTGGTCGGATGCGTCTTTGATGCCACGGTTGGTGAGGTACTTGTTGGACTGCGCCTGGTAGATCGCGTTGATCGGTCCGAGGCCCATCGACACCGTCGGGAACTGCCAGAAGTCCGGCATGAGACGCGGGTGAGGGTACGACGACAGGCCGTTGGGTGCGTGCGACTTCTCCTGGCGGAAGCCGTCGAGCTGGTCGGCGCTGAGCCGGCCCTCGAGGTAGGCGCGTGCGTACATGCCGGGGGAGGCGTGACCCTGGAAGAAGACCTGGTCGCCGCCACCGGGGTGGTTGCGACCGCGGAAGAAGTGGTTCTCGCCGACCTCGTACAGCGTCGCGGAGCCGGCATAGGTGGAGATGTGGCCGCCCACCGAGATGCCGGGTCGCTGCGCCCTGTGCACAGTGATGGCCGCGTTCCAGCGGAGCCAGGCGCGATAGCGGCGTTCGAGATCCTCGTCACCGGGGAACTCGGGCTCGTTCTCGGGAGCGATCGTGTTCAGGTAGTCCGTGGTGGGCACCATCGGCACGCCGAGGTGGAGCTCCTTCGACCGCTTGAGCAGGCTGAGCATGATCTCGCGACCTCGCTCGTGGCCCTGTCGTGCGACGAGTTCGTCGAGCGACTCGTTCCACTCTGCAGTCTCTGCCGGGTCCTGGTCGGTGTGGTTCACCGAGTACGGATCCTGGTCGTTTACCGTCAACGTCAACCTCGCTCGTGTTCGCGGATTCGTGCGACCGCAGGGAGGAACGAACGGGTTGCGAACGTCCGGCAAGCGGCCTCAACGATTCTAGTTCTCAGTGCGCCCGCGTCTGCGCGCGCCCGTGTCCCGCGCCTTCGCACGTCCGTGTAGCGTCATGGTTATGGTGTCCAGCATCCTCGACAACGGCAGCCTCCGGGTAGCGATCAACCCCGTCGGCGCGGAGCTTCAGTCGCTCACCGATCGCAAGGGACGCGAGTACCTGTGGCAGGGCGGCGAGGCCTGGCCGCGTCGCGCACCCATCCTCTTTCCGATCGTCGGTCGGATGCCGCACGACGAGCTGGTCGTCGACGGTCGCAGCTACCGCATCCACCAGCACGGCTTCGCGCGTGACATGGTTTTCGCCATCACGGAGGAATCGATCACCGGCGCACTGTTCACACTGCGAGACACCGCGGAGTCGCTCGCGCAGTTTCCATTCCCTTTCACTCTCACGGTTCGATACGCGCTCGAGGGGGAGCGGCTCGGCGTTCTGACGACGGTGACCAACACCGGTACAGAGGCGTTCTCGGCGTCGCTCGGTGAGCATCCGGGATTCGCCTGGCCGCTGGTGGACTCGATTCCGCGAAACTGGCACTCGCTCGAGTTCCCGCACGACGAGGCGGAGCCCATCCGCCGGGTTGACGCGCATGGCCTTCTGCGTGACGAGACCTTCCCCACCCCGGTCTCCGGTCGCACCCTCAGCCTGAACGAGGAACTGTTCGACGACGACGCCGTTATCTTCGACAAGCTTCGCAGCCGCTCTGTTCGGTATTCGGCACCGGACGGGCCTTCGGTCACCGTCGATTTCGACGACTTTCCGTTTCTCGGGGTGTGGTCGCGCAAGCCCGGCGACTTCATCTGCATCGAGCCCTGGTTCGGTATGGCGGCGCCGGAGGGATTCAGCGGCGACTATGCCGCAAAACCGGGCCAGTTCTCGCTCGCACCCGGCGATGTGCTCTCGTTCGCGCACGGCATCACCCTGTCTCCCGCATAACGACCGAAGTGCTCCCACACAGGCGTAACATGGCCATTCGTGTTCACCGGACGTTCATGTCGTCCGGCGCGAAAGGACGATGACAGCAATGGCTCTGGAGAATGACACCCAGGCACCCGACTTCGAGCTTGCCAACCAGTTCGGGGAGCACGTTCGACTGAGCGAATTCCGCGGCAAGAAGCCCGTCGCGCTCGTGTTCTTCCCGCTCGCGTTCTCCAGCACCTGCACGACCGAACTCTGCGATCTGCGCGACAACCTCTCGCTGTTTGCGGACAAGAGCGTCGAACTGCTCGGCATCTCGGTCGACTCGAAGGCCACCCAGCGCGCGTTCGCCGATGCCGAGGGCTACGAGTTCAACCTGCTGGCCGATTTCTGGCCGCACGGTGCCGTCGCCAAGGAGTATGGGGTGTTCCTCGAGAACAAGGGATTCGCCACTCGCGCGAGCTTCCTTATCGACACCCACGGCATCATCAGGGCCAGCTTCATCAACGAGCCCGGCCAGGCGCGCTCCATCGCCGAATACCGCGAGGCGTTGAAAGAACTGTCGCCCGCGCTCGTCTAGCTACGGAAGCACGTGACCGGCCGTGGTGAAGAGCCGGTACCATTCCTCGCGCGAGAGCTGGATGTCCGATCCGGCGGCGGATTCTGCCACTCGTTCCGGTTTGGTCGTGCCGAGCACGACCTGCATGTTCGCGGGGTGCCTGGTGATCCAGGCAACGGCGATGCCTGTCGGCGTCACACCGTGCGCTGAGGCGATTTCATCGAGCGCGTCGTTGAGCGGGCCGAAGTTCTCGCGGTCCTCGATGAAGACGCCGTCGAAGAAGCCCTTTTGGAATGGCGACCACGCCTGCAGGGTGATGTCGTTCAGCCGGCTGTAGTCGAGGATGCCGTTGTCGCGGTCGATCGACTGGTCCAGCGCTGCCATGTTGGCCGAGACACCGGCTGCGATCAGTGGTGCGTGCGTGATGCTCAACTGCACCTGGTTGAAGGCCAGCGGTTGGCGCACCGAGCGCTTGAGAAGCTCCACCTGGCCCGGGGTCTGGTTCGACACCCCAAAATTGCGAACCTTTCCTGAGCTCTGCAGGGAGTCGAATGCTGCGGCGACATCGTCCGGCTCGACCAGCGCATCGGGACGATGCAGGAGCAGGATGTCCAGGTAGTCGATGCGCAGGGCGGCCAGGGTCTTGTCGACGGAGTCGAGGATGTGCTCCTTCGAGAAGTCCCAGAACCCGCTTCTGATTCCGACCTTGGACTGGATGATGACCGACTCGCGATCGGAAGGCGTGAAGGTGATGGCATCCCCGAAGCGTCTCTCGCAGCCGTGGTCCCCGCCATACACATCGGCATGGTCGAAGAAGTTGATACCCGCGTCGCGCGCGGCGCCCACCAGGGCGCGGATCGCCTGGTCATCCATGTCGCGGATCCGCATGAGGCCGAGGATAACGTTCGACGCGTCAAGAGTCGTTTGGGGTGGAGTGAAGGTCTTCATGATTTCCTAGCTTTCTCTTTGCGCAGCAATGCCAGGCCAGCACACTGCCATGATTTCGGCGGCCAATCGGTCGGTCAGCGGTCGATGTTGGTACATCAGCCGATAGTAGATCGGCGCGAACAGCACGTCGGTCGTGACCTCGTAGTCGAGGTCGGCCCGAAGTTCGACCCGGCGCACGCCCTCCGCGAGCAACGCGATGATGGCGGTGCGACGCGGCGTGAACCACTCGTCGATGATCGCGTGGGCAACGCCCGCATCGGTCACCGATGCTGCCGTCAGCCCTCGGAGCAAGGCGCCCGCGGAGCTGTCCCGGAAGAGCACGACGAGCTTCGCGAGATATTCGGTGAGCGCTTCGCGAGTCGTCGCAGAGTCCGGGGCTTCGATCGTGTCGTGGGTGCGGTCGAGCAGTCCTTCGAGCAGCACGGCGGCGGCCGACGGCCACCACTTGTAGACGGTGGTGCGGCTCACCCCTGCCCGCGCTGCTATCGAATCGATTCCGGCGCTTGCGGCACCCTCGAAGGCGAGTCCGGCAGCCGCGTCGAGAATGGCGCGCCTCGCGTTCTCGCTGCGGGGACGTCCCCGCCGGGGTTCCGGTTGCACATTACTGGTCACGATGTACAGTATATGTGGGAAGCATTTATCACGCAACGAATTGAGGAAGATCATGTCCGATTCACTGACCACCGCCGGATCAGTTCTCCGGGTGGCAGTACTTGGCACAGGAACGATGGGAGCGGCGATGACCCGCTCGCTACTGCGTTGGGGGTTCTGGGTCGCAGTCTGGAACCGCAGCGTCGAGAAGACGGCACCACTCGTGGAGTCCGGCGCCAGAGTGGCAACTGACCCGGCCGACGCCGTTCGCGATGCGGATGTCGTGATCACGATGCTGTTCGATGAGGCCGCCGTGCTCGAGGTCGCCGGCGAATTCCTGCCGGCCATGCGCGCCGGCGCCGTCTGGATGCAGAGCAGCACGATCGGGGCCGAGGGGATGCGCGCGGTCGCGACCGCGGCATCCTCGAATCACGTTGCAGTCGTGGATGCGCCCGTGCTTGGCACCAAGGGTCCCGCCGAGCGCGGTGCGCTGACGGTGCTCGCTTCCGGGGAGGCGGCGGCGTGCGCCTCGCTCCGGTCGGTCTTCGATGCGATCGGGTCGAGAACGGTCATCGTCGGCGAAGGCCTGGGCGCGGCATCCGATCTCAAGCTCGTCTGCAACACCTGGGTGGCGAGTCTGACCGCGGGAACCGCGCAATCGCTCGCGCTCTCCCTCAAGTTCGGACTCGAGCCGACCCTGTTCCTGGATGCCATCAGCGGGTCGGCCTCCGACAGCCCGTACGCCCATGCCAAGGGGGAAACCATTCTGAACGGCGACCGCGCTCCCCAGTTCGCACTCGATGGTCTCTTGAAAGACCTGCGCCTCGCCCAGTCGACGTTCGGCTTCTCCCGGAGAGCCCCCTATCTCGATGCCCTCGAACGCCTGTATGCAACCGCAAGCGATGCGGGTCATGGCGGCGAGGATGTCGCGTGGGTGTACGACGCGGTCGCCCCATGACTGCCCGCAACTATTTCGCTCACCCCGTGCACGGACCCCTGCCGGCAATCCTGCTGCTGCTCACTTTCGGCACCGGGCTGATCGATGCGATCAGCATCCTGGGGCTGGGCCGTGTTTTCGTCGCCAACATGACTGGAAACGTTGTGTTCATCGGCTTCGCGCTGGCGGGAGCGCCCGGCTACAGCCTGTGGGGGTCGCTCGTCGCTCTCGCCGGGTTCCTCGTCGGGGCCTCGTGCGGGGGTGTGATCATCTTGCGGTTCGGCACCCATCGGGGCAAGCTGTTGCGCACCGCCCTCATCGTTCAGCTGGTGCTCTTCGTCGTGGCCCTCGCGATCAGTGTTACCGCCGGAGGTCCGCTGCCTCTGGCGCGGCAACTGGTCATCGTCGCGGTGGGCGCCATCGCTCTCGGGGTCCAGAACGCGGTGGTACGCCACCTCGGCGTGCCCGACATGACGACGACCGTGCTCACGATGACGCTCACGGGCATCGGGTCAGACCTGCGGAAGAGAGACCTGCCGACGGCGACGAGGCGTCTCATCGCGGTGCTCGCCATGTTGGCCGGTGCGGTGGTCGGTGCCATCCTCGTTCTCCAGCTCGGGGTTACCGCCGGACTCGTCGCAGTGAACGTGATGCTTGCCGTGGCCCTCGTCGGAACGGCCTTCGCCGCGCGCGGAGCACCCGACTGGGCGACCGGCGCGGAGAAGGCCTAGAGAACTAGTACGCGCAGAGACGTGCCGCTCGTCTAGTTCTTCAGCTCCGGCGGCGCTGCCGCGGTCGCGCGCACCGTTAGGTCAGCGATGTACTGGTGCAGATCGTCGATCATCTGCAGCTGACGGTTGTTGATCTCCAGCAGCGCCTCGATGTCCTTCTTTGACGCCACGTTCGTCTCGTAGTCGTGGTGCGAAAGCGCTGCAGCGATGGCATCCTGCCGCTTCGCCGCGATCAGCAGGATGGCTCCCTGCAGTCCCGCGAGCATACTCAGGAACAGGTTGAGCAGGATGAAGGGATAGGGGTCCCAGCCCTTCGTCTCCGTGTTGATGATCGCCCAGATGATCATGAAGAGCACGAACCCGCCCACGAACTTCCAGCTGCCCATGCCGTTGCGCATGATATCGGCGGCGCGTTCGCCCCGCGTCAAATGCTTCTTGTGCTCGGCATGCCAGTCGTGCGGCGCGCGCTGGCTATTAAGGGGGTTCGGGCGTTGGACGGTCGTCGACATGCAGCGAGTGTATGACCGAGCCTTGTAGAATTCAGGCTGCGGACTCTTAGCTCAGTTGGTAGAGCGCCACGTTTACACCGTGGATGTCATCGGTTCGAGCCCGGTAGGGTCCACACAAGTTCACGAAGCATCTCTTCGCGTGAGTCCGGCCCTAATCCTCGTCGACGCCCATCAATTCTGCGATGCGACGGTTCATGTGCTCGACTTCGGCGTGCTGTCCACATAGCCACACGCCGTCGAACGGTTCGACGGCGGTCTGGTCGCATTTGGTGTTCGCGCCGGCAACGTGAGCGCATGGATGGACAATTTCTGGCAACAGGTCAGCAGGAGCGAGATGGCTGTTGGGGTACCAGGTGCCGCCCCACTTCTCCGCGTGTTCCGGGCAGTACCAGCGGTAGTGGCCGCCGCCGGGCACGTCGACACTGGAACGCAGCCAATGCCTGATCACGACCACGTCGCCGACCGGGTACCAGTCGTCCAAGGGTCCGGTGCCGCAGTTGGAGCATTGACTCATGGACGGGTCGTACCCCTCGTACTCGCGCCTGTTCTCGAGCTCGGTCAGCGGTAGAGGTGTTTCAACCTTCATGTCATTGCCGTGCATTGGTTCCTCTTTCTCGCAGCGCCATGCCGCATGTCGTTCGCGGATCCGATCTAGGTATTCCATGCGACCGTCTACAACCACCATAGTTGCTTCTAGCGGTACCGAGCAATATCCTTATGGGATCTCATCCGCTTACCGATTGGAACCTGATGACAATCCCTCTGGCCGATTCCGGGCAGTCCGAATTCCAATACATACCAGTGCCTAACCAGCACGTGCCGGCTGTCTACCGCCTCCTTGCCGAACTTGCGACCAGCCGCAGTTCCGCCGAGGCCCACGTTCAGTCGTCGGACCGCTCCTGGCAGTCCGACCGCATCCAGGCCGCATTCGATAGAGCCGACCAGGTCTGGACCGAAGGCCAGCTGGCGCGCATCGCGGCTGGTACTTACACGAGCACGCAGGTGCTCACGGAAATCATGGATATCGTTGCTGCCGACCCGAAATGGTTCACGCAGAATGAGTTCGCCTCAGCGACGGGACGAAGCCTCGACCAATACCGCATCGTGTGGGCGAAACTGGGCCCGCATTTCGAGAAGCACTACGGCACGGGCACCTGGCCCATCATCGGCTTCGCCGGCACGCAACTGACACCGCCGCTCGACTCGTCGCTCATCCACTTCACGATGACTCCCGAGACCATCGAACGATGGAAACGAGTCAGGGCTGCGGTCGAAGCGTAAGGCTTCCACGAGCACCGACACGGAGCGATCGAGCGCGCGAGTAGTTACTGTTTCGCGTCGAACGCATCGAGAAACCGGTTGCGGAAGGCGTCCATCGGCCACTCCGGCGCGTCCGCGGTCGGGGTCAGGCCGTTCACCCAGTGCCAGCCGGAGATCGACTGGAACACTGTCGGGTCTTTCGAGATGATCGAGATCGGCACCTCGTGGTCTGCGCCCTTGCCGCTGACGATGGTCGCGGGCTGGTGGTCGCCCAGCTCGATGACCACGAGGTTCGGGTCGTTCGAGGTCTTGAGGAACGAGAACATCGCGTTCAGCGAGTACTGCACGGACTGTCCGTAGGCCTGCTGGACCAGTTTGGGATCCTTCCAGACGGATGCCGCCGAGTCACCCTCCGCCGGCTGCGGGTCGTAGACCGAACCGTCGCCCACCGACGCAGCCGGCACCATTTTGGGTAAAGGAGCCCACGGGGTGTGGGACGACACGAGGTCGATCTCGGCCATCACCGGCTGGTGCGGTTCGGCCAGTTCGTGGCTCGCGAAGTACTGCCAGGTGTACTGGTCGGGAATCCGCGCGTAACCGAACGCGGGTCCCTGGTAGCCGACATTGTTCGCGGTGTAGAGGGTCTGGAAGTGGTAGAACGAAGACCCGAATGGCCAGGGTTTGGTGTCCGAGGGAACGTCACTCACCGTGTGCCAGCCGGCATCCCGGAACGCATCGCTCAGAGTGAAGCGACCGCTCCGGATCAGCGAACTGTAGATCGGTGCCGTGTTCGCCCATACCCCGGACTCCAGCGTCGAATGTGCGAGCCAGCTGAGTCCACCGAAGGTCGGCGAGTTGAGCCACGCGCTCTGCGAGGTGTAGCCGGCCGCGGTGAGCTCTGACTGGCCCTGCGTGAGTACCGAATCCACGCCCCCCGAGAAATCGGTGCCCTGCACCGCAAGCTGGCCGTAACTCTCGACGAAGGCGAGGATCACGTCCTTGCCGCGTAACGATGTGAGCAGGTCGGATGTCGGAAGCTTGCTGTACGGATCGTCCTTCACCTGGGATGCCAGTCCCGCTTCGGCAGCCAGAGAGGTCTGGCCCCGCGCTACGGCGGACCCGATCGCACCGACGGTGGCGGATGCCGCGAATGGCGCACCGGCCACCAGCTGGGCGCCGGTGAGGGCCAGCACGACCCAGACCGCCGTGACGGCGACCACACTGACGGCACCGTTTCGGCGGCGACGCCTGATTGCGCCATCCACGCGCAGCACCGCCCAGGCGAGAGCAACTACCGTGATAACGGCCACGAGCGCGACGACGATGAGCACGAGCACCGCCTCGGTGGACCCGATCGAATCCTGCACCACGCCGTAGCCGTCGTTGACCTCGGGCCAGTCGGTGGGGTCGAAGTGGATGTCGAGCGCGAATTCGAAAGCCGCATCCAGTGCCGCGAACAGCAGCCCGGCCGTCGTCACGAGGCCGAACAGCAGGGCGACGACGATGCGCGCCGCACGCCACGGGATCATGGCGAGTACGAGCACCGCGACGATGGACTCGATCGGCAGCCTGGCGAGCCCGAACGGTGAGCCTCTGGCGATGAGGTCGGGCACGAGCGGGATGACGACCAGCAGCACGATCGCGACGACGAGAGTGACGCGGCCCCACCAGCGCGCGCGAATCATCGCGACTCCATCGGGACGCCGCGACCGATAGCGGGCTCGTCCTGCTCGCTTCGCTCGTACCCGTCGAAGCGATCGGAGAGGGCATAGCGCAGCAGCATCACGTCCCCGATCTGCCGGCTGCCCGCAAGCACAGCTCTCCGGGACGCCGTCCAGGGGAATCGTGCCGGCCCGACCACTCGTGGGGCTCGGGTTTCGCCGACGAACAACGGGGCGACCACGAGCTGTAACTCGTCGGCGAGATCCTCGGCAAGAAACTGGGTCAACAGCTTGCCTCCACCCTCGACCATCAGGCGGTGCACACCTCGGCGACCGACGAGGTCGTCGAGGATGCCGGCCATCGTCACGCGTTCGGCCAGTCCGATCACCGTGGCGACGTCGCCGACCCGCGCGGCCAGCCGCCGTGCCTTCCCGTGCGGCGTGTAGACGAGTTTCTCGACGTCGCCCGAGGTGAAGAACTCGGCATCGGGGGAGAGCTCGCCCCGGGAGGTCACGGTCACTTTGGTCGGCGAGTGAGGAAGACCGGCCGCAACGCGCCCCATTCGGCGTTGCTCGCTCCGCACCAGAAGTCGGGGGTTGTCCCGTCGCACGGTCGATGCGCCGACCATGATCGCGTCGTTCTCCGAACGCACGCGGTCGACCCGGTCGAGGTCGGCGGCATTCGACATCGCGAGCCGGGTCGGGGCGGCACTGTCCAGGTAGCCGTCGATCGACATAGCGCAGCTCAGGGTGACATATGGTCGGTCGCTCATGCGGTGGTCTCCTTCTGGATGGCACGTTCTGGCTTGACAGCGAGTGCAGGCTGTACGGCGAGGGCGGGGGCAGGGCGAACACGATCGGCGATCACGACGGCCGCGCCCGGAAGCAGGGCCACCATGGCGAGAACGCCAAAGGCGGTTGATGACGCGAGGCCAGCTGAGGCGCCCAGACCCAGCACGGCGAACGCTGCTGCTGTGCCGGCCTCGCGTGGCCCCCACCCGCCGAGGCTCACGGGGATCGAGCCGGCGAGCAGCGCGACCAGTGCCACCGCCAGCAGTTCGCGGGGCGTTGCTCGAACGCCCGTGGCCACACAGGCCACAACGAATGTCGCCGCGTGCGACGCGACGACGACGATCGATGCGCCAACGATCTGGAGAGTGCGCGGGATCGAGACGAAGACGCTCCGCAGAGACAGCGCTTCGCGTCGCAGTACCGCCCTTCCTCGCGTCGTCAGGGCGGTGATGGCGATGGCGAGCGCGACGACGGTCGCGGCACCCCCGATGGTCCAGGCGACCGCGCGTAACGGCGACGTCACTCCCAGGACCACCAGCACGATCACGACCAGCGTGAGCTGCACGGCCTGGCCCGCGATCCGCTCCATCGCGACGGCGCGGACGGCGATCGAGAGCGGGCCGGCGCTCCGGCCATGCCGGTACGCGCGGTGAACGTCACCCAGCACGCCACCCGGCAGCACCGTGTTAAGAAACTGCGAACGGTAGTACGCGACCACCGCGGTGAAGAAAGGCAGCTCCAGCCCGAGGCCGGAGGCGACCGTGCGCCAGCGCCACGCGGCGGCCGCCGTCGCGATCGCCGCCAGAATCACCGCGAGCCCGATGGTCATCGGGGACAGCGCGGAAAACCCCTTGAGGAACGCGCCGGTGCCCACGGTCGCGATCGTGGCGATGAGCACGACGGCGCCACCGACCGCTCCGATCGCTGCCCTCGCCCGCGGCGAAACCCTGCTTACTGGGGCCATGCGATCACGTCCCTGTGCCCAACGGTGACGGAGAGTGAACGGGCGGCCAGCTGTGTGCGGCGCAGCGCGAGGTAGCGGCCGGCGGCGGAGTCGAGCTCCGGCCGCTGTTCGACGGCCGCGCCGACCCAGCCCGCCAACCATTCGGCACTGAGGGTGGACTCGTCCGGCCCCAGGCGCCATGGGGTGTCGAGTTCTCGAACCGACCAGCCGGCCGTGGCGAACATCCGTGCCACGACTCGCACCGCATCCGGTCCGAGCAGCCGGCGGCCGTCTGCGACACGTCGCTGGTGATCGTTGAAGGCCGCGCCGAAGTGCTCGTCCGCCGGATACCCGGGGTCGAGCAGCACCTGGCCGCTCACGCTGAGACTGAACAGGGCGGGAGTTCCCGCGGAGACGCACGCGTTGACGATGAGTCGTGCCTCATTTTCGGTGATCACGTCCAGCAGCGCGGATGCCACGACCGCCGAACCGCCGTGAAACGCGTCGCGTCCGAGATCGCCGAGTTGCTCGATGCTGGGCTGCGAACCGACGACCTGCCCCTGCCCGTCGAGCACGGGCGAGGGGTCGCGCGTGCCGAGGATCTGTGGGTCGGCATCGTGCAGCACCCACCGTTGCGGTGCGCGGAGCTGTGGCGCAAGCCAGCGCATCATCGCGCCGGAGCCGCTGCCCAGGTCGTGCACGATGAGCGGACCATCCCCGAGCCGGTGGGCGAGTTCGTCGACCAGGGTGCGCGAGCGCGCACGGGCGTCGGCCTCGCCGCGCAGGGTGAGCCACTCGGCGGAAACGGTCGCGAGAACGGTCATACCGACTCCAGTGCTGCGTCGATGAGCGCAATCGTGTCCGCCCACGTCGGCACCAGTGAGCGGTCACGCGTCGTTTCGGCGCGGAGGGTGTCGCGCAGTGCCGGCTCGGACATCCACCGCTCCAGAGCCTGAGACAGCGCGTGCGGATCGTCGCTCTTCACGAGGAGCGCTCCGCCGCCGGCCACAGCCTCCGGGATGCCACCGGTGTCGCTGGCGATGACGGGGATGGCCCACTGCCGAGCCTCGATGATCGCCATTCCGTAGCTCTCGGTACGAGAAGGGGCGACGAGCAGGCCGGCGCTCGCGTATGCGGCCGCCAGTTCGGGCCGGTCGAGCACGCCGGGCATGCGCACCCGGCCATCGAAGTGGGAAGCGGCCGCCGAGATCTCGGCCGCGAAGTCGGGATCGGTGGTGCGCGACCCCGCCAGAGTGCAGCTCCAGTCGTCGTCCGACAGCAAATCGAGAGCGCGCAGCAGGATGTCCTGGCCCTTGTGCGCGGAGACCACGCCGACGCAGAGCAAGTGCCGGTAGTCGGGATCGCCCGACGGAGTCGCGCCGGGCTCGGCGCCCGGCACGGCAACGGTCACGAGCGCCGAGCGCACCCGTCCTTGTCCGCGAACTCCGTTCGCCGTCCATTCGCTCGTGGCGATGACGTGTGCCGCGGCGCCGAGCGCTCGGTCGTCGACCGGCATGTGCGCGATGATCACGACCGGCAGGCGCTGTGCGGCGCGCACCGCGGCGGCGGGCGCCCAGCCGGCGACCAGTCCGTCGACGAGGGCTATCGATCCCGGTGGGATCGCGGCGAGTGCCGCTTCGGTGGTCGCGGGATCGCTCGCCGCGCACACCCGGAGGTTCCACCCGGCATTCTGAAGACCGTCGCGCACGTGCCGGTCGTAGACATTGCCACCGGTCACGCGTTCGGGGTCATCCAGCCCGTCGGGAACGATGAACCACAGCTCCCGGTCGCGCGTCACAGCTCCACCTCGTACGACGCCCAGGCGATATGCGATTCGTGCAGGGTGACGACGATGCCTGTAAGCCGCGCGTCGCCGAATTCACCCGACCGTGCGGATGTCGCGAGCCTGTCGCCCACGTGCTTGCACAGTTGTTCGGTGGTGGTGTTGATGCCCGCGAGGCCGGGGTCGTCGTCCAGGTTGCGATAGCCGAGCGAGCCGGTGATCTGCCGCAGCGCGTCTGACGCGAGTCCGATGTCGATCACGATGCCGTGGGAATCGAGTTCGGTAGCACGAAAGGTCGCGTCGACGACATAGGTCGCGCCATGCAGGCGCTGGGCAGGCCCGAACACCTCGCCCCGAAGGCTGTGCGCGATCATCATGTGGTCACGGACCGTGACGCTGAAAGTCATGACGCGCTCCACTCGATGGTGTGGCAGAGTGCGCCGCTGGCATTCGGCGCGGCGAGCCGTGCCATGATGCCGGGCAGTTCGGTCGAGGGCGAGTCGTCGCCCAGCAGGGAGTCGAAGGCCGGGTCCTCGAGCAGGCGTAGCGCGAGCGTTAGGCGCTGGTGTGGTGTTCTGCGATCCCGTCGTACCGAGGCCACAACGCCGACCTGGCTCGAGCGGATCGTGAGGCGTCGAGAGTGGAAGTCCGCTCCCAGCTCAAGTTGCACGGGCCGGGAGCCGAACCAACTGGCGACCACGATGACACCGTCGGTCGCCACCGACCGCAGCGCAGTGGCCAGCCCCTGCTCTGTTCCGCTCGCTTCGATGACGAGGTCATAGTCGGCGCCGGGCGTGTCGGGGCCGGCGAACTCCACCCCGAGCTGCCGTGCAAGGCCTGCCTTCGACGGGTCGATATCCACCAGCGTCACCTCGACGCCGGGCACTGAGCGCGCCAGGCACGCGATCGCGCCACCGATCATGCCCGCACCGATCACCGCGATGCGGTCGCCCAGGAGTGGACCGGCATCCCAGAGCACGTTGACCGCGGTCTCGACGGCACCAGCGAGAACGGCCCGTCGCGGCGGCACAGACTCGGGAACCACGGTGATGGCGTCCACCGAAACGTCGAAGAGCGACTGGTGGGGGTACAGCGTGAAGACCGTGCGACCGAGCAAGTCGCGCGGTCCACGCTCGACGACGCCAACGTTGAGATAGCCGTACTTCACCGGGAACGGGAACTCGCCGTCCTGGAAGGGGGCCCTCATCCGCTGCCACTCCGACTCGGGAACCTCGCCGCGGAGGACGATTCCCTCGGTGCCGCGGCTGATGCCCGTGACAAGCGTTCTCACCCGTGCCTCGCCGTCGCCCGGATCGCCCAAGGACTGGGTTCTGAACTCGCCCTGCGCGGGCGCGGTCGCCCAGTATGCGACCGCGTCGACATTGTCGCGGTGAACCGAACGCACTACCGGCAACGTGTTCTGGGTGAGGGCCATAACGATGTAACGGAGGCGGGTATGGGAAAGGTTCAGATTGTGCCGTGGTTCTGGGTGCCGGGCGCACTCGGCCTGTTGGCGATCGTGAACCTGGTCGTGCCGCTGACGATCTGGGGCTGGGTCACTGGGCTGTGTTATTTCGCGGTCTCGACGACGCTCCTGTCCCGGGGACTGCGCCATCGGCGGGCGATGCGCTTCGGCCCGGCGAACGTTGTGACCGCGACCCGATCGGCCCTGGTCGGGGTCGTCTGCGCGCTGGTCGTCACGTCGTTTCCGGCGCCGCCCGTGTTAGCCACCGCGATAGTTGTGCCCACGCTCCTGCTGGACGCCGTTGACGGCTGGGTGGCGCGGAGAACGGCGAGTGAGACTCCACTCGGAGCCCGTTTCGACATGGAGGTCGACGCCTTCCTGCTGTTCGTGCTCAGTGTCGCTGTCGCGCCGACCGTCGGCTGGTGGGCGATCGCCATCGGCCTGATGCGGTACGCGTTCGTGGCCGCCGGCTGGGTGCTGCCCTGGATGCGGGCCCAGCTGCCGCCACGGTATTGGCGCAAGATCGTCACCGCGGTCTGCGGGATCAGCCTCGTCGTCGCGCTGTCGAGGCTCGCCCCGCTGCCGGTCTCGATCGCCGTCGTCGCGATCGGGCTCGTTCTGCTCATCGAGTCGTTCGGGAGGGACGTGCTGTGGCTCGCCCGCCATCGGATCGGGACCGAACCTGCGCGGAGCACGGTCGAAACAAACGCTGGCTACGATTCACAGACGAAGGTTCGTTGAGGTCGCCGACCGCTGACGAATTCCCACCGACGAGTATCGAGACAGCCCGCATGAGTTCCGCACTGCCGTACACGCGCCTCGGGGCTGGCGCGCCTCTCGTCGTGTTCCCCGGCTTGTTCGGGCGGCGCGGGGTGCCCGGGGCGATCGTGCGATGGATGCAGAGGTCCGAAATCGTGGAACTCGCGCGAGGCCGGGAGGTCTGGAGTATCGATCGACGCCTGGGGCTCGAGTCAGGCATCTCGTTTGAGCAGCTGGCACAGGAGCACGCCGACGCGATCCGACTGCTGTTCGACGAGCCGGTCGACATCGTGGGAATCTCCACCGGTGGCAGCATCGCGCTGCAACTCGCCGCCGACTATCCCGACCTCGTTCGGCGCCTGGTGCTCGTGTCATCCGCCCATCGGTTGAGCGAGTTCGGCCGGGACATCCAGCGGCAGATCGCCGGTCGATTGCGGAAGAATCGCTCCCGCCTGGCGGCAGGGCAATTTCTCGCGAACACCGGCTCGACGCGTCCGACGCGAGTACTTCTCGCCGTGGCGGGGATGCTGGCCCCGCGCCTGGTGGTCGGTCACCGTGATCCCGACCTGCTGGTCACTCTGGAGTCCGAGGACGGATTCGACCTCGAGTCCCGTGTGGGCTCTATCCTGGTTCCGACTCTCATTACCGGTGGTGGCCGTGACCGGTTCTATACAGCGGAGATGTTCGAGGCGACGCACGCCCTCATGCCGAACGCGAGCATCACGATCTATCCGCGTGCCGGTCACATCAGCACCTTCGGCAACCGAAAGCTTGCGCGTCAGATCCTGGACTTCCTCGCGCCTTCGTAACCCTCAGTTGTGCTTGTTCATCGACCTGACGAACTTCAGCGCCTGGCGCAGTGACATCGACGGGACGTAAGTTCTTGCGAGCGCCAGTGCAATCGTCGGCAGTGACAGCGAGTCGGGATAGGCCATGTAGATCGGCGCGAACTGCGGCTTGAATTTGCGTTTGAAGTTGAACAGGGACTGGAATCCGTACACCGGTTCGAGTCGATTCCCGATGTAGCGCAGCATCCTCGCCATTACGGTGTTGTCCGGCGTCGGCGACGTGCTCCGCGCAAGCGGTGCCGTAGAGAGGCTCATGAACTGGATGCCGTCCGCGCGGAACTGTTCCGCTGCGCGGGCGATGAGAAACTCCATGACGCCATTCGACCCGTCGGGCGCGCGGCGCATGAAATCCAGCGTCCAGCCGATGGTTTGGCCGTTCGAGAAGGACGGCAGCCAGCTGGCAACCCCGGCGATTCCCTCGGTCGAATCGATGGCGACCATGAGCCGAACGGAGTCGTCCCTCAGCTCGTCGATCCCGCCGAGAGTGAATCCCATCTCCGGCAGGCCTTTCTCGGCCACCCATCGTTCGGAGATCTCTTCGATCTGGAGCCTCTGTCGAAGAGTCAGCGCGGAGAACGTCGTCCACCGGGCGGTCAGCCCCTCGCGTTCGGCGCGGTTGATGGACGTGCGCACGTCCTGCCAGTGCTTGCCCGTCGTGCTCCACTCGGCCGGGTAGACGATCGTCTCATCGCCGATGATGATCGCCTCCCAGCCCATGTCCATGGCGGCTTCGGCGTACTCGGAGTGGATCCCGTAGTAGAAGGCGATCCAGCTGTTGTCGTCACAGAAACGCGCAAACTCCGAAATCGCCGCGCGCGCCGGTTCGGGCGCGCCGATCGGCTCGGAAGCGGTGACCGCTATTCCGTTGACAACTCGATACGCGACCGCGGCGCGACCGTCCGCCGAGAACCAGTAGTCGTTGCCCTTCCACATCGACCAGTAGGACAGTGAACCGCCGCCGCCTCTTCGCAACAGTTGGTTTGCGCGTGCGTGACCCAGGGCGACCTGTCGGGACGGGCGAAGGGCGACGACCAATGCGCCGATCACGACGACGATCCAGAACACGGGTCCGACCCAGTCGTAAAGAATCGACGCTCCCGGGCCGACGGGTGCGAACTCGAGCGGTTCGAGCTTCAGGAATCCCACCGGGGCGAACCGATCCGGCAGGTCGGCGGCCAGGTCGGCGATGCTGACACGCGGCCGGAACTGGTCTCTCAACAACCAGCCGAGCCCCAGATACAGTCCAGACGTCGCGAACAGGGTGATGGCGACGCTCGCCAGGTAGGTGAGGATGATCCGGCGCGACATGCGTACCGCGAAATGCTTGAGGTTCACGAACACCGTGATCGCGATCACCAGGGGAACAAGGGTGCAGACCGCGAGGTCGAGGGATCGCTCAACGGCGGCGAACGGGCGAATCGGGGTCGAACTGTTGTAAGGGATCAGCGGAACGAACCCGTAGAACAGCGCGGCCAGGGCCGACATGGCGACGTTGACCACGATCGCCAGCCACGCTCCGAAACGCTGCCCCTGAAGCACGGAGATCGCAGCGACGAGCAGCGCGATGAGCGGCAGCACGGTCAGAAGCACGGGGCCGACGCCGTCGATTCTCTCGAGGGCGAGGGTGCGAAGACACCCGTGAGCGAATGTCAGCGACTGGCACTGCTCGGCCGTGGTCGCTGAGACTGTCGGCTGGTTTGCCATTAGCAGGAGCCCCAGCGGAGCAAGCGGACCGAACCGCGCGCGGTCGGAGAAAATCGTAACCACCGGACCGAGCGCCGCGACGGCGATGACGACCGACACGAGAACCCGGGTCTCGTGGTGCGAACTCCGTCGCCACAGCGGCGACTGGTCCTTCGTGCGCAGGAGATAGCCGAGCGCAAGGCCGACGAACGCGGCGATCAGACGATAGAGATCGGATGGTTGGCCCGAGTAGAGCAGGAACACCAGCACGGTGGAGATCGTGGCCACACGAATGCGTCCGCGCCAGAAATGACCGTAGAACGCGCTCGCGGCCACCAGCGTTCCCACGACGGGTGTCATCGGGTCGATCGCGGGAATCTGGTCTCCCCGCACAGACCAGACCTCACCGACGGCGATCCCGATCGCCTGGATCGAGACCCCGAACGCCACACCCAGTACTCCGGTGACAACGAACGCGAGGATGGTGCGAAGTGAACCGAGTGCACGCTCGGACGCCCAGATCAGGCCCGTCGCCACAATCACGACAGCGACCAGTTGCCAGCCGCCCTCGGTAAGGAAAGCCGAGGTCAGCGGGGTCCACCAGCGACCCTCTTGCACCACCTGCCCGTACCCGGTGGCGAAAGCCAGCCTGACGCCGATGTCCGGGCCGCGGAGTCCACCGGTGAGGCTGGCGACGATGATGAGAGCGACGAATACGACGATCGTCACCGGGCTTCGACGCAGAGTGCGCCTAATCATTCATGGTCCGCCAACTAATTTCGTCACTTCGGGCAAGCGCGTAGCCATAGAGAGGTGACTCCGTCGGCAACTTCCCGCTCATTATGTCGTGCCCCGGCATCTTTCGTTGTCTTGAAGCGCACATTTGACTCATAGAATGCATCGCAGTGAGTGAATCCGATTCCCCGGAGCGAGCTCTTCACCCCGGAGGGCCCGCGCGTTATGGCCGATGATCGCCGAACCAGAGACCTTCCGCGCGCGCTCCAGGGGCGCCGAAGGTCACGTAGTCGTGTGGTGAGGCGCAACGTGATAATCGGTGCTGTCGCCGCCGCGGTTTTCATCGCGCTCGTGCTCTATTTCGTGACGCTGACCTGGGTGGGTCCGCACCAGTCTGCGGCAGCGCTCGTCATCCTGCGCATCCAGATCATCGGCGGAATCGTTCCGGTGATCGTCGATCTTCTCGCCGGGTTGGCTGTGCTCTTCCTGGTGATTCGAAGGCCGACTCGCCGACGGGTGGTTGTCGCCGTCATCGGTGCCGTATCCGGTGCTGTGTTCGCCGTAATAGTCGTGTGGATACTGGATGCGACCAATGCCCTGAGCGTGCCGCTCGGCACGGCCGCCTCCGCGTGGTCGATCGCCGGGCTTTCAGCTATCGGCGTTGCCATTGCGAGCTTCTGGACATCGCGCGGTTGGCGCGTCGTGGGCATTGCGGGATCAATCGTTCTCGTTGTCATCGCGGCCACCATAGGCGTTGACACCGACTTCGGTCTCGATCCGACGGTGGGAACGCTCGCAGG
>JAODAT010000118.1 GCA_025463565.1 Microbacteriaceae bacterium
GGCTGGTATTCCATGTCAGTATCCTGACATACTGTTGCGTGTAAGGAAACTGACATACAAGGAGAACAGCATGACCGTCACCGGCCCCGACTTTTTGGCACTGCAGGTTCGCAACCTCGAGCGCGCCGCGGCTTTCTACGAGAACACGGTGGGGCTCACCCGTGCGTCATTCTCGCCGCCGCACGCGGTCGTCTTCGACACGCAGCCGACGTTCGCAGTGCGGGACCCCTCGCCGGGGGTCGACCTGGAGTCCGGAGAACTCGGGCTCGGCGTGGCTCTCTGGCTCCACGACCCCGAGGCGGTGTCGCTTCACGACAAGCTCGCCGCCGCGGGAACGACGATCGTGCAGGAGCCGTTCGAGGGCCCGTTCGGAATGACATTCGTGTTCCGTGACCTCGACGGGTACACGATCACCGTTCACGACCGTGCGACGCGGGAGTAAGTGCGCCGGGAGATTTACTTGATCTTCCTACTAAATGCCTGAGTTGCCTACCAGATCACTGAGCATCCAACTATATTGATGCTGGCGGTGACCGCACCGGTCGCTGCGAGAGGCAGGCATCCATGGTTCGCGAACTGACACACTTCATCGGCGGGGAGCACGTCAAGGGCACCTCCGGCCGGTTCGCCGACGTCTTCGATCCGAGCACCGGCGCCGTTCAGGCGCGCGTGCCGCTGGCGAGCACGGCGGAAGTGGATGCGGCGATCGCGAACGCAGAACAGGCCCAACTGGCCTGGGGCGCGACGAACCCGCAGGTGCGCGCACGCGTGCTGCTGAAGTTCCTCGACCTCGTCGCGAAAGACATGGACGCCCTCGCCCGCCTGCTGTCGTCCGAACACGGCAAGACGGTCGCGGACGCGAAGGGCGACATCCAGCGTGGCGTCGAGGTGATCGAGTTCGCCGTCGGCGGCCCGCACCTGCTGAAGGGCGAGTACTCGACGGGCGCGGGAACCGGCATCGACGTCTACTCGATGCGCCAGCCGCTCGGCGTGGTCTCGGGCATTACCCCCTTCAACTTCCCCGCGATGATCCCGCTCTGGAAGATGGGCCCGGCGCTCGCCGCGGGCAATTCGTTCATTCTCAAGCCGAGCGAGCGCGACCCGTCCGTGCCGCTGCGGATCGCCGAGCTGTTCCTCGAGGCGGGACTTCCCGCCGGTGTGCTCAACGTGGTCAACGGCGACAAGGAGGCAGTGGACGCGCTCCTGAACAACGACACGGTCAAGGCGATCGGTTTCGTCGGCTCCACCCCGATCGCCCAGTACATCTATGCGACGGCGGCCGCGAACGGCAAACGCGCGCAGTGCTTCGGTGGCGCGAAGAACCACATGATCGTCATGCCGGATGCCGACCTCGACCAGGTGGCGGACGCGCTGATCGGGGCCGGGTACGGCTCCGCGGGCGAGCGCTGCATGGCCATCTCGGTGGCGGTGCCGGTTGGCAAGGCGACCGGCGATGCGCTCGCTGCGAAGCTGAAGGAGCGCGTCGGTGATTTGAAGATCGGCCAGTCGCTCGACGAGACCGCGGACTACGGTCCCCTGGTGACCGCGGCGGCGAAGCAGCGCGTCGAGGGGTACATCCAGGGCGCGATCGACCAGGGCGCCGAGCTTCTCGCCGACGGCCGCGGCTTCACTCTCGAGGGCTACGAGAACGGCTTCTACCTCGGCCCGACGCTGTTCGACAACGTGACGAAGGACATGACGATCTACAAGGAGGAGGTGTTCGGCCCGGTGCTCATCATCACCCGCGCCGAGAACTACGAGGCGGCGCTCGCCCTGGCCTCCGACCACGAGTTCGGAAACGGTGTCTCGATCTTCACCAGGGACGGCGACACGGCACGCGACTTCACCGCACGGGTGAACGTGGGCATGGTCGGCGTGAACGTTCCGATTCCGGTGCCGATCGCCTACCACACGTTCGGCGGCTGGAAACGATCGGGGTTCGGCGACCTCAACCAGCATGGGCCCGACGCGTTCCGCTTCTACACGAAGACCAAGACCGTGACCTCGCGATGGCCGTCCGGCCTGAAAGAGGGCGCCAGCTTCGTCATCCCCACGATGTCATGACCGACCTCATGGCACCTCCGGCGGTGTCGCCCTACGCTCTCACCGAAGAGCAGGAGGCCCTGGTCGAGGCGGTGCGCGACTTCGCGCAGCGCCGGCTCGCACCCAATGCGATCGAGTGGGACCAGAACAAACACTTCCCGGTCGACGTGCTGCGTGAGGCCGGCGAGCTCGGCCTCGGCGGCATCTACGCGCACGAGGATGTCGGCGGCGCCGGCCTCACCCGCAGCGACGCCGTGCTGATCTTCGAGGAGCTCGCAAAGGGCGACACCACGATCGCCGCATACATCTCGATCCACAACATGGTGGTCTGGATGATCGACTCCTTCGGCAGCGACGAGCAGCGCTCGCAGTGGATCCCGAAGCTCGCCTCGATGGAGCAACTCGCGAGCTATTGCCTCACCGAGCCCGGCGTCGGGTCCGACGCGGCGGCTCTCGTCACCTCCGCGGTGCGCGACGGCGACAGCTACGTGCTGAACGGTGTGAAGCAGTTCATCTCGGGCGCCGGTGCATCGAGCGTCTACGTGGTGATGGCGCGCACCGGCGGCGACGGCGCGAAAGGCATCAGTGCTTTCATCGTGCCGTCGGAGGTGGCCGGACTGTCGTTCGGCGCGAACGAACGCAAGATGGGCTGGAACGCGCAGCCGACCAAACAGGTGATCTTCGACAACGTGCGCGTGCCCGTCGCGAACCTGCTCGGCGAAGAGGGCGAGGGTTTCAGCTTCGCCATGAAAGGCTTGAACGGCGGCCGCATCAACATGGGCGCGTGCTCGCTCGGCGGTGCCCAGTGGGCGCTCGACCAGGCGGTGCGCTACGTGAAGCAGCGCGAGGCGTTCGGCTCGCCGCTCTCCGAGCAGCAGTCGCTGGTGTTCGCGCTCGCCGACATGGAGACCGACCTCACCGCCGCGCGGTTGCTGCTGAAGCGCGCGGCATCCGCGCTCGATAACCACGAACCGGAGACCGCGTCGCTGTGCGCGATGGCGAAGCGCTTCGCAACGGATGTCGCCTTCACGGCCGCGAACAGCGCCCTGCAGCTGCATGGCGGGTACGGCTACCTCGCCGACTACGGTATCGAGAAGGTCGTTCGCGACCTCCGGGTGCACCAGATACTGGAGGGGACGAACGAGATCATGCGCCTGATCGTGGGGCGCTCCCTTCTGGAGGACGCATCGTGAGTGAGCCAGCCGAACCCGAGGTACTGTTCGAGCATCGGGGGCGGCTGGCCCACATCATCCTCAATCGCCCGAAGGCGATCAACGCCCTGACCACCGGCATGGTGCTCGCCATCCAGCCACAGCTCGATGCCTGGGCCACCGACGACGCCGTTGACACCGTGCTGATCACGGGCGCGGGCGAGCGCGGCCTGTGCGCCGGCGGTGACATCGTCTCGATGTACGCCGACGCGAAGAGCGGCAACCTCGAGAACTCGGCGACATTCCTGCGCAACGAGTACCGGCTCAACGCGACCATCGCGAACTATCCGAAGCCGTACGTCGCGATCATGGACGGCATCGTTCTGGGCGGCGGGATCGGTGTCTCGGCGCACGGCTCCCATCGCGTCGTCACGGAACGCTCTCGGCTCGGCATGCCGGAGACCGGCATCGGATTCTTCCCGGATGTCGGGGGCACCTGGCTGCTCTCCCACGCTCCCGGGGAGCTCGGCACGCACCTCGCGCTGTCGGCCGGATCCATCGGAGCGGGGGATGCCATTGCGATCGGGCTTGCCGATTCCTTCGTGCCGTCGGACCGGATCCCGGCACTCATCAACGCACTCGAGTCGACCCCGGCCGATGCTGCCATCGCCGCCGTCGCACAGGACGCACCGGCGTCCGAACTGGCGGCTCGACAGGCCGAGCTCGACGCGGCCTATGCCGGCGACTCCGCGGCCGACATTTTCGATCGGCTGACGGGCGACGACCGCGTGGCGGTCGGCAGCAAGTCGCCGACCGCGGTGAGTGTCACTCTCGAGGCCCTCCGCCGGGCAGAAAGACTTCCCTCGCTCGAGGCGGCGCTCCAGCAGGAGTTCCGGATGGCGATGCACGCCTTCCGCGCGCCAGACTTCGAGGAGGGCGTGCGCGCGCAGGTGATCGACAAGGATCGGCAGCCGAAGTGGTCGCCGCCCACGATCGCCGAGGTGCGTGCCGAGGATGTCGCGGCCTACTTCGGGCCCGTCGACCAGGATGACCTGGTCTTCAACTAAACGAAAGAGTTAGGGGCGACGATGACGTCGATCGCATTTATCGGTCTCGGGCACATGGGTGGTCCGATGGCCGTCAATCTCACCAAAGCCGGGTACGCCGTCACGGGGTTCGATCTCATGCCTGCGGCACTCGACGCCGCGGCGGCGCTCGGCGTCGCGGTCTCCTCGACCGCCGCGGAAGCGGTCGACGGAGCCGACATCGTGATCACCATGCTGCCCGCCGGGCGGCACGTGCTCCAGGCCTATGGCGAGCTTCTCGCCGCGGCGAAGCCGGGGACGATCTTCATCGACTCCTCCACCATCGCCGTCGACGATGCGCGCGCGGCACACGATCTCGCGATCGCCGCCGGTCATCGCAATCTCGACGCGCCCGTCTCGGGTGGCGTCGTCGGGGCGGAGGCCGGCACCCTCGCATTCATGGTGGGCGGTTCTGACGAGGACTTCGCCGAGACGCTCCCGGTGTTCGAGGCGATGGGCAAGCGCATCGTGCACTGCGGTGGCTCGGGGCTCGGCCAGGCCGCCAAGATCTGCAACAACATGATCCTCGGCGCGACCATGATCGCGGTGAGTGAGGCTTTTGTGCTCGGCGAGAAGCTCGGTCTCGAGCACCAGGCCCTGTACGACGTCGCGGCCCATGCATCCGGGCAGTGCTGGGCGCTCACCACCAACTGCCCGGTTCCAGGACCCGTACCGGCGAGCCCCGCCAACCGGGACTACCAGCCCGGATTCGCGGGAGCGCTGATGGCGAAAGACCTCGGCCTCGCCGCGCAGGCATTCGAGTCGACGGGAGTACATTCCGAAATCGGGATGCTCGCCAGCGCGATCTACACGCGATTCGCGGAGGGTGACGGCGCCGGGCTCGATTTTTCCGGCATCATCGGAGACATCCGAACCCGGAGCGAAACGAAGGATGCTGCATGACCGACACAGAGCCAGTTGACTACCAGACCATCGAGACCGAGCAGCGGGGCCGGGTCGGCATCATCACCCTGAACCGTCCGAAGGCGCTGAACGCCCTGAACGATGCGCTGATGACGGAGGTGGTCGACGCGGTCACCGCCTTCGACGCCGACTCGGGCGTTGGTGCGATCGTGCTCACCGGCTCCGACCGTGCCTTCGCGGCCGGCGCGGACATCAAGCAGATGTCCGGACTCAGCTACCAGGACGCGTACCTCGGCAATCTCTTCGCGGGCTGGAAGGCATTCACCGCGGCGCGTACACCGATCATCGCGGCCGTGGCGGGCTACGCCCTCGGCGGCGGTTGCGAACTGGCGATGATGTGCGACTTCATCATCGCGGCCGACACGGCGAAGTTCGGCCAGCCGGAGATCAACCTGGGCGTCATCCCGGGCATGGGCGGCACCCAGCGCCTCACCCGCGCGGTCGGCAAGGCGAAAGCGATGGAACTGGTCCTCACCGGACGCACGATGGGTGCCGCCGAGGCGGAAAGCGCGGGCCTGGTCGCCCGCGTGGTGCCGGCCGCCGATCTCCTCGCGGACGCCATCGCCACGGCGGAGACCATCGCGTCGAAGTCGCTTCCCGTGGTGTTCGCCGCCAAGGAGGCGGTGAACGTGGCCTTCGAGTCGTCGCTCGCGGAGGGCCTGAGGTTCGAACGGCAGGCCTTCTACTCGCTCTTCACCCTGGACGACCAGAAAGAGGGCATGGCCGCCTTTACGGAGAAGCGCAATGCGAACTTTTCCAACCGGTAGGTCAGAGCGGCTCGGGCACCGGCTGCGGGTCGCTGAAGTCGCCGGCGGTGCGGCGGAAACGGGCGAGGATTCGAACCAGGCCGGTGACGTCCTCCTCGGTGAGGCCCGGCTGCTCGAAGACAGAATTGTTGAGCGCGGTCGCGGCGTGCGCGACCAGCTCGCGGCCGGCATCCGTCAGCACCACCAGCGTCGCGCGGCCGTCGGTGGGGTGCGGGTTGCGGCTGACCAGGCCGTCCCGCTCGAGCCGGTTGACGGTGTTGGTGACGCTCGTCGGGTGCACCTGGAGCCGAGCGCTGGCGCTCGCCATCGGCAGCGTGCTCTCGCGGGTGAAGCTCAGCAGGGCGAGCATCTCGAAGCGGGCGAAGGACAGGTCGAAGGGTTTGAGCGCCGCCTCAACGCGGGCGAGCATGAGCTGCTGCGCCCGCATGATCGAGGTGACCGCGGCCATGCCGTCCGCCGCCGCCGTCCAGCCGTGATCGACCCATTGCCGCTTCGCTTCGGCGATCGGATCGATCGGCAGGGGTGTCACATGGGCCACCGTCGACGTCCTTTCAGGTTGAGCACTCAAACAACGGTATCGTCGAAAGTAGTTTTGCCACGGGCAATCACGGTAGCAAAGGAGCAAACAGCGTGAAGATCGTCGTATTGATAAAACAGGTGCCTGACACCTACGAGGACCGCAAGCTCAACACGGCCACGGGAATTCTCGAGCGTGACGCGAGCGAGAAGGTCATCGATGACGTGAGTGAGCGTGCCCTTGAGGTGGCTCTCACCTATAAGGATGGCGACAAGTCGACCGAGGTTGTCGCGCTGTCGATGGGCCCGGCTTCCACGACGGATTCGCTGCGGAAGGCGTTGGCGTCGGGTGCCGACTCGGCCGTTCACGTGCTCGATGAGGGCCTGGACGGGTCTGACCTCGGTTGGACGGCGTCGGCGCTTGCGGCCGCGATCACCCGCACCGGGTTCGATGTGGTGATCGCCGGCAACGAGTCCACGGATGGTCGTGGCGGTGTGATCCCGGCAATGCTGGCCGAGCGCCTCGGCATCGCACACCTCAGCTACCTGAACTCGGTCGATCTGACCGACTCGACGGCCAGTGGCATCCGCTCGGGCGAGGACGGCACCTCCACGGTGCACGTCGCGCTGCCAGCCGTGCTCTCGGTGACGGACCGCAACCCGGAGCCGCGTTTTCCGAACTTCAAGGGCATCATGGGGGCGAAGAAGAAGCCGCTCGAAACGGTGACGGTTGCCGACCTGGGCATCGACCCGGCGTTCCCGGGGCTGGCCCGCTCGGTCGTGCTCTCGACCGTGGTGAAGCCGGCGAAGACCGCCGGTACCAAGGTGGTTGACGAAGGCAATGCCGGTGTCGAGCTCGCTGACTTCCTCGCCGCACAGCGACTGATTTAAGGGGATAGACCATGTCCAACGTTCTTGCTCTGATCGAACTGTCCTCAACGGGTGAGGTGCGCTCCACCGCACCCGAACTCATCGCCGCTGCGGCCCGCCTTGGCACCCCGGTCGCGGTCGTCGCGGCGAAGCCGGGCGCCGGTGCGGATCTCGCGACAACGCTCGGTGGTTTCGGCGCTGCGCAGGTTTATGTCGGCGAGTCCGACCAGGTCGGCAGTGCCCTCGTCGCCCCGCAGCTGGAGGCGTTGGCCTCCGCCGTCGCCGCACTCGACCCGTCCGCGATCGTGGTCGCCGGCTCGAACGATGCCCGTGACGCGGCCGGCCGCCTCGCCGCGCGCCTCGGCGCGGCCCTCGTCATCGACGCCGTGGATCTGAAAGCCGACGGCGCGAAGATCGTCGCAACGCACTCGATCTTCGGTGGTGCATACACGGTCGAATCCACCGTGGACGGCGGACTGGGCATCGTCGTGCTGCGTCAGGGCTCGGTCGAAGAGCGCGCCGCCGCCGGGAAGGGCGAGCTGACAACGGTCGCGCTCGACCTCGGCTCAGACAAATTCGCCGTGATCGACTCCGTCGAGGCCGCCGTCGCCTCGGGTCGTCCCGACCTGCGCGGCGCGACCCGTGTCGTCTCCGGCGGTCGGGGGCTCGGTTCCGAGGCGAACTTCGCTCTCGTTGAAGAACTGGCGGATGTTCTCGGCGCCGCAGTGGGCGCGTCCCGTGCCGCGGTCGATGCCGGCTACGTGCCGCAGGCGATGCAGGTCGGCCAGACCGGAACGACCGTGTCTCCGCAGCTGTATGTCGCGCTCGGCATCTCGGGCGCGATCCAGCACCGGGCCGGCATGCAGACCGCCAAAACGA
>JAODAT010000149.1 GCA_025463565.1 Microbacteriaceae bacterium
CCGCCGAGGTAGACCTTGTAACCGTTGTCCTGCGGCGGATTGTGGCTCGCGGTCACCATCACGCCCGCGCTCACGCCGAGGTGGCGAACCGCGAAGGCGAGCACCGGAGTGGGCATCAGTCGCGGCAGCAGGATCGCTCGGACACCGGCACCCGCCATCAGTTCCGCGGTGTCGGTGGCAAAGACGCGGGAGTTCTTGCGACCGTCGTAGCCGATCACCACGCTCGGCTGCACGCCGTGCGCCAGTAGGTAGGTCGCGAAGCCGGCGGCCGCCTGCGAGACGAGCACCCGGTTCATCCGGTTCGACCCGGCCTCGATGCGGCCGCGGAGCCCCGCCGTGCCGAACTCCAGCCGGGTGTCGAAGCGGTCGTGCAGCTCGGCCAGGTCGTTCCCCGCGATCAGGCGGTCGAGTTCGGCTCGCGTCTCGGGGTCGGGGTCCTGGTCTCGCCACGCTGTGGCCGCGGCCACGACATCCATTAAATCCGCCCGACGATGTTCGCGAGCAACGCGCCGATCACCGGCTCGGCGTCGTGCCCGGCCTTGAGCACTTCCTCGTGGCTGAGCGGAGTCTTCTGGATGCCGGCGGCCAGGTTGGTGATGAGCGAGAGGCCCAGAACCTCCATGCGGCTCTGCCGTGCGGCGATCGCCTCGAGCGCGGTCGACATGCCCACGATGTGGCCGCCGATGATCTTCGCCATCTGCACCTCGGCCGGAGTCTCGTAGTTCGGACCCCTGAACTGAACGTAAACACCCTCGTCGAGCGACGCATCCGCCTCGCGCGCGATCGCGCGAAGCCGTGAGCTGTACAGGTCTGTGAGGTCGACGAAGGTCGCGCCCTCGAGCGGGGAGTTGGCGGTGAGGTTGATGTGGTCGCTGATCAGCACCGGGGTACCCGGCGTCCACGTCTCCCGGATGCCGCCGGCCCCGTTGGTGAGGATCATCACTGTCGCACCGGTCGCTGCGGCGGTGCGCACGGAGTGCACCACCCGCCGAACGCCGTGGCCCTCGTAATAGTGCGTGCGAGCGCCGATGACGAGTGCGTGCTTGCCATCGTGCAGCCTGACGCTGCGAAGCGTGCCGACATGACCTTCGAGCGCGGGCTTCGAGAACCCGGTGATCTCCTGAGCGGGGATCGTTGCGACCGTCTCACCGATGAGATCAGCCGCCTTGCCCCACCCGCTGCCGAGGGTGAGGGCGATGTCGTGTTTCGGCACCCCGGTGCGCTCGGCGATCTCCGAAGCGGCCTGCTTCGCGATCTCGAAAGGGTCCGCCATTGGATCGTCGAGGGGGTTCATCCCTAAACCCTATTGCCTGCCCTCGACCACCTTCTTGAGACCGTCGAGCATCATGCTCCAGTTGGCCGAATCGTGGTCGGCCTCGTCGGCGCTGGCAGCGTTGTCCTGCGTCAGCGTGATCCGCGTCGAGTCGCCATCGGGCTCGAGCAGGTAGGTGAGCGTGTGCTCTGCGCCGCCGCTCGAGTGGGTGTTCCTGAGAAGTCGACCGGGGTCCGCCTCGAGGATCACGCCGTGGTCTTCGTAGGCTTTGCCCTCGTATTCGCCGTGCCAGGTGATCGGATGCCCCGGCATCCAGTCCGACTCCACCGTCGTGCCGAAGTAGTACAGCTTCACGATGTCGGGGTCGGTGAGCGCATTCCAGACCTGATCGGAAGACGCGTGAACAGTGGTGCTGGCTTCCGCCGTATATGTACCCGTCATGCGACCCAGTATCCGCTCACGGCGTGATTGGTCCAGCCCCGCTCGCGATGCGACAGAATTGACTCATGGCCTATGAATTCGAACGAAAGCAGCGAATTGCGATCGTCGGCGGAGGGCCAGGTGGTTACGAGGCGGCACTGGCGGGTGCCCAACTGGGCGCCGAGGTGACGCTCGTCGAGCGTGTCGGTGTCGGCGGATCGGCCGTGCTGACGGATGTCGTGCCGTCGAAGACGCTGATCGCCACCGCGGAGGCGGCCAACGCGATCGGCGAGGCGGCGGACCTCGGCGTGCAGTTCTTCACCAGGGGCGAGAGCGGCCGGCCGGTGCGTCCGGAGGTCGCAGTGAACCTCGCGGCTGTCAACCAGCGACTGCTGCGGCTGGCCCGGCAGCAGTCCGAAGATATGAAGTCCCAGCTGATCAAGGCCGGCGTCACAGTGGTGCAGGGCGAGGGTCGTCTCGACGGGCCCAACCGCGTGATCGTCTCCACCGGCAAGAACAAGAACCGCACCGACTTCGACGAGCTGGATGCCGACACCATCGTCGTCTCCGTCGGCGCGAGCCCGCGCTTTCTCCCGTCGGCGATGCCCGATGGCGAACGCATCTTCACCTGGACCCAGCTGTACACGCTGCAGGAGACCCCTGAGCACCTCATCGTCGTCGGGTCGGGTGTCACCGGCGCCGAGTTCGCCTCCGCCTTCACGGCTCTCGGCTCGAAGGTCACCCTCATCTCCTCGCGTGACCAGGTGCTCCCGGGGGAGGACGCGGATGCCGCCCGTGTGATCGAAGACGTCTTCAAGCGCAACGGCATGACCGTGCTCTCCAAGTCCCGTGCGGAGTCCGTGAAGCGCGTCGGCGACGGCGTCGTCGCGACCCTGTCGGATGGCCGCACCGTGGAGGGCAGCCACGCGCTGATGGCGGTCGGGTCCATTCCGAACACGGCCGGCATCGGCCTCGAGGAGGCGGGCGTGCAGCTCACCGACTCTGGTCACATCCGCGTCAATCGCGTGGCGCGCACGTCGATGCCGTCCATCTACGCGGCCGGCGACTGCTCCGACTTCTTGCCGCTGGCATCCGTTGCCTCCATGCAGGGCCGAACGGCCGTTTTCCACGCGATGGGCGATGCCGTGAACCCGACGGAGCTGCGAAACGTCACCTCCAACATCTTCACCCAGCCGGAGATCGCGACCGTCGGCTGGTCGCAGAAGCAGATCGAGGATGGGGTCGCGCAGGGCGACATCTATAAGCTCCCGCTCGCGTCCAACCCGCGCGCGAAGATGATGGGGCTGAAAGACGGCTTCGTGAAGCTGTTCGCCCGTACAGGGTCAGGCACGGTGATCGGCGGCGTGATCGTCGCGCCGCGCGCGTCTGAACTGATCCTGCCGATCGCGATCGCCGTCGAACACCGGCTCACTGTCGACCAGGTCGCTCGCGCGTTCGCGGTCTACCCGTCGCTGTCCGACAGCATCACGGATGCCGCTCGGGCGATGCACATCGTCAACTAGCCGGCTCGCATCGTGGAAGCTCTCACTGTGCGCTGGGCGACGGCAAACGACGCGAGGGGCATCGCGACCGTGCACGTGGCCAGCTGGCAGGCCGCCTACCGAAGTCTCATCGCCGACGAGGTGCTCGAGGCGCTGAACGTCGACGCGCGCGAAAAGATCTGGTCCGAGCGTTTTGCGTCGGGGTCTGCCGGGCCTGCAGCGCCGCAGCAAATACTCGTCGCCGAGGCGGAGGGTCGAATCGTCGGGTGGGCCAGCTTCGGCGCCGGTCGGGACGATGGGCAGGCGCACCTGGGGGAGCTCGCCGCCCTCTACGCCCACCCCGACTTCTGGTCGATGCGGGTTGGCCACTCTCTCATCACCCGCGTTGAGGACGAACTGCCCGCGGCAGGGTTCGACGACGCCTACGTCTGGGTGCTCCGCGGTAACGACCGCGCCATCAGGTTCTATGAGAACCACGGTTGGCACTCCGACGGTGGTGAGAAGATCGGTGAGGGCGGCAGCGTGGAAGGGCTGCACGAACTTCGCCACACCCGACAATTAGTGGGCTAAAAGATAGGCCACGGCACCGC
>JAODAT010000057.1 GCA_025463565.1 Microbacteriaceae bacterium
ACCCCGTGGCGACGAGCATCCGCGACCAGGGAAGCCGGCGAGTAGAACCCCATCGGTTGCGCCCGCAGCAACCCGGCGAGAAACGCGGCCGGGTAGTGCAGCCGCAGCCACGCCGAGGCGTACACGAGCAGCCCGAAGCTCTGCGCGTGGCTTTCGGCGAACCCGAAGTTCGCGAACGACTGGATGCGCAGGTACACGTCGTCGGCATCCGCCCCGGTGATGCCGTGGCGCTCCATGCCGTCGTACAGGTTCTTCTTGAGGGTCTCGATCTTCTCGTGTCCGCGCTTGGACCCCATTGCCCGGCGCAGCAGGTCGGCCTGGTCGGCATCCAGGTCTCCGAGGGCCATGGCGAGTTGCATGAGCTGCTCCTGGAAGAGCGGGATACCGAGGGTGCGTTCGAGCACCGGTTTGGCGTCGGGATGCAGGTAGGTAATCGGGTCGACACCCATCTTGCGTCGGATGTACGGGTGCACGGCGCCGCCCTGGATGGGCCCTGGCCGCACCATGGCGATCTCGATGACCAGGTCGTAGAGGCAGCGCGGCTGCATGCGGGGGAGCATGCCCATCTGGGCGCGGCTCTCCACCTGGAACACCCCGACGGAGTCGGCGCGGCAGAGCTGGTCGTAGACCCCCTGCTCCTCCTGCGGGATGGTGGCGAGCTCCCAGGCCTCGCCGAGGTGATCGCGCACCAGGTCGAAGGTGTGCTGCAGCGCGCTCAGCATCCCGAGCCCGAGCAGGTCGAATTTGACGAGTCCCATCCAGACGCAGTCGTCTTTGTCCCACTGCAGCACGGTGCGGTCTTTCATGCGGCCGTGCTCGATGGGGCAGACCTCGCCGACCGGTCGGTCGGTGAGCACCATGCCGCCGGAGTGGATGCCGAGGTGCCGGGGAAAGCTGAGCACCTCCAGCGCCAGGCCGACCACGGCATCCGGAATGTCGTGTTCGTCGCTGGAGACGAGCGCACCGTGCCGTTCCACCTGTTTCGACCAGGCGTCCTGCTGGCCTGGGCTGGCGCCGAGCGCTTTGGCCATGTCGCGTACCGCGAATTTGGGCCGGTACTGGATGACGTTGGCCACCTGGGCGGCATTCCTGCGGCCGTACTTGTCGTAGACGTACTGGATGGCCTCCTCCCGCCGGTCGGAGTCGAAGTCGATGTCGATGTCGGGTTCCTCGTCGCGGGTAGCGGAGAGGAAGCGCTCGAACGGGAGTTTGTGTTTGATCGGGTCGACGGCGGTCACGTCGAGCAGGTAGCAGACGACCGAGTTGGCGGCGGACCCGCGGCCCTGGCAGAGGATTCCTCTGCCGCGGGCGAATTTCACGATGTCCCAGACGATGAGGAAGTAACCGGGGAAGTCCTTCATCTCGATGACCTCGAGTTCGCGTTCGATGCGAGCCCGGGTGGTCTCTGGGATGCTGCCGTATTTGCGCGGGATGGCGTCCCAGACCAGTTTGCGCAGCCAGCTCATCGGCGTGTGCCCCTCGGGCACTTCCTGTTTCGGCAGGTTCGGTTTGGCCCGCCGCAGTTGGAAGCCGAGGTCATCGGCGATCTCGACGGTGCGCTCGACCGCGCCGGGGTAGCGGGCGAAGAGGCGGGCCATCTCGTCGCCTGAGCGCAGGTGCTGGGCGCCGGATGCCGGCAGCCAGCCGTCCATGTCGTCGAGACTCCTGCGGGCGCGCACCGCGGCCAGCGCGGTGGCCAGCCGGTACTGCTCGGGCCTCGCGTAGTGCACGTTGCCGGTGGCGACGGTGCGGATGCCGCGCCGGGCGGCGATGGCGGCCAGGGCGTCGTTGTGGTCGCTGTCGAGTGGGTTGCCGTGGTCGTAGAGCTCCACGAGCACGCTGTCCCGGCCGAACCGGTCGACCAGTAGGTCGAGTTCGCGAAGGGCAGCGTCTGTCCCCGCCGAAGGGCCGCCGGCCACCAGCGCCTGCCGCACCGATCCTTTGCGGCATCCGGTGAGCACCATCCAGTGCCCGGCCGCCTGGCTGGCCAGTTCGTCGAGGTCGTAGACGGGCCGGCCTTTCTCGAGACCTGCGAGTTGGCCGGTGGTGAGGGCGCCGGCCAGCCGGTGGTAGCCCTCCTCGCGGCGGGCGAGCACCAGCAGGTGCGCGCCCTCGGGGTCGGCGGCGCCGTTCTGCGGTTTGCGCAGGCCCAGGGAGAGCTCGGCACCGAAGACGGTGCCGATGCCCGGGTGTGCTTCGGCGGCTTCGGCCATCCGCACGATGCCGTAGAAGCCGTCGTGGTCGGTGATGGCGAGGGCGTGCAGGTCGAGCCGTGCGGCCTCCTCGAACAGGTGCTCCGGCGATGCTGCACCGTCGAGAAAGCTGAAAGTTGTGTGGGCGTGCAGCTCGGCGTAGCGCACCGCGCTCGGCACGCGCTCGACCGTTGGCGGAACGTACTCGTTGCGCTTGTTCGACCAGCCGGGGCTGTCGCCGCCGTCCGCCCCCACGGGCGGCGCGCCCGGTCGGCGCGAGTCGGAGAGCCTGCGCTCGTACTCCGACCACGGAATAGGTGGGTTACTCCAGCCCATCAGTCGTACTTCGCTTCCACCCACCACTGGTGGTCCTCCAGCACGAGCAGCCAGGCGGTGCCCGTGCCGTCGACCACCTGGAAGCGGCTCGCCCGCACGGCGGTCGCGGCGTCCCACCAGCGCACCGCGATCGGCCACGGCCCGGCCCAGGCGGTCACCTCGCCGAGCGTGCGACCATCCACCGAGAACCTCGCGGGCAGGCTGCTGAGCAGGCCGCGATCATCGAGGTCCACCGGCTGGCCGGCGAGATCCAGTACGAGCGCCGGGGCCGGCCGCTCGAGAACTGTCGCCGGCGTGGGCGGGGGGAGGCGCCCCGGCCAGGGCTGCTGCGACGACCGCGTCGCGGCCGACCGGTCGCCCCAGGCCACCAGTTGCTGCCGCTCCTGCAGGGTGCGGCCACCGCCGATCGTCGCGGTGGTGACCGCGCCGTGCCCGAGCATGCTCTGCACCCGGGAGAGCCCGTGGTGGATGCGCTCGTCGTGTCCGGCGCCCCACAGGCCCTGCTCGTGGTTGCCGATCGCGTCGACCGCCTCCGGCACTACCCGCACCCGCGTGACCGGTGAACTCAGCCCCGACTCGCTGCCCGCACCCTGCAGCTGCCAGCGCACGCGGTCGACGATGTCCGCCGCGGTGAAGGAGCGCGGATGCAGCCAGCTGCGCTCCGACAGCTCGCCGCCCTCCGAGTCGATCTCCACCCTCACCGTGGTGCACACCAGCTGTGCTCGCACCAGTTCGGCGATGAGGCCGTCCGCCGCGGCGCGAAATCCGAACGCGACCTGCTCCACCCGGTCGAGCGGCGGTTCGAACGCGACGGCGGCATCCAGTTCCTGAGGGGGAGTCCTCGGCACGACGGCGCGGCTGTCGAGACCCGAGGCCAGGGCGTGCAGGTGCGCGCCTGCCGCACCGAAGCGGGCGCCGACATCCGTCGATTTCAGTCGGGCGAATTCGCCGAGGGTGCGGATGCCGAGCCGGGCCAGCAGGGTGGCCAGCGACGCG
Source organism: Microbacteriaceae bacterium (assembly GCA_025463565.1). Lineage (GTDB taxonomy): Bacteria > Actinomycetota > Actinomycetes > Actinomycetales > Microbacteriaceae > Lacisediminihabitans. The sequence continues at coordinate 3,525 of JAODAT010000057.1, forward strand.
TCGCCCAGCAGTGTCACCGGCAGCGGGGCCAGAAAGTCGGCGCTGTCACCCTCCGGGATGATTCGAATCCGACCCGTTGCCCGCGACCTGGCAGCCTGCTCCGCAGTAAAAGGCCCGTCGGCTATGCCGACTATGGCACCGGGGATGCCCAGCTCGTCGACGGCGTCGAGCAGCCAGAGCGCGGCCTCCTCCTCGCTGCCGTAGTACCGCGCCGCGCCGCGTGCCCGCATCGCGCAGGTGCCGGCCCGCAGCAGCTGCACCCCCGGCATGGTCTCCTCGATCGCCTCCAGCACCGGCTCGAAGTGCCGGAGATCGAGCTGCGCTTCGTACGGGTGCACGGCGAGGTCGGGACAGCGGGCCTGGGCGTCGCGCACGCGCTGCCCCCGTCGTACGCCCTCGCGCCGTGCCGTGGCCGAGCAGGCGTAGACCTCGCCCTTCTCGATGAGGGCGAGATGCGCGTCGGCGGGCAGCCCGTGAGTTCTCAGCGCAGCGACGATGGGCCAGTCGGGGCACCACAGCAGGATGGTGCGCATCAGCTCACGGCTCTTAAGCGGGTCGAGCTCGTCGAGACCTCAACGAAGAGGTAGCCCGCAGGTGAGGTCTCGACGAGCTCGACCCGCTTTTCTATTGACGGCAGCCACAGCCGCGCACTCCGCGGCCGCGAGTCGGCACGGCTGGAGACGGTGACGGTCACCTGCCGCGCGGCCAGGTGACCGTGCCCCTGGCCGATGCCGGTCCAGCTGCTCTCGCTGAGGCTCAGCATCGCCTCGCTCTGCGGCCAGGTGCCGAGCACGATGAGCGTTGATCCGCGCTGCCGCAGCCGGGCGGTGAGTCGCGCGACGCCGGAGTCGCTCGCCCGCTTCGGCGGGCGGGTGACCACGACTCCCACGACATCCGCTACCGCTGCCGTCACGGCGAGCCACTGCTCGCCGGGCCGCGGCACCAGCACGAGCCGTTCGAGGTCGATGCCGAAACCCTGCGCGGCCTCGACACCGAACTCGGGGATACCGACCACAGCGCACCAGGAACCGGCGGCCGATGGCCCGGCCAGCAGCGCCATGATGAGGGCGGATGACCGCTCGACCGAGTATGCGGCCCCCTGCTTGAGCCCGCCGCCGGGGAGCAGCGGTGCGATGGCCGGATGCGTGGGGACGAGCCGCGTATCGAGCTTCGTCGCCTGCATCTGGCGGATACGCGACTGCAGTTCTTCGACGGTGGCGCGCGTCGGCTCGGTCTCTAAGGTGAGAGCGTCGAGTACCGCCGCGGGAGCCATCTGTCCATGGTCGAACATACGTTCGAATATGTCAATTGCCAATGACATCCACCGGCGTGTTGTCCAGATGCTGGAGCCCTACCGCGCGGTACCCAGGTAATGGGGCGACATCCCTCCAGCACTCAACAAAATAAGGACATCGGTAT
>JAODAT010000106.1 GCA_025463565.1 Microbacteriaceae bacterium
TCGAACAGGGCGACCGACCCGCGCACCGCGTGGTGCTCGGCGAGGTCGCTGGAATAGCGGACCGGCATCTGCCAGCCGGCGAAGTCGGTGAACGTCGCTCCGGCGTCCACATGGGTCTGATGGAGGGGAGAGAATCTGCTGGTATCGGTCACGAGTTCTCCAGGCAAGCACGCTTCGGATGCGGGAACTCCCCCTCTGTCATCGAAGACTCCGGGAGAGTCCAGCATTTCAGAGTGGCCTAGTCGATGCGGTTCTTATACCTGAGAGATTGGCTGGGGAGAGTTGCTCCTTCGGTGCCGGGGAAAACGTGCCCCGGCTCTCCCGCATCGCGTTGTGCGGCCCGATATTCGATTGTGGGTCCAGCCTATCCGCTTACTGCCGGAACGCCTCCTCCGCGGCGACCGTCGATTCGATGATGCCGTCGAGTAGCTCCTGCACGCTCCGCGACCGAAGCAGCGCCACCTGGTCGAGTTCGCCGAGCGGCGCGATGGCGGCCAGTTGCCAGGTGCCCGCGACCGGCTCGTCGGACAGCTCGACGGTCGCCGACCAGGCCTGGTCGGTGTACTCGCTGGCGAGGGCGAGGGTGCGACGCACGATCTGCTCAGCGCGCTGGCGCAGCGGCTCGAGCGAGGCATCCCACACCAGCTCATCCAGCTCGCGAACCTCCGCGCGAGGGTACGGGTCGTCGTCGAGCCACTCGACCACCTCGATGCGGCTGCCGCCCTGGGCGACCAGGCCGACCGCCTCATCCGTCGTCTCCAGCTGGGCTATCTGCGCGACGGTGCCCACACCGAAGCGGTGCTCGCCGCCGCCCACTTCCTGCCCGCGTTCGATCAGCACGATGCCGAACTCGCTCGGTTCCGTCTTCAGGATGCGGGACAGCATGATGAGGTAGCGGTCTTCGAACACGCGCAGCAGCACCGGCATGTGCGGGAACAGCACCGAGCCGAGTGGGAACATCGCGAGCTCGGTCATTCTCCCAGCGAACCACGGCACAGGGAGAACGCCAAGCCCGACGGGTAGCGTGAGCCGTATGCAACTCACCGAGCCCCTCCTCGCGCTGCTGCGCGCGCCGAGCACCTGCAATATCGCCACGATCATGCCCGACGGTTCGCCGCAACTCACGCAGACCTGGGTGGACACCGACGGCGAACACGTGGTCATCAACACCGTCGATGGCTTTCAGAAGGTGCGCAACGTGCGACGCGACCCGCGGGTCGCCGTCACCATCGCGGATCACGAGCAGCCGACCCGGTACCTGCAGGTGCGCGGCGAGGTCGTCGACGTGACCACCGACGGCGCTCGCGACCACATCGAGACGCTCGCGCAGAAGTACACCGGCAAGCCGTACCCCTGGTACGGCGGCCGCGACCAGGTGCGCATCATCCTCAAGATCCGCGCTGAGCACATCACCGGCACCCGCTGATGGCCTCCCGCGAACACCTGGCCCGGGCGCTCTGGACCGTCTTCGAGCCGATCCACGCGGTGAGCTATTTCTCGCCGCAGGCGCGCGATGCCTTCGCCGCCATCGGACTCCCCCGATTCTGGGACGGCTACTTCGCCGGCCGCAGCGCGCCGCTCGGTGCGGTCGGGGCTGCGCCGGTCACGGCTATCTACTGCAACTTCGCGCCCGCGTTCGTGGAGCGCGCGCTGCCCGCGGTCTGGGCCGCGGCATCCGTCGACGCCGTTCTCGAAGCACGACTGGTCGGCGCGGCGACGACCCTGCGCGCATTCTTCGAGGAAGAGGATGCCGTGGCAGCCGCAGCAGACGCCCTGCAGCAGGCGGCCGACGCGGCCGACACCATCGGACGCCCGCTCGCCGCCGGCAACCAGGCCCAGCCACACCACGACGACCCGTACCGCCGCATCTGGCAGGCCACCGGAACCCTGCGCGAGCACCGCGGAGACGGGCACGTCATCGCACTGGTGAACGAAGGCATCGCCGGGCTGAGCGCCATCGTGCTGCGCGGCGGTCTGGACCTCGACGCGACGATGCTGCTGAAGGCCCGCGGCTGGACCGAGCAACAGTGGGAGACGGAGCGCGACGCACTGCGGTCCCGCGGCCTGCTCGACGCCGACGGCCGTGCGACGGATGCCGGCCGCGCAGCCGTCGACCGTGTCGAGCTGCAGACCAACCGGCTCGCACTGTCGCCGTGGGAGCAGTTCGATGAGGCCGAGCTGCTGCGCATCGCCGGGCTTGCCCTGCCGATCGCCCGCTCGGTGAGCTCGCTTTACCCGTATCCCAATCCGATCGGCATGCCATCGTCGTGGGACGCGGACGCCGACCCGTCGGCGAGCACGGTTCCGGAGACCGTCTCGTGACATACGTAGTCCCCGACCAGACCGGCAAGCGGTTCGTCATCACCGGAGCGAACAGCGGAACCGGCAAGGAGGCGACGAAGCGCATCGCCGCGGCGGGCGGAAAGGTCGTGATGGCGGTACGCACGCCGTCGAAGGGCGACGCCGCGCGTGACGAGATCCTCGCTGAGGTGCCCGGCGCCGATCTGGAAGTGCGACAAGTGGACCTCGCCGACCTCGCGAGCGTTCGGGAGTTCGCCAAGTCGCTCAGCGGACCGGTCGACGTGCTGGTCAACAACGCCGGGGTGATGGCTCCCCCGAAACGCTTCACCACGGTCGATGACTTCGAGCTGCAGTTCGGCACCAACTATCTCGGACCGTTCGCGCTCACGAACCTGCTGTTGCCGCGCATCCTCGAATCCTCGACGCCCCGCGTCGCGACGATGTCGAGCTTTGTCGCGAACTTCGGCCGGATCGGGCTCAACGACCTCGAGTGGACCACCCGTCGCTACGTGCCATTCCTCGCGTACGGCCAGTCGAAGCTCGCCGACATGCTGCTGGGCGAACGGCTCGCGACGCTCAGCACCGAGCGCGGTTGGTCCCTGGTCAGCACGATCGCCCACCCGGGCTTCACCCGCACGAACCTGCAGACCGCCGGAGCGAACCTCGGTCGCGACAAACCCAGGGAGCCGGATGACCGTGCGCGACCCTGGTCGCAGGAGGTCGAACAGGGCGCGGAGCCGCTCATCTTCGCCGCGGCCGATCCCGCTGCGCAGCAGGGTGCGTACTACGGCCCATCCCGATTCCTCGGGCTCGTCGGCCCGACGAAGCGCACGGCGATCCCGCGCAGCGGGCGCAATCCCGAGCTCGCGGCATCCCTCTGGTCCGCCGCGGAGAAGCTGACGGGAACTAGCCTTCCGGGCTGATTGCTACAGGACTGATCGGAAAGTTGTCCCGGAAGACGTGCTCGGGGTCGTAGCGCCGTTTCAGTTCGCGCAGGCGTGACAGGGTTGCCGGCGGGAAAGCATCGGTGAGACGCTCGGGGCGCTGGTCGGTGTCGAAGCTCAGGTAGAGGCCGGAGAAGTGGCCGGACAGGTCTTCCCACACCTGGTTGAGGCGGTCCGGATGAGAGCCGACGGCCGCGACGGAGAAGTTGGCCGAGCGGCCGGCGTATGCGGTGGCGTCAGCGGCGACATCCGACACCGCGCCGCCGGCGGAACGGATCTGGTAGAAGAACACCTCGCCGCTCGCGAGCAGCCGGGCGGTCGCCTCGGCGAACTCCGGCGTGATGTGGTCGAGCAGGCCCGACCGGAACGACGGCTCGCCCTGGCCCGAGTGCGGCCCGGAATCCGCGTTCGCCATGATCGCGGCGTACGGCTTGATCTGCACCTCCTGCTGCACCATCGGCCCGATTGCGGCGATCGGGTTTAGACGCTCGATGATGGTGTCCGCGTCATCGGAGTCGACGACGGTCAGCACCTGCGCGATCGGCGGCTGCCCGCGACGGGCCGGCCCGAGGATGATGAAACTGGTCAGATCGCGCGGCGACGCCTCCACGGCCGCGCCCCAGCGCTCCAGCAGTCCCGCCGTGTCTGTCGCATCGAAGGCGAGTTGCGCCCAGCCCACGTCCCCGACCTCGTCCACCTCGAACTCGAAGGCGGTCGCGATACCGAAGTTCGCGCCGGCGCCGCGCATCGCCCAGAACAGGTCGGGGTTATCGGTGGCCGTTGCACGGATGAGCGTGCCGTCGGCGACCACCACCTCCACCGCCCTGAGGTGATCGATGGTCAGGCCGTGCTCGCGCACCAGGTACCCGATGCCGCCCGCGGTCGCGAGCCCGCCGACCCCGACCCCGCCGTAGTCGCCCGAGCTGAGCGCCCAGCCGTGCTTTGCGAGCTCCGCCGCGACCTCCATCCAGCGCGCTCCCGGGCCGAGACGCACCAGCCTCGCCGACTCGTCGAGCACGGTGATCTCGTTCAGGGCACCGACGTCGATGACGATTCCGCCGTCGTTCGTGGAGCGGCCGCTGATGCCGTGGCCGGCGCTGCGCACACCGAGTGCTACCGGCTGGCGCCTCGCGAACGCGAGGGCTTCCGTCACCTGGGCGGCATCCGCAGGGCGCAGCACCAGGCCCGGCGCACCGCCGCGCATGTACGTGGAGCGTACGCGCGAGTAGCCGCTGTCACCGGGTTCGACCGCACGCGCACGCAGTGATTCGGGGATCTCGTCGTAGTCGATACCCTCGCGCCGCTTCGCGAGCGCCGCGGCGGGTCGCACCGACGCGGTCGCGGTTCCGGTGGAGGCTCGCGCCCGCTCGACCTGCTCGCGCACGTCGGGAATGATCTCCTCGGCGAAGCGCTGCATTACCGACGGGTCGTCGCCCATCACGATGAAGGTGGCGAACCCGTGCTCGAGCGCGAGCTCGACGATGCGGTCGGCCCCGACGTCCGCGCCGAGGTTCAGCAGGCGACGGATCTCCCGCGGGTCGCGGCCGGCCGATGCCGCGGTTTCGTCGATGGTCGCGTTGCCGGTGACCATGTCCTCTTGGGTCAACCAGGGCAGCGACGGCAGCCAGCCGTCGGCCTTCTGGCCGGTGAGCCGCAGCATCCTCGTCTTGCGCGCCCCTATCCAGAGCGGGATGTCGTGTGCCCCCGCCGGCCCGCGTTTCGCCCCGTCGACGTGGTGGTACTCGCCGCCGGCGTGCAGCGGCGATCGGTCATCGGCATCCCAGATGCCGTGGATCACATCGATGGCCTGCGAGAGAGCATCGACCGCCTGCCCGGGGGTCAGCTTGTCGCCGCCCATCGCTTCGATCGCATCCCAGAACCCGCCGGCGCCGAGGCCGAGGTCGAATCGGCCGCCCGAGAGCAGGTCGAGGCTGACGGCGGCCCTGGCGGTGACGGCCGGCGGGCGCAGCGGCACGTTGAGCACGTTCGGGGCGATGTGGATGCGTTCGGTGCGCGCGGCGACCCAGGTCATCAGCGTCCAGGTGTCGAGGAACGCCGACTGGTAGGGGTGGTCCTGGAACGTCACCAGGTCATATCCGAGCTGCTCGCTCAGCTGGGCAAGGGCCACCGGCACTTCGGGGTCGGCGTTGCTCGGCGTGACGAAGGTTCCGAACTGGAGGGGAAGGCCGTAATCGGGCATGGTTCCACTCTGCCGTGTGACCGCGAGATCGACAAACTCTCTGTAAGGGACTTACTATAGGTAAGTGAAGACAGCGATGCACAGTATTGACGACGACCAGTGCCGTCGGTTCAGCTCATCGATCGAGCTGATCGGCAAACGATGGAGCTCGGGCATCATGCTCGCGGTCGAACGCGGTGCCGAACGGTTCAGCGAGATCCTCGCCTCGGTCGACGGGCTCTCAGACCGGCTTCTCGCCCAGCGCCTGAAAGAACTCGAATCGAGCGGCCTGATCGTTCGCGAGGTGATCGCGAGCACGCCCGTGCAGGTGCGGTATCGCCCCACCGAACGCGGCAGCGACCTGCTCGCGTCACTCCAGCCACTGGTGACCTGGGGCCAGCGCTGGGGAACCCCGTAGCCTGAGGGCATGGACGGCCAGCAGAACCGCAACTTCATCGCGGCAGCGCAACAGCTGCACTTCGCCCACGCGGCGAAGTCGGTCGGGATCGCCCGGTCAGCGATGATCGCGTCGATCAAGGCGACCGAGTCCGAGCTCGGACATCCGCTGTTCGACTACGACGCCGAGACGACGACACTCACCACCGACGGCAAGGCTCTCCTGAAGCGGCTAATCGTGGAGCGCGACAAAGCCCAGGCGGCCGCGGTGCTGCCACCCGGCGGCAAAGCGAAAGCCTCGAAGGGCAAGGGGCGCACTCCGGCCGTCAAGGGCGAGCGGCGACCCGGGAAGCGACGCCAGTCCCGCTGATCCTGCGCTCACGCAACGAGAGCACGCCCACCATGATCACCCAGGCGATCCACGGGAACGTCGCGAACACGGCCCCGCCCCACCCGCCGACCGAGTAGAACTTCGTGTCGTCGGTGCCGCCGAACACCGTCGGCACCGCGGCGACGTTCATCGC
>JAODAT010000008.1 GCA_025463565.1 Microbacteriaceae bacterium
TGAGCCACTTGTGGGCGCAGACCTCGAACTGGGCCGTCTCGACGGCGTCGTTTTCGGTGGTGACCCGCTCGATGTGGCCGTACTGGATCTCGCACTTTGCGGTGCCGCCGAAGTGGGTCGGACGGAACTCCGCCCGCAGCATCCGGTGCTTCTCGTGCCAGTCGACCTCGGTGTGGAACGTGACGACCGGGCTGTCGGCCTCGAGCACGATCTGCTGCGTGATGGTGACGCGGCGTGATCGATGCACCTGCGTGCGGATGACCCGCGGTCCGTCGATGATCGTTCCGGTGTGGCCCATTCGGATAGTGCGCGGCGTGGTCTTCGCGTAGTCCTGTTTAATGTCCCAGGCGTCGAACGGAAACTGGTACGGGTCGCGGTGCAGCACCAGCCGGTTGAGTCCGCCGCCGGCGTGCTCGGCGCCTTCGGCATCGAGGCAGGAGACGATCTCGCCCGACGGGCCGAACCGCACGGTCAGCATCGCGTTGCTCATCGAGTCGTCGGTGAAGGCCGGGGTGGCGTACCCGCTCGCGGGCTCGATCGCCGCCGCGGAGTACGGGGCCAGCTCGGCGACCTGCCAGTCACCGCCGACCTTCAGGTATTCGCGACGGGGGAACGAGGTGAGGTTGACCGCGGTCGGTCGATCGCCCTTCGAAAGGCGACCGAGCAGCCCGGTCGAGTAGTCGTGAAGCGCTTCCCCGACGCGGCGGTAGGTGGCGACCGCCTCACGGTTGACCCGCTCGATCGATGAGCCGGGCAGGATGTCGTGAAACTGGTTGAGCAGCACCTCACGCCAGTGGGCTTCGAGGTCCGCGCGGCTGTCGACCCCGGCGATGACGGCGAGCGCCTCGGCCTCGTGGAGGGCGCGCTCCGAGCGCCGGTTGTACTTCTTGATATCGGCCTGCGTCGTGTACGTGCCCTGGTGGGTCTCCAGGTACAGCTCGCCCACGTGGGTGTGGCCGACATCCAGGGTCTCAAGATGGCGAAAGAAGGTGTCTGCGGTCGAATACTCGACCTTGGGCAGGCCTCGCAGGTCATGTTCTCGCCCGGTCACCTCGAGGTGCACCTCGCCGGGACCGCCTCCGCCATCGCCGGCGCCGTAGACGAGCAGCGCGGCGCCGAGCGCCTTCTCCGGGTAGCGGGCCAGGCCGCGAAACAGCCCGTCGGCGGCGCCGCGGCTGTTGTAGTCGCCCTCCGGCGGCATGTGCACGAGCACCGTCGACCCGTCGATGCCCTGCCAGTGGAAGGTGCGGTGCGGAAAGTCGTTCACCTTGTTCCAGGCGAGCTTGATGGTCTGGAACCAGTCCATGCCGCTCTTCTTCAGGATCTGCGGCAGGTTGCCGTTGTAGCCGAAGGTGTCGGGAAGCCAGCAGAGCCGCAGGTCGTCGGGCGCGATGCCGAACTCGTCCTGAAGGAATCGCCGACCCATCACGGCCTGCCGCACCAGCGATTCGCCATTCGGCAGGTTGGTGTCGGGCTCCACCCAGAACGTGCCCTGCAGTTCGATGCGACCGGCGGCGACCGCCTTCTTCAGCCGCTCGAACAGCGCCGGCTGCTCCTGTTTCATCCACCACATCTGCTGCGGCTGGCTAGTGCCGTAGAGGTAGCCGTCCCGCTGGTCGACGGCGTTGAGGGCCTTCGTGTACGTGCGGGCGGCCTTGCGACGGGTCTCGCGCAGCGGCCAGAGCCACGCCATGTCGAGGTGACCGTGGCCGATCGCGCTATAAACGAAGTCGTCGGTCGACGGCCGCGAGAGCTGCTCGGCCAGCACCGCCCTCGCGCCCGCGACGTCACCGGCACTGTAGAGGGCGAACGCCGCTTTCAGCGCGGTGCGCAGGTCGCCCTCGAGCGCCGCGTCGTCGGTGTGTCCGGCCAGCACCAGCAGGGTGAGGTAGTCGTAATAGAGGTCGTAGACGGCGTCGTCCCGGGTGACGAGCCGGGCACCGTGATAGATGCCCTTGCCGTACGGATAGAGGAGGATACCGTTGTACGCGACATCGACGTAGAACTCCACTCGACCACTCGACAGATCCACGTGCTGCACGGGCCGATACGTGCCGCCGCTATGCGGCAGGTCGCCCTGCAGGAAGACGGTGCTCACCGAATCGAGAACTGTGCCGTCCGGCGCGTATGCCAACCCTTCGCCCCGGATGCCGAGCATGACTGTCGCGCTGTCGACGCCGGTCGGCAGGTCGCCCGTGATGCGCAACCACGCGCAGTCGAGCTTCTTTCCCCACGCGGCACCGCCCCGCAAGGGAGTGAACGCGGAGCGCTCCAGCTCGGCAAAGGGGATCGGCTCAGCCGATCGCACGATCTCGGCCGAGAGCGGCGCGATAGTGCGATAGATGCGGCGCCGGATGCGCATGAGCCGCCGGTACTCCCGGGGCTGCTCCGCGCGAAGTCCGAACAGCCAGGCGGCGAACCCGCGCATCCGTTCCGTCCCTTCGCCCGGCTCCGGTCCCGTCATTGGGACTGGAAAGTCAGCCTAACGTGCACGCAGGCTGGCCGAATTCTCGGCTGGTACCCTTATCAGCGCCATGAGCGATCTCCGACCACGCCAGAACAGCAGCCCCGCCGTCACCGCTATCGCCCGTCACGGCAGGTTGCGTCGGTCGAACCCGGCGCTGGCCGTGCTGAAGATCATCGGTGTCGCGCTCGCCGTGGTGCTTGTGGCCGCCGTCTCGGTGACCGCCATCACTCTCAACCAGTTTCAGAGCAACATCAAGACCGTGCACCTGGTCGGGGAGACCCAGGGTCCTCCGCCGAGCCTCGGATCATTTGAGGGTGGGTTCAACATTCTCATCGTGGGCAGCGACACGCGCGCCGGCCAGGGCGGCATCGGCGGCACGTCTGACGGCGGTGTGCTGAATGACGTGACTATGCTCGTGCACGTTTCGCAAGACCAGACCAATGCCGTCGCTGTCAGTATTCCGCGCGACATGGTCGTGCCCATTCCGGCGTGCCCCCGTGAAGATGGCAAGGGCAACTACTCTTCGATGTCGGCCATGCCGATCAACAACACCTTGGCGTATGGCGGGCTGGCGTGCACGGTTGTCACCGTCAAAGCGCTCACCGGCCTCGACATTCCTTTCGCTGCGCTCATCACCTTCGAGGGCGTCATCGCGATGTCCGATGCCGTCGGTGGCGTGCCAGTGTGCGTGAACGGGCCGCTCAACGATCCTTATACCGGCATCACGATCGCGAAGGCCGGTACATACACGTTGTCCGGCGCGGATGCCCTGGCCTTCCTGCGCAGCCGTCACGGAGTGGGCGATGGCAGCGACCTCGGTCGCATCAGCTCCCAGCAGGTGTACCTCTCGTCTCTTGTGCGCACCGTGAAGAGCAACGACACCCTCAGCAACCCAGCCAAGCTGTACGGCATCGCACAGGCGGCGACCACGAACATGACCCTGTCCGACAGCCTGAAGAACCTCAACACAATGGTCTCGCTCGCGCTGGTGTTGAAGAAGATTCCCGAGAACAGGATCACCTTCGTGCAGTATCCGGGCACGACCGGCGTCGGCGGTGTCTACAGCGGAAAGGTCGCCCCCCTCGTTCCGGAGGCGGCGGCGCTATTCCAGGCGATCAAGGATGACCAGCCCTTCAGCCTCGATTCGGGCACAGGTCGCGGGTCGGTCCAAAACCCGAACGCACCCATCGCCACGGCGTCTGCCTCGCCGAGTGCTTCGGCGTCTGCAGACCCGGGCTCGACATCCGCCGCCGCTCCCGTGCTTCCAGGCGTTCTCGGCCAGACGGCGGCGGACTACACCTGCTCGAAGGTAAACAACTAGCAATCGCGAGGTGCCCAAGAATGTCGTGAATTCGCGAGAATCACGACATTCTTGGGCACCTCGCGATTAAACCGGAGGCCGCCCCGCGCATACCCAGTGCCGGGACGGCCTCCTTTTTCCTCGGCAGCGACCCGAAATTCTCGCTGCTGAGAGGGGGCACTGGCCGGCCCCGTGGGTATCAAGGGACCGGCCAGGCGTCTAACGGCGCGTCGGCCGGGTTCGGGCGCGGTGGCGCAGCGCGAGGTAGGAGACGGCGAGCGCGAGCACGACGAAACCGAAAATGATCGCGACGATGCTGAGGGACTCGTAAACAGGTGAAAAGGTCACCGAAGATGAACTGGGCATACGGGTAGCTGCCTTGCGGGAATGAACACACGGGGGGTCAACCGGGGCGTTCGGGTGCTGACCGGTTCTAGTGCTCGGGAACACTCTATTTGTCCCCCATTGCGCCGACAAGCCATTCCCCGATCCAATTTGTCTGAATCTCGGGCACAACGCCGTGCCGCTATGCTGGATGACGCAACGGGAGACGTCGCATAGTTCGGCCTAGTGCACCACCCTGCTAAGGTGGAGAGGGGTTTACACTCCTCCGTGGGTTCAAATCCCACCGTCTCCGCTCTGTTCTCTCACTGGCAATCTGGCGCCACCTCGTCGGCACGCAGTCGGCGAACAGGTTTGCGCGACGCACGCTGCGGGTGCAGAGTAAGCGCCGTGCTGCCCTCATCCGCCGATCACATTGCGAGCCTCGTCTCGTCGCTCATCGAAACCGCCGACAGCACGGGTGAGCGGATCATGGTGGGAATCGTTGGCACCCCGGGGACCGGAAAATCGACGGTCGCGGAGTATGTGGTCGAGCAGCTCCCGGCAGGGAGCAGCGTCATAGTTCCGATGGATGGCTTCCATCTCGCGAATGCTGTGTTGGAGGGCACTCCTCTGCGCGACCGGAAGGGCGCGATCGACACCTTCGACCCGTTCGGCTACGTCTCACTTCTCGAGCGAATTCGACGGGGAGACGAGGATGTTGTCTACGCACCGTCCTATCGACGCGGGCTGGAGGAGCCGATCGCCGCATCCATCGCTGTTGCCCGGAGCGCCCGATTCGTTATCACCGAGGGCAACTATCTGCTGTCTTCGGAGGAGCCCTGGTGCCGCATTCGCTCGCTTCTCGACCAGACCTGGTACGTCGAGGTCGATGAAGTCGTCCGCGTGCAGAGGCTGATCGCTCGGCACGAGCGGTTCGGGATGAGTCACGACGAGGCCGTTGCCTGGGCACGCAGCACGGACGAGGCCAACGCCCGATACGTGGAGAGCACCAGGTCGCGCGCGGACGTCACGGTCGAGTGGTTCTGACCTGAGCTGATTCGGCACCAATTCCCTCCCCCCTTTCGGGGCGTAACCGTGCCCCGACAGGGTGAATCGGAGGGTTAGGCCAAGGGTTAATTCGAGCCTTTTCGCGCCTTTGCCGCGCGCGCTCGATGCCGCTGAAACCATTCTTGTGTCCGAAGTGAACGTCCGCATTTTGGGGGACTTCCCGCTTACCGGCGGGGAAACGTTCGCATCACACAGAGGGGACCCGGGGGTCGCTGCCCGAGTGTTGATCCGCCGTTGGCGGACCAGCGCTCGGCAGCCAAATCACAGGACCCATGTGAACAGGGCGCACCACCGGTGCGCGTCAACCACAAGGGAGAGAAATGCGTAAGAGAACAAAAATCGTCGCGGTCGTCGCCATCAGCGTGGTGCTCGCGGGCACCGCAACGGCCGCCTTCGCGTACTGGTCCGCTCTCGGATACGGCGGCGGCCAGGCGATCACCGGCCAGGCGAGCCTCGCAATGGAGGCCGTACAGGAAGTGGCCATCTCCGACCTGGGCCCGGGCGTAGCCCCCGAGACCCTGTCGGGCGACTTCACCAACAGCGGCGGCCCCGCATATGTCACGAGCGTCACCGCGAGCATCATCGATGTTCAGGGCGGGTTGGGCGCCTGCGACGTCTCCGACTACGTCATCACCGACCCGATCATGCTGGTCGGCGCCGAGATTCCGAACGGGCAGAACCAGGGCTCGTGGAGTGGCGCGACCATCGCGTTCGTGGACAACCCGCTTGTGAACCAGGACGGCTGCCAGGGCGCCGTGGTCGACATCGAATACGACATCGCCTAAACAGCGCCATCGGGGGATGAGCAGTGGTTGCTTTGGAGGGTGCGTCGGCCGAGCCGCAACGTCGGCGCCGTCGGCGCGCCCTCCTGGTCACCCTGCTCATCGTCTTGATTGCCGTCGGCGTGCTGTTCGCGGCATTCGTCGTGCGTGATGGATTCGACGGAGGCAGCTCTACGAGCCATGGCAGCGGCAGCAACGCGAGCGGCGCCGGCGGGCTGCCGAAGGGCGTAGCAGGTAACGCAAACGATGGCGGGGAGGGCGGCGGCCTCGCGAACATCGACTCCAATACCCCGCTGGTGTTGGGAGGGGATGCCAGCAGTCTCCTCATCCCGGGGAGCACTTCGCCTATCAACATCAGCATCACGAATCGCACCAGCCACCCCGCAACTCTGACCGGGCTACACGCCTCCATTGCCTCGGTAACGGCGCCGCTGGCAACGACACGATACCCCTGCAACACGAACGACTACGTGGTCAACCAGTTTGTACCAGGTCGCAGTTTCGTCGCTCCGGCGCTCAGCACGGTCACCCTCTCCAGCCTCGGATTCGCCCGGTCCGCGTGGCCGAGCATCACCATGACCGCGTCCGCAACCGACCAGCGAGGCTGCGCGGGCGCGACGGTGTCGCTGGTCTACCAAACGACAGAGACGCACTGATGCCATCCCACCGAAGCAAGCACCCGTATCTACGACGCACCGCGTACGCATTCGTCGCGTTCGCGATGGCCGCGCTCTCGCTGACATTTACCGCGGCGTCGGCCCAGGCCGCGCCGATGACCGTTACGCAGTCGTATTCGGCTTCGACCGTTTACGTAAACTCTCCGTTCACGCTCGCCATCGCCTTCGACAATTCGACGGGAGTCCGTCAGACCGGAATCGGGTTCACATACACGCTTCCGAGCAATTTGACCTTCTTCAATGGACCCGGCAGTTCCTACACCCAGAGTTGCCCGGCAAGCACGTTGAGCTCTCTGGTTACGAATTCCTTGACGACTCTGCAGGTGGCCGACGGCTACGTCGAGAGACAGGGCACCTGTTCGATCGCCATCCGCGTGATGGCGACGGCTACAGGCAGCTACGTCGGGGCGTATTCGGGTGTCGTCGGCATGGTCGCGCCTGCAGATGTGACGTTGACCGTGGTCGACCCGAGTACCCAGCCGCGCTGGGCCGTGTGCCCCGCCGAGGGCATGCTGTACCAGGATGCGGGCCCGGCGTACTCGAACAACGCGGGAACCACCTTCACCATTGGAACCTCGCTCACCCAGATCAACCTGGCGACATCCGTTGTCAAACCGTGGCCCCTGCCGTCGAATCCGGGAGTCGCATTGAGGGTGGTGGATGCCTCCTTGAATGGGGTCGGCTTCCTCTCGAGTCCCGCGGGTGGGTTCGTGTGGGGGTGGGACCTCACCGATCAATCCCTGGTGCGGATCGGCGGAGACGGTTCCGTCGTCAGTTTCGGCAATCTGGGCCTCACTGACTCCATCACCACGAGTTTCAACATGGGCGATGTCTCACCGGGCGGGATCATGTACCTGGCCCAGAGCAGCGGCGGCAACACGGCACTAGCGGAAGTCGACCTCACGGGCCCGACACCCGTCCGATTGACCGGCGTCACCTCACGGAGCCTCAACCCCGGCACCGGGATGGCGGACTGGTCGTACAACCCCAGTGACGGTGCTCTCTATGGCGTAGGGCCGAAACCCAGTGGCGGTAGTTCCACCTTCTATCTCTGGAAGACCGATCCCGCCACGGGTGCGGTTACCGCTGTTGCGCCCCTCCCCGGTATCCCGGTGGGCCAGGGAGCGAACTGGGGCGCGGACTACATTGCGCCGGACGCGTCCAATCCCGGTTCCTCGTACCTCTACGCGAGCAACAACACCACCGGCAACATCTATCGGGTCTCATTGGTCGGCGCCGCGTCTGCTGCGAGCTTGTTCATCCCCAGCGGTCCTCCGTCGAACGCTAACGATGGAGCGCGCTGCGCAACCGCGCCTCTCAAACTGGACTTCGGCGACGCCCCAGACAGCTACGGCACCACCCTTGCCAGCAACGGCCCTCGCGATGGGCTCTGGTCGACGCCCGGTTCGTCGCTGCAGATCGGCGCGACGAACACCTCCGAAGACGACGGGCAGCCCAGCGCTGCGGCGAACCTTGACGCCGGTGATGACGGCGTCGCACCCTTCAGCCTTGTCGCGGGCACGCCATCGACCGTGCCCGTGATGGTCACCAACACCACCGCCTATGACGCGGTGCTCGCGGGCTGGATCGACCTCAACGAGAACGGTGTCTTCGACTCGTCCGAGAGGGTGACGGCTGTGGCGCCCGCAGGGTCGGGAACGACGGTCGTGAACCTCGCCTTCCCTGCCACCCCTGCTACCTTTACCGGCGTCACTTATGGTCGGTTCCGGTTACAGAGCGAGCAGGACGGCACGATCAGCAATCCACTGCCAACCGGCGTCGGCGCCGCAGGCGAGGTTGAGGACTGGGCGTCAGTTCCGCCCACTATCGAGGTGGCGAAGGTCATTTCGAGTCGATACACGCCGACCGACGAGTTCACCGTCTCCGTGACGGGGACCGGGATAGGCAGCCCGAATACCGCAACCACGATCGGATCCGCGACCACCATCACCACCGGTCCGGTGATCGCAACCTACGGCTACAACTACGTCGTGTCTGAGACCGCGGCATCCGGCAACCTGGCGAACTACCAGGAGAGCTATTCCTGCGTGGACACTGCGTACGGTGGGGTAGCCGTGGTCAGCGGGGTGGGAGCGTCGGGTTCCTTATTCCTCCCGCATCCGAATTCGTCAGTGCGCTGTACGTTCACCAACACCGCCCTCCCGATTCGGACCCTGACGGTGAACAAGAATGTCGTGGGGCGCTTCAATGCCAACGACGAGTTCACCATTACGGCTGCCGGCAATGAGCTGGGGGTGGGCAGTTCTGCTACGACAACGGGAACAGCCAACGGGGTGCAGTCTGTCGTTGTCGGTCCGCTCACGGTCACGCGGGGTCTCAGCTACGCGGTCTCCGAGATCGGCGCAAACGGGGCGAACCTGGCCGACTACACCACGACCTACAGCTGCAGTGCGAACGGCGGAGCGCCCTTCGCGACGGGACTCGGATCCACCGCTACGGTGACCATTCCGACCGGTGCCATCGGCGACGTGGTCTGCACGTTCACCGACACCCCACTGCCGTCGATCGAGGTGTCAAAAGTGGTGGCGAGCCGCTACCTGCCCACCGACGAGTTCACCGTCTCGGTGACGGGCGCCGGGCTCGGGAGCCCGAACACCGCGACCACGGTCGCGTCGCAGTCCACCGTGACAACGGGTCGGGTGAGCGCGACGTACGGCCAGCTCTATGTTGCGTCGGAGTCGGCAGCGTCCGGCGACCTGGCGAACTACGCCTCGACCTATGTCTGCGTCGACAACGCGCACGGTGGTGCCTCTGTGGCCGCCGGCAGTGGCACATCTGCGTCGTTCTCGTTGCCGCAGCCGGACTCGATCGTGCTCTGCACCTTTACGAATACGGCGAAGTCGGTTCCGACCCTGACTGTGAAGGAGAACATCGCCGCACGATTCAACAGCGGCGACCAGTTCACGATCATCGCTTCGGGGAACGATCTGGGTACGGGCACCGGGGCAACGACGACCGGGTCTACGACGGGTGTGCAGGCGGGTGCGATTGTCGGTCCTCTGACGGTGACCGGCGGATCCGGTTACACGATCTCCGAGGTCGCTTCGAGTGGGACGGACCTGAACGACTACACCGTGACGTACAGCTGCAGCAACAACGGGGCTGCGGCGTTCATCACCGGGTCCACGGCGACGGGGATGATCACCGTTCCCGCGGTCGGTGGCACGAATGTGGTCTGCGCGTTCCTGAACAGCCCGCGGGTCACGGTCGCCGCTCAGAGTGACATCGTCAGTCGCTATGGCGCGAACGACCAGTTCACCCTGAGCGTCACGGGCGGTTCGATCATCTCCGGGAACACTGCGACGACCAGCGGTAGCACGCTCGGCGTGCAGTCCGGCGCGGTCGCCGGCCCGTACTTCGCCCAGGCGTCGACGACGTACACCTTCGCGGAGACTGCGGCGGCGGGCTCCCTCAACGACTACATCAGCAGCTATGTCTGTGTGGATGTGGCCGGTGGTAACACGACGCCGTTCTTGACCGGTGGCGGCACCTCGGCGACGCTGCAGGTTCCTTCCCCGGCCTCGCAGGTGGTCTGTACTTTCACGAACACCGCATCGCCCTCGATCGTCGTGTCGAAGGTAGTCGTAAGCCGTTACGCCCCGACCGACGAGTTCACCGTTTCCGTGACCGGCCCGGGGATCGGCAGCCCGAACAGTGCGACTACGGTCGGGTCACAAACCACGGTGACGACCGGTCGGGTGCCTGCCACCTTCGGCCAGACCTATCTCGCCTCGGAGTCGGCGGCGGCCGGTGACCTGGCGAATTATAATTCGAGCTTCAGCTGTGCCGACGGCGCCCACGGTGATGCTTCAGTGATCGCGGGCAGTGGCACTTCTGTCTCATTCTCCTTGCCGCAGTCCGATTCGATCGTCACCTGCACGTTCACGAACACTGCGAAGTCGTCCCCGGTCCTGACCGTCCAGAACGACGTCGTCGGCCGCTTCACCGTCGGCGACCAGTTCACGATCACCGCGTCGGGCAACGAGTTGGGCGGCGGCACTTCGGCCACATCGGCCGGAACTGCCGCTGGCATCCAGGCAGCGGTCGTGGGTCCCCTTGTAGTGACCGGAGGGCCCGGCTATTCGATTTCGGAGGTCGCCGCGAACGGTGCGGACCTGGCTGACTACACCTCGACCTACAGCTGCAGCGCGAACGGCGCCGCGCCGTTCGCGGCCGGCCTCGGCTCGACGGCAACGGTGAGCGTTCCTACGGCTGCGGCCGGCGACGTGGTGTGTACCTTCACCAACGTTCCGTTGCCCTCGATCGCTGTATCGAAGGTGGTGGTGAGCCGCTATCTGTCGACTGACGAGTTCACCGTCTCCGTCACGGGTGTCGGGCTCGGGAGCCCCACCTCCGTGACCACCAGCGGATCACAGACCACCGTGACAACGGGCCCGGTGAGCGCGACATACGGCCAGACCTATGTGGTCTCGGAGTTGGCAGCCTCCGGTGACCTCGCAAACTATCAGAAGAGCTATTCCTGCCTCGACACCGCACATGGCAGTGCTTCGGTTGCCACTGGAAATGGCGCGTCTGTGTCATTCTCATTGCCGCAGCCGGACTCGATCGTGCTCTGCACCTTTACCAACACCGCGAAGCCGGCTCCGACCCTGACAGTCAAGGGCGGCCCGTTCGCGCGGTTCAACCCAGGAGACCAGTTCACGATCTCCGCCTCCGGCAACGAATTGGGCACGGGGTCCTCGGCGACCACGACCGGCACCGTTGTCATCACGCCGACCGCGGTGATCGGACCTTTCGCGGTAACGCAGGGTCTCACCTACCTGATCTCTGAGGTTGCCGCAGGCGGTGCGGATCTTGCCAACTACACGGTGTTCTACACCTGCAGCAACAATGGCACCGCTCCGTTCCAGTCGGGGACCACCTCGACGGCGTCGATCACCATCCCCTCGGCGGCCGGAAGCAATGTGGTCTGCACGATCGCCGACTTCGCGCTGCCCACGGTCGGCTCGCAGACGAATATCGTGAGTCGCTACGACGCAGGCGATCAGTTCACAGTCGGCGTCACAGGCGGTTCGATCACCTCCGGGAATACCGCCACGACGGCCGGCAGCGTTTTAGGCCTGCAGACCGACGCCATTGCCGGCCCGTATTTCGCGGAAACGGGAACGTCGTACACGTTTGCGGAGACCGCAGCGGTCGGCAGCCTGTCCCACTACTCGACCACCTATACCTGCCTGGATGAGTGGAGTGGCACCGCCACCCCGTTCATCACCTCCGGTACCGGCGCTACGGTAACGCTGCTGTCGTCCGCCAACTTCTCGCACACGGTCTGCACTTTTACCAACACGGCCAACGCGAAACCGATCATCGGCATCGCGACCACCTCCAGCACCACGACCGTTGCGCCAGGTGGCCCCGTTCACTACAGCGTCGTGGTGACGAACACCGGCACCGTCGACTCAGACGGAACGACCGTGAGCGACTCACCGCGCACCGGAATCGCGAGTTTCGACTCGTGGAGCTGTGCGGCATCCGGTGGGGCTCTGTGTCCGACAGCGCTCGGAACCGGTGCGATCGGCGACACCCTGGCCACCTTACCGGCCGGCAGCTCGGTGACCTACACGATCGACGCCACCGCGTCGGCGACGCCACCGGCGATCGTGCAGAACACCGCTTCGGCGACCCCGCCCTCCGGAGGAACGTGCTCGAGCGGCTCGAGTGTCCCGCCCCCATGCACGGCTACCGTCACCATCTCGCCTGATCCGATCATCACGATCCTGAAGACCGCGGATGTGACTGCCCTGACGCCTAATGGCATCGTCGTCTACACGGTGCATGTCACCAACACCGGCGTCACCTCCGCGGCAGGCACTGTCGTGAGCGACCCACTGCCGGCGGGCATCGCGGCGTTTTCCAGCTGGTCGTGTGCCGCATCCGGTGGGGCCCTCTGTCCCGCGGCTTCCGGTGCCGGAGCACTCAACGAGACGATCGCCGTGTATCCGGCCGGGAGTTCGCTGACTTACACGATCACGGCACGTGCGTCTGCTTCGCTTCCGCTGAGCACGGTCAACACCGCGTCCGCCGTGCCACCTGCCGGCGGCCTGTGCGGCGCCGCGCTGACCGTGCCACCGTGCGTCTCGACGGTCTCGCTGTCGCCAATCCCGGAAGTCACGATCACGAAGGTCGCTGATCGCATCTCGTTGCTCCCGAGCGGGACAGTCGTCTACACCGTCGTTGGCTCGAATGTCGGCTTAGTCGCTGCAGACGGGTCAGTGATCGACGATCCGATCGTCACCGGGCTGACCTCATACAGCTGGAGCTGCGCGTCAACGGGTGGAGCGTTGTGTCCGACGACGTCAGGCGCGGGAGCGGTACACGAGACCATCGCTGCGTTCCCGGCGGGTGGCACCGTGAGATACACCGTGACCGCGCAGGTTGCTTCGACTCCTGGCTCGAGTGTGACAAACCGGGCGACCATCACTCCGCCGAGCGGTGACTGTGGTGCTCCGAGCCATTTGACTCCACCGTGCGTAGCGACGGTAACGATGCCGGTGGCTTCGCAGGTCTCGATCGTGAATAGCGCTGGCGTGGCGGTGTTCACTCCGAGTAGCCAGATCGCCTACACGCTGCTCGTGACCAACACCGGAAGTGTTCCGGCAGATGGTACCGAGGTACTCGACCCGATCGTGACCGGCTTCACCGATTACAGCTGGACCTGCACTGCGGTCGGAACGACCTGTCCGAATGTCTCAGGTACCGGCGCGATCGATGAGAACCTCGCCAGTTTCCCGGTGGGAAGCGCAGTGACCTATCGAGTCGTTGCCACGGTTTCCTCGACCCCGCCCGCTCTGATCTCCGCGACGGCGACAGCCGCCCTGGCTCCCGGCGGCTTGTGTTCGCCGAATAACCAGCCGGGGCCGTGCACAAGCACGGTCGCCCTGCTCAGCCCGGCGCTCGCCGCCACCGGCGCCGTGATCGGCGGACAACTGATCTTGGGTATCTGCGCACTCCTGGTTGGTAGCTGCGTGCTCCTGACCAGTCGACTGCGCCGCCGGCGACGCGGATCACATGCCGCCTGAGCCACGGCCCACCGACTCCAGCCCGTCCGCAATCCCCCCGCGGGCGGGCTGGTATCCAACCCTCAGGCACTCTGCTTGGCGGTCTGTTAGTTATATGACTCATTGTTGGCTATTTTGTGTATCGTTAGAATTAAGACGCGAAACAACCTATTTCGCGAATCTCATTGGAGAGTCATGTCTGCTTACCCAGGCCGTTCTATTCGTCGACCCCGCAACTTCGTGCGGACTGCGGCGTACGCTTTCGTCGCTATCGCGATGGCCGCGCTCTCCCTGAGCTTCACCGCCGCGTCGGCCGACGCGGCCTCGATGAACCTCACTCAGTCGTACGCGGCCGATCCGGGCTACGTGGGTACCCCGACCACTCTCACGGTCACGCTCACGAACCCGACGGGCACCGGTCAGAGCGGTGTCGACTTCATCGATACGCTTCCCGCCAACCTGACGTTCGCCGATGGAGGCAACAGTGCCACCTCGGTTAATTGTCCCAATGGCGGCACAGCGATCACGAACACCGTGACGAAGCTGACGGTGTCGAACATAATCGTCCAGCCGAATGGGCAGTGCATCATCACCATCCGCGTGGTCGCGTCCGTCGCCGGCTCGTATGTCGGCCAGATCACCGGCCGCACCAACGTGTTTGCTCCGGCCGACGTCACCTTCACGGTTGTCGATGCCGGCACCCAGCCGAGCTGGGATGTGTGCCCTTCGGTCGGCCTGCTGTTCCAGGATCCGAACGGCTCGACCGATGCCTCAGGGCCAACCTCCATTTACCAGATCGACCTGGCTAACGCTCAGACCAGTCCGTGGACCCTTCCCTCGAACCCGGGCGCCCCCGTGAGCGTGGACGACTACATCAACGCCATCGGCTTCCTCTCCAACCCCACCGGAGGGTATGTCTGGGGATGGGACATCACGGATGAATCACTCGTCCGCATCGGAAACGACGGATCGATCGTCAGCTACGGTGATCTCGGCATTCCGAACATTCCCTCGCGCGGCTTCAACATCGGGGATGTCTCGCCCAGCGGGATGATGTACCTGGCCCAGAGTGCCGGCGGTAGCACCGCCTTCGCAGAGATCGATCTCACCGGCGCCACGCCCACCAGGGTGACCGGCGTGACGACGCGAAGCTTCAACCCCGGCAACGGTTTGGCCGACTGGGCCTATACGCCCGCTGGCGGCGGATCTCTCTACGGTGTCGGCGACGCCAGCGGCGGCGGTACGGGCTACGACCTGTACCAGACAAATATCACCACGGGCGTGGTGACCATGGTGGCCGCACTCTCCGGTATCCCGACGACTGAGACCGCGAACTGGGGCGCGGTCTATGTCGCACCCGACACCGCTCACACCGGCGCCTCGTACCTCTACGCAAGCAACAACATGAGCGGCAACATCTACCGGATCTCGTTGACAGGAGCATCCTCAGAGGCGAGCTTGTTCATCCCGAACGGCCCCACCGCGACCGGCAACGACGGGGCGCGCTGCTCCAGCGCGGATCTCTCACAGGACTGGGGCGACGCGCCGGACAGCTATGGCACGACCCTCGACAACAATGGCCCGCGTGACGAGCTCTGGTCCGACCCGTCCACCTCGCTCTCGATCGGCGCGACGAACACCGCTGAAGACGACGGGCACCCGACCCCTGCGGCGAACTGGGACATCGGCGACGATGGGGTTGCACCGTTCAGCGTTCGCGCCGGAGTGAAGCCCACCGCTGTCGTCACGGTGACGAACACGACGGCGAATGACGCGGTGCTGGCCGGATGGATCGACCTCGACCAGAACGGAACATTCAGCAGCGCCGAGCGGGTGACCGCCACCGTTCCCGCCGGTTCCGGAACCAGGGATGTAACCCTCACCTTCCCCGCCGCGCCCGCCGGATTCTCCGGCACGACCTACGGTCGGTTCCGCCTGCAGAGCGAAGAAGACGGCACCATCAGCAATCCGCAACCAACCGGCATCGGCGCCGCTGGCGAGGTCGAGGACTGGTTGTCGATTCCCCCGGGGACGTCCATCGAGGTTGCGAAAAACGTGGTCAGCCGTTTTGCGACCACCGATCAGTTCACCGTCTCCGTGGTGGGGACCGGCATCTCGACTCCAGTCAGTGCAACCACTACCGGCTCGCTGACCACCGCGACGACCGGTCCGTTGACCGCGACCTTCGGCGGGACCTATTCGGTGTCGGAGTCGGCGGCATCGGGCGACCTGGCCAATTACATCTCGACGTACAGCTGTGTCGACACCGCGCATGGCAGTGCTCCGGTTGCTTCGGGCGGCGGGACCTCAGCCTTCGTTTCACCACCGCAGTCCGACTCGATAGTGCTCTGTACCTTCACGAATACGGCGAAGACAGCGCCCACTCTGACCGTTCAGAAGAATATCGCGGGCCGCTTCAACACCGGCGACCAGTTCACGATCTCCGCTTCGGGCAATGACCTGGGTGCGGGAAGCTCGGCGACCACGACCGGCAGTACCACCGGTGTTCAGCTGGCGGTCGTCGGCCCGCTTACCGTTGCAGGAGGGTCGGGATACACGATCTCGGAGACGGGGTCGGCTGGAGCGAACGTCGCCAACTACACGGTGACGTACAGCTGCAGCAACAATGGCGCTGCAGCGTTTGTCACAGGGTCCACGGCGTCCGGCGCGGTGACCGTCCCATCGGCAGGCGGGACCAATGTGGTCTGCACGTTCGTGAACACCCCGCGGATCACCGTCGCGGCGCAGAAGAATATCGTGAGTCGTTACGGTGCTGGCGACCAATTCACCGTCTCCGTGACCGGTGGATCGATTACCTCGGGCAACACCGCCACTACGAGTGGGAGCACCCTCGGAGTGCAGTCGAACGCGGTAGCGGGACCGTACTTCGCCGCTGCTGCGACCTCGTATACCTTCGCCGAGACCGCAGCCGTCGGCAGCCTTTCGCACTACGTCAGTTCATACAGCTGCGTGGACACGTGGGGTGGCAACACCACGCCGTTTGCGAACGGGCTCGGCGCTTCCGTGACCCTGCAGGTCCCTGCGGTGAACTCGCATGTCGTCTGCACATTCACAAACACTGCATTGCCGCCAACTGTGACGGTGACGAAGGTCGTCAACGGTCGCTACTTCAGTGGTGACCAGTTCACCGTCGGCATCACCGGATCGGGCATCACCACGGGCAACACCGCAACTACGAGCGGCGCCGCAACCACGGCGACCGCCGGACCGCTGAACGCGGTGATCGGGGCCACATACTCCGCCACCGAGTCCGCAGCCGCCGGAAACCTGGCGCACTACAGCATCGCCGCCCAGTGTGTTGACACCAGCACCGGCGCGACGCTGAGTTCGGGTACCACCGCCAGTCTCAGCTTCGCGGTGCCTCTCAGCTCTTCAACGGTCACCTGCACGTTCACCAACACCCCGCTTGCGAAGCCGATCATTGGTATCACCAAGACGTCCAGTACCTCGACAATCGTGCCGGGCGGCTCGGTGCACTACACCGTGACCGTAACGAACACCGGCTCGGTTACGGCCGACGGAACGACGGTGAGTGATTCGCTTCCGACCGGCATCGCGAGCTTCGATTCCTGGAGCTGCACCGCAGCCGGTGGAGCGGTATGTCCGACTGCGTCGGGGACCGGTGCGATCAACGCTACGATTACGACCTTCCCGGCCGGGAGTTCGCTCAGCTACGTAATCGCCGCGACGGCGTCGGCCAGCCTGCCCGCAACCGTGGTGAACACCGCGACGGCCACCCCGCCCACCGGTGGCACCTGCTCGACCGGCTCGAGCACGACCCCGCCGTGCCCGGCAACAGTGACCACTCCGACCGACCAGTCCTTGCTGACCGTGCAGAAGAACATCGTCGGCCGATTCTTCCCGTCGGACCAGTTCACCCTGACCGTGAGCGGCGGAAGCCTTGCGCCGAACCCCACGGTCACGACAACCGGCTCAGGCACCGGAGTTCAGTCGGCGCAGATCGGAGCCATCCTGGTGACCGAGGGCGCGGTCTACACCGTGACCGAGACCGCCGCATTCGGAAGCCTCACCAACTACAGCACCAGCTATCGCTGTGATGACATCGCCAACAGCGCGGCGCTCAGCTCGGGCAGAGGCACAGTCATCCATGTCACCGAGCCATCCGGCACGGTCAACCCGCCGAATGTGGTCTGCGCGTTCACCAACACGCCGATCTCTCTTGTCTCCGTGCAGAAGAACGTCGTCACCAGGGTCAAGGCATCCGACCAGTTCGTGCTCTCCCTCGCCGGCAGTCTGATTCCCGGCGGCACGACGGCGACCACCTCGGGTGTCGCGACCGGCATCCAGCCGCAGACCATCACTCCGATGGCCGCAACCCCCGGCGCAAGCTACACCGCTGCGGAGTCGTTCACGGCCGGCACGGATCCGAACAACTACACGAGCACCTACAGCTGCGTCGATATCGCCCACGCCTCGGCGCAGGTAGCGGCCGGCTCGGGCAGATCTGTCACGTTCACGATGCCGGGCCTCACCGCAATCGCAGCGCCTCAGGTGGTCTGCACGTTCACCAACTCGCCGGTGTACCCGTCGATCTCCATCGTCAAGACGTCGACCAATACGTCGATCGCGCCCGGGGGCTCGGTCACGTACACGCTGGTGGTGACGAACACCAGCGCGGTGGCGGCAGACGGAACGACGGTGAGCGATCCGATTCCGACCGGGATCAGCTCGTTCGACAGCTGGACGTGTACTTCGGCACCCGCCGCCACGTACTGTCCGACGGCGTCGGGCAGCGGCGCGATCTCGAGCACGATTGCGAGTCTCCCGGCGGGGGCATCGGTCACTTACGTGATCCACGCCACCGCGTCGACGACTCCGCCGGCGACCATCACGAACACCGGTTCCGCCACGCCGCCGCCCGGAGGAACCTGCTCGACGGGTACGAGCACTCCACCCTGCACGAGTGTGGTCGTACTGCCGACCACTCCGGTTCTGACCATCGTGAAGTCGTCTACCTCGACTCACGTGACGCCGAACGGAATGATCGTCTACAGGGTCGTGGTCTCGAACACGAGCAACGCGTCTGCCGACGGAGCCGTGGTCGCGGACCCGATCCCGGCCGGTCTCACGTCGTTCTCGACGACGTGCGCCGGTGACGGTGTCGCCATTTGTCCGAGTGGCAGCACTTCGGTCCCCGGCGCCATCAACCAGACTGTTGCGACCTTCCCGGCCCACAGCGCCTTGACCTACACCGTCACGGCGATGGCCAGCGGAACCCCCGTCGCCAGCACCGTGAACACGGCGACGGTTACCCCGCCGCCCGGCGGGCTGTGTGGTCCGTCGCTCACGGCGCCGCCCTGCTCATCGAGCGTGCCGCTCCCGTCGGTGCCGATAGTGTCGGTCACCAAGACCGCCGATGTCAGCAGCATTCTGCCCGGTGGCACGGTGCATTTCACGATCACCTATGTGAACGCCGGCTCGGTGTCCGCGGACGGTTCCGTAGTCACTGACGCAGTGCCGAGCGGCCTGCAGGCCGGCAGCTGGACCTGTGCCGCAGCCGGCGGAGCGGTGTGTCCAGCCGCATCCGGTGCCGGTGGGTTCAGTTCCACGGTCGCCACCTTCCCGGTCGGCAGTTCGCTCGTCTACACGCTGACGACGACGGTGGTCAGCGTTCCGCCGGCGAGCATCACCAACACCGCATCGATCACCCCGCCGGTGAATGGTCTGTGCGCGCCTGGTAACAGTGCGCCGCCGTGCACGGCATCCGTGACGCTCTCGCCGGATCCGATCATCACGATTGTGAAGACCGCGAACGTGACGCACCTGACGCCCAACGGTGTCGTCACCTATACGGTGCAGGTGACCAACACGGGTGTGATCCCTGCGCCCGGCACAGTGGTGAGTGACCCGGTTCCCGCCGGCATCGCGGCATTCACCACTTGGTCGTGTGCCGCCACCGGGGGGGCCGTTTGCCCAACGGCGTCCGGCGCGGGGGCGCTGAACGAAACGATCGCCGTCTATCCAGCTGGGGGCTCGCTGACCTACACGATCACGGCGCTGGCGGATGCTTCGCTTCCGCTGAGCACGGTGAACACCGCGACCGCGGTGCCGCCGACCGGCGGCAGGTGCGGAGTGGCGCTGACGGCGCCGCCGTGCACGTCAACAGTGGCCCTGCCCCCGACCGCGCAGGTGACGATCACCAAGACGGCCGATCGCAGTTCACTGCTGCCGAGCGGCACGATCGTCTACACGGTGGTCGGCACGAACGTCGGAGTCGTGAACGCCAATGGTTCGGTGATCGATGATCCGATCGCCGCGGGCCTGACCGCGTACAGCTGGAACTGCACGTCCGCCGGTGGCGCGGTCTGCCCGACCGTGTCGGGCACCGGTGCGATCCACGAAACCGTCGCGACCTTCCCCGCGGGAAGCACGGTCACGTACACAGTCACCGCGCGGGTGAGTGCGACTCCCGGTCCTACGGTCACGAACCGAGCAACGATCACTCCGCCGAACGGTGACTGTGGTGCTCCGAGACACCTGGCTCCGCCGTGCCCGACAAGCGTCACCACGCCGGTCGCTCCCCAGGTTTCGATCGTGAAGAGCGCTGATGTTCTGGCCTTCGCTCCGGGAGGGCAGATCGTCTACTCGATCCTGGTGACGAATACCGGTGTCGTGCCCGCGGATGGTTCGGAGGTCACAGACCCGCTCGCGACGGGTGTGAACGACTACAGCTGGACGTGCACGGCCGTGGGAACCACGTGCCCGAACCTGTCAGGCACTGGAGCTCTCGACGAGGTCCTGACGAGCTTCCCAGTGGGAAGCACGCTTGCCTACCGCGTGGTTGCGACTGTCTCGTCCGTTCCGCCGGCCCTGATCACCAACACGGCGACGATCGTGCCGCCGCCGGGAGGGTTGTGCTCGCCGGCCAACACAGCGGGTCCGTGCACCTCGACGGTCGCACTGCCGGGTCCGGAGCTCGCTTTCACCGGTGTGATGATCGGAGGGCAGCTCGTGCTCGCAATCGGCACTCTCCTTCTCGGCGGAGGTGCACTGCTGGTCGCCCGTCTCCGTCGCCGACGCCAGGGACGTCACATCGAGTGAGCCATCAGCGGGTGAGCCGGAGCACCAGCTCCTGGTATCGTTCGGCGGCCGCGCTCACCACGGCAGGGTCCAGCTTCGGGGCTGGGCCCTGGCCGTCCCAGTGTTCGCTGAGCCAGTCGCGCACCGGCTGCTTGTCGAAGCTCTGGCCGCGGTCCCCGGCGGCATAGGCTGCGGCGTCCCAATAGCGGCTCGAGTCGGAGGTCAGCACCTCGTCGCCGAGGGTGATGACGCCGTCCGTCACGCCGAACTCGAACTTGGTGTCGGCGAGAATCAGGCCTTTGGCCTCCGCGATCGCCGACGCCCGCTCGAACACTCGCATTGACAGGTCGCGCAGCACCGTCGCGTTCTCGACTCCGACCAGCTCGGTCATGCGCTCGAAGCTGATGTTCTCGTCGTGCTGGCCCATCGGCGCCTTGAACGCCGGGGTGAAGATCGGCTCGGGCAGGCGATCGCCGTCGGAGAGCCCGGCGGGCAGCGCGATGCCGCAGACACGCTGACTCTGCTGGTACTCGACCCAGCCGCTGCCCGCGAGGTAGCCTCGCACCACGCACTCGATGGGGAACATCTCGAGCTTCGTCACCAGCATCGCGCGGTCGGTGACGGACTCCGGGATGTCCGCCCACTCCTCGCGGGGCGCCAGGTGGTTGGGCAACTCCCGCAGCTGGTCGAACCACCACAGGCTGAGTTCGGTGAGCAGCGCACCCTTGCCGGGGACCTCGGGGGAGAGCACATGGTCGGCCGCACTCACCCGGTCGCTCGCGACCATGAGAACGCGGTCAGGATGCTCAGCCGACGAGTAGAGGTCGCGCACCTTGCCGGAATGGTCATGCTGGAATCCGTCGAACATCTGCCCTGCCATGATTTCTCCGCCGTCCTCGAGTGCTCGAATGGTGTGCTCGACACTGGCGATCTGCCGATCGAGTCGTGACTTCTCCTGCTCGAGCCAGAGCAGGTGCGCGCCGAGAGCCGTCGCATCCGCCATTCCGCCCGCTAGTATCTGGCCGATGGCAGGAATGCCAAGGCCCAGTTCCCGGAGCAGAAGGATGCGCTGCAGCCGCAGCAGTGCATCCGCGTCGTAGTAGCGGTAGCCGTTCGATCCGACGCGGCTCGGGGCGAGCAACCCGACCTCGCCGTAGTGGCGGATTGTGCGGGATGTCGTGCCGGCAAGCCGCGCGACCTCCTGGATCGAGAGCTCGGCCGATGTCATGTTTCGATCGTAGAAGTTGACGCAGAGTTAAGGTCAAGCGGTCGATCGCGGTCAGACGGCGAGCCGGCCACCGTCTACGGGCAGAACGGCACCGTGAATGTGACGTGCCGAATCCGACACCAGGAAAACGATCGCGTCTGCGATGTCGTCCGCAGCACCCGGTCGCCCGGCCGGGGTCGTCGCGGCGAGCTGGTCGAGGCCGTCGCCCATCCCCACCGTTCCCTCGGTGCGCGTCGGGCCGGGACTGACCGCGTTCACGCGCACGGCGTGAGAACCGAACTCGGCCGCCCAGGCTTTGGTGAGCAACTGAAGTGCGGCTTTGCTCGAGCCGTAGAGAGCCATTCCGGGCATCCCGAAATTGGCCACCATGGTCGAGACGTTGACGATCGCTCCCGCGCCATTGGCGACCATCCCGGGAGCGAGCTCGGCGACGAGGAGGAACGGCGCTCTCACATTGGTCGCGTTCACCAGGTCGATCTCCTCGGCGGTGACGTCAGCGGTCGGCCCAAAGGGCGCATGTCCCGCGTTGTTGACGAGGATGTCGACCCGCCCCCCGCCGATCTCGAGCGCTCGTGCCGCGAGGTTTCGCACGCTCGCAACGTCGGAGAGCTCTGCTGCGATGAACTCGGCGGTGGTGCCACCGTCGCGAATCGCCGCCACCGTGGCCGTGCCGCGCGCCAGGTCGCGTCCGCTGATGATGACGTGAGCGCCGCCGGCGGCGAGTTTAAGCGCTGTGGCCCGGCCGATGCCGCTGGTGGATCCGGTGACCAGCGCGGTCTTGCCGGTGAAGTCATAGTCCATGGTGTCCTCTTTCGATTGGGGCGGATGCTGCAATCGTGTGCCGTCAAAAATGGAGTGGCAACTACAAAAACCGTAGGCTTGCGGTCATGGCCATTTCGAGCATCGAGCGCCCTACCGCCCGCACCTTCACTGCGAAGGGTCTCGCCACCCGCGAACGCATCGTCGAGGCGGCGAGCACCCTGATCCTGGAAAACGGGGTCGACGCGGCGAAGCTCGAGGACATCCAGTCGGCGGCCCGCGTGAGCGCCTCGCAGCTCTATCACTACTTCGAGGACAAGAGCGCGCTCATTCTCGCCGTGATCGATCACCAGACCGAGGTCATGCTCGGCGCGCACCGACCGGTGCTCAAGCGCCTCGACAGCTTCGGCACCCTCGAGGAGTGGCGGGATCTGATCGTCGGTTCGATCGAGTCGCAACACTGCGTCGGAGGCTGCCCGCTCGGGTCGCTGGTCGGCGGTCTGGCGGAGTCCGACCCGATCGCGCGGGCAGCGCTCGCCGACTCCTTTAGCGAATGGGAGCGACTTCTTCGCGTCGGTCTCGAGACCATGCGAGACCACGGCGAACTGCGGGCGGACATTGATGCCGGGTCGCTCGCTGTGAGCATGCTCGCTAGCGTGCAGGGAGGCCTGTTGCTGAGCCAAACGAGACGCGACTCCTCCGCGGTTCGCACCGCGCTGGATATGTCGATCGCCTATCTGAGAACCCTCCGCTAGGTCTCACGCGATCTTCCGCTGGTTCAGGCTCTCGGCGGCTATCAGGCAGGCAGAAGGAAGCGGCCCACCGCCACAAAGACGGCAAGGGCCAGGTAAACGATGTTGCGATCGCGTGGTGCAAGTGGAGTCGGTGCGAGACCCCGACCGTCTTGCCGCTATGACGCTGCCGCCCGCCCAACACGGCACGGGCGGCTAGCTGATCGCTCAGGCCGCCAGATGGAAGGTGCTCGCGAACCGGTCGAGCAGCTCGCCCGGGCCGTGCAGAACCTCGACCGCCCCGGTCGAAATGGCCCGGTCCGGGCTGAGTTCACCGGAGATGAGTCGATGGATACCCGGCCCGGCAACGAAGGCAAGGTCGACAGGTCCGTCGCCCCGCGTCACGTCGAGGGCCGAGCCGTCCACGCGGATGAGCAACTCGGCGGCGCCGAGTCGCGCCGAGTACGCGGTCGACGGGAGCTCCAAAGCGACCTGCGGTCGGAACGCGGTGCGGAGGTCCATGGTCATCGAGTCTGGCGTGATCACCTGCTGCTCGCGCGGGTCGCCCATGGCCTTGAAACCCCAGGCGCCGAGCGCGAGCACGACCGGCTCGAGCTCGCGGCCGTACGGCGTCAGCTCGTAGACGATCACGCGCGAGTGAGGAGCACGGCGGATGATGCCCGCGGCCTGCAGCTCTTTGAGTCGGGTTGCCAGGATGTTGGTCGGGATGCGGTGAAGTCCTGCCGCGAGCTCCCCATAGCGGCGCGGCCCGACGAGCAGGTCGCGAACGATGAGCATGGCCCAGCGTTCGCCGACCAGCTCGAGTGCGCGCGTGATTCCGCCGTACTCCCCGTAGTCGCGCGCGGCCACTCAGGAGTGCATGTCGGCGACGTGCTCCGGACCCTCGACCTGCGCCTTCGGGTCCATCCAGCCGAACTCGATGATGTTGCCGTCGGGGTCGGTGAGCGTGCGCTGGTACATGAAGCCATAGTCCGCGATCGCGCCCGGCTCGGCGCCTCCGCCAGAGATTCCGTTGGCGATCGCCTGGTCGACCAGTTCGCGGCTGTCGAGGAAAATCGCGGTCGCCACGGACGGGTTCACGGCCGGGTCGCCGATGGGCAGTTCGGTGAAGGTCTGGAAGAAGTCGCGCACGAGCAGCATGAAATAGTTGTGCGGGTCTTCGACGACCACGCACGCGGCGTTGTGGTCGGTGAACATTGGATTGATGGTGAAGCCGAGCGCCGTGTAGAACGTCTTCGCGCGTTCCAGGTCGGTCACCGGCAGGTTGACGAACATCGGCATGGCTGGTTCCTCTCGTGGTTTCACTTGCTGTCGTACACACTTGCAAAAAACAAGTGGGAGGTCAAGAGCAGAATGTCAGCATGTCCAAGAAAATTCTCGTGCTCGGTGGTACGGCGATGCTCGGGGCTGAGATCGCCCGCACCGCGCTGTCACGCGGTTACGACGTGACCTGCGTCGCCCGCGGCGAGAAGGTTCCCGAGGGTGCGATCCTCGTCCGCGCCGATCGGGACGAGGATGACGCCCTCGAGTCCGTCGCGGCGCAGCAGTGGCACGCGGTGTATGACGTCTCGCGACAGCCCGGCCACGTGCAGCGGGCGGTACGCGACCTGACCAACGCGGGGGTCTACGTGTTCGTGTCGACCTTCAACGTCTACGCCGCGCAGAACGAACCCGGCGCAGATGAGAGCGCCACGCTTCTCGAGCCTCTCGATGCGGACACCGAGGACCCCGAGGACTATGGCGCCCGCAAGGTGGCCTGCGAGCAACACGTCCTAGAGGGATTCGGGCCAGCACGCTCGTTGATCGCGCGTTCCGGACTGATCGGCGGCCCCGGGGACAGCTCGACGCGGACCGGGTACTGGCCGATGCGTTTCGCAGTCTCTGACACGGTGCTCGTTCCCGACGACGCTGCGCTGCCGACGCAGTTGGTCGACGTGAGAGACCTCGCCGGATGGCTGGTGGATGCCGCCGAAAATGACTCGATCCGCGGCGTGGCGAACGTGATCGGCGATCCGATCCCGCTCGGCGATCACCTCGACACCGCGCGCCGGGTCGCGGACCATCACGGCCGAGTCGTCGCCGCATCCCGCGACTGGCTGGTCGAACAGGGGGTCGCGGAGTTCGCCGGCCCGAAGTCGATGCCGCTCTGGCTGTCGGATCCGGACTGGCTCGCCTTCATGGATCGCAGTAATGCGCGCGCGAAGAAGCTCGGGCTCAGAGTGCGACCGCTCGAGCAGACGCTCGCCGACGTGCTCGAGTGGGAGCGCTCGGAGGGCTTCGATCGACCGCGGAAGGCGGGGCTGACGACGGCGGAGCAGGACGAGCTCCTCGCACTGCTTGAGGGCTAACGCCGCCCCAGACTCAGCGTGACCAGGGCGCTTACTTATTAAGCAACGGCTATTTGGTGAGCCGGTTGATCCGTCTCGAATACCGGAAGGCGAGCACGCCGGCGATGGCGGCAATCACCAGGCCGGCGACGATGCCGGCGACGAGGACCACCTGCTCGGTCGGATCGGTGGCCCCGTAGCGTACGGCGAGCAGGCCGAGTGCGACGATGGCGGCGACGACCGTGATGACGATCGCGCCAACGAAGCGCTGGGTGAGCTCACCGTGCTCTGGCAGCTCGGCCATGTCTTTCATCACGTGGTTCTGCGGACGTTTCGGCTGCGGACTGTCTGTCACGGCTCCACACTAACCGGCGAGGCTGGTGATGAGCGCCGCGAGGATGCGCTCGACGCGGGGCTCGACATCCACGATCGCATGCGCCAGTCGCGGGTCGCTGCGATACAGTGCCTCGATCGCGGGGCCGGGTGTCGCCATCTGGAAGAACGCGCCCGACAACGAGGTCGCCGCCGCGATGACGTCGACAGTGTCGCCCTCGGAGAGAGTCGGGAGAAGTCGACGCAGTGAGGCGCCAATTGCCGTGACCTCTTGCAGCGTCACCAGCTTGAACTCGCGCACTGACTCGAGCGAGACGTTCCGCTCCAGGTTGAGCGGAGCCTGCGCCAGCAGGTCGCAGAACATGGGGCGGTCGGCGAGGGAGCTGGCGAGCACACGCGCGACCTTCTCCGGCGTCGGGTGCGCAAGAGCATCAAGGGACGTGCGCAGCGCCGGCGACCATTCCCGCCAGCCGGCGGCCGTCAGTCGGAGGAATATCTGTTCTCGAGTCTCGAAATACCGCAGCAGCGCCGACTTGTGCAGGCCGACCGCTTCGGCGATGTCTGTCAGCGTGACCTGGCGGATGCCCCGCTCCGCGCCGAGCGCCGCAGCGGCGGCGAGGATGCTGTCTTCGCGCTCATGCTTGGCAGCGTCGCTCCGCGCGCGCTGGAATCCGGTCGGGGACATGCAGTGAGCTTACCGCAACCAAGTTGCGTAATTAACGCAACAGCGTTGTAATAGTGTCATGACACAGGAACAGGTTTGGTTCATCACAGGTTCGTCGCGCGGTCTCGGCCGCGCTCTGGCGACCGCAGCACTCGACGCGGGCGACCGGGTGGTCGCCACCGCGCGAAATCCGGAACAGCTCGATGGGCTGGTCGACACGTACGGGGATCGCGCGCTCGCCGTCGCGCTCGACGTCACCGATCCGGCAGCGGCGAGGGCCGCGCTCGCCGAGGGCGTCGCCCGCTTCGGCCGCCTCGACGTGATCGTCAACAATGCCGGCTACTCCAACGTCTCGCCGATCGAGTCCACGTCGGACGCCGACTTCCGCGAGCAGTTCGAGACCAACTTCTGGGGCGTCTACAACGTCTCGAAGGCCGCCATTCCCGTGCTGCGAGCTCAGGGCGGCGGTCTGGTGATGCAGTTCTCCTCGACGGGTGGTCGAGTGGGTGGTTCTCCGGGTATCGCCTCGTACCAGGCGGCGAAGTTCGCGATCGATGGGTTCAGCCGCGTGCTCCAGGTGGAGACCGCTCCGTTCGGGGTGAAGGTGCTCGTGGTCGAACCGAGTGGGTTTAAGACCGACTGGGCCGGGTCATCGATGACCGTGCGTGAGATCCCCGAGGGCTACGAGCAGACGGTGGGGGCGATGAACTCGCGGATGCGGCAGCACACGGCGGGGCCGGCCGGCGACCCGGCACGGGCGGCCGCCATTCTGGTCCAGGTCGCCAAGCGCGCCGACATCCCGTATCACCTGCCTCTCGGCGTGAATGCGGTCGAGGGCAGCATCGCTCTGGATCGGCGACTGCTCGTCGAGGACGAGAAATGGGCCGCGGTGGGCAGGTCGGCCGATTTCGCCGAGGCGTATCCGGTCGACCTGCCCGAATGAAAGCGGGTCGAGCTTGTCGAGACCTCGCCGACGTGTTCCCTGTCAGTGAGGTCTCGACAAGCTCGACCCGCTTAAGCGTTACGACTCGAGCGCGGCGTCCAGCGTGATCTCGACGCCGGTGAGGGCCTTCGAGAGCGGGCAGCTCGCCTTGGCATCGTTCGCGCACTGCTGGAACGTGGCCTCGTCGATGCCGGTGACCTCGCCGCGCACGGTGAGGGTGATGCCGGTCAGCATGAATCCGCCGGCCGGGTCCGCTCCGAGGGTGACGTCGGCCTTCACGTCGAGGGCCTCGACCGTTCCGCCGGCGCCGCCGAGCATCGCGGAGAACTGCATGGCGTAGCAGGCCGAGTGGGCGGCGGCGAGCAGTTCCTCGGGGCTGGTCGACCCGTTTGCCTCCTCGGCGGCCCGCTTCGGGAACGAGACGTCGAAGGTGGCGAGTTTCGAGCTGCTGAGCTCGACCTGGCCGCTCCCGGTCTCGAGGCTTCCATTCCAGGCGGTGCGTGCGGTGCGTGTTGGCATGATGGTTCCTTACTTGTTGGGGACTGCGGACTGGTTGGAAACCTAGAGTGAAGATCTGACGGACGCGCCCACCAGCTCGACCTGGTCGCGCAGGGCGACGAGGTCGTCGAGGGCGAGTCCGGTGGAGGCGCAGATCGCCTCGGGCACCGAGGCGGCGCGAGCGCGGAGGTCGGTGCCCGCGGGGGTGAGGCTCACTCGCACGACGCGCTCGTCATCCGACTGGCGTGATCGGGTGATGAGCCCGGCCTGCTCGAGTCGGCGGAGCAGCGGAGAAAGGGTGCCGGAGTCGAGATGCAGTCGCTCGCCGAGGGTGCTCACGGTTGCGAAACCGGTCTCCCACAGCACGAGCATCGTGAGGTACTGCGGGTACGTGATGCCGAGCGGCTCGAGAAGTTCGCGATAGCGGGCGGTCAGTGCGCGTGACGCGCTATAGAGGGCGAAGCAGATCTGCTCTTCGAGGGTCGGGACCATTCCCAAAGCATTGCACGCAATTAGGTTGGGCGCAATTTACTTTTGCGTGAAGTGAACAAAGACCGGAAGAACGACGCGGCAAAGTGGATGACACGGTTGTTCGCTACGGGCAGCAGTAGTCGCAACGACTTCAGTCGATCGCCGACTCCCGGGAACCTCGCCAGCCGGCTGAGCGGTACGGACTTGACCATGTCGAGCAGGTTCGTTCCGCCGTCCATCGCGCCGGCGGATGCCGCGCGCAGGATCGGCCCGATCACCGGGTTGGCGAGAAAGTCGCTCATGCGTGAATCGAGGGTGAGCAGCTTGCGACGGGGGCCACGGATGCCGACCACGCCGTCGAGCGCAATGTCGTGTGACGAGCGCCCGATCTCGACCCGATGGTCGCCCGCGATCTCGACCCAGCCGGCGTCATCCCACTTGCTGAACGACCGGGCGTCGAGCGGCACTTCGACGGTGCGCGACTCCCCGGGTGCCAGATCGAGCGTCGCGAAGCCGCGCAGCTCCCGGCGCGGCCGGGCGGCATCCGGAGCCGATACGTACGCCTGCACCACCTCGCGCCCGGGGCGCGTTCCCGTATTGGTCACAGTGAGCCGCGCGCTCGCGCGGGTGACGAGCAGGTCCGCATAGTCGAACGTCGTGTACGACAGTCCGTGGCCGAACGGGTAGCGCACCGGTACGCCGACCGTCTCGTAGTAGCGGTAGCCGACGAAGATGCGCTCGCCGTAGAGCACGTGGTCGTTCGCACCGGGAAAGTTGAGAAAAGCCGGGGTGTCCTGCAGGCGGAACGGGATGCTCTCGGCCAGCCGTCCGCGCGGATCGCGCAGGCCGAACAGTAGCTGGGCCATCGCGCCGCCACCGGCTTGGCCGAGCAGCCAGCCCTCGACGATCGCCGGCACACTGTCGTGCCACGGCTCGAGGGTGACCACACCGCCATTGCTCAGCACGACGATGGTGCGCGGGTTCGCCGCCGCGACGGCGGCGATCAGCTCGAGTTGGTCTGCCGGCAGGTTGAGATGAGTGCGGTCGTAGCCCTCCGATTCGTCCTCCGGGGGAAGGCCGACGAACAGGATGACCGTCTCGCTGCGTTCGGCCAGCGCCACGGCCTCGGGGCCGCCGGCCGCGAACTCCGTCGGGGCGATTTCGCGGATGGCGTCGAGCGCGTTGTCGAGCCGGGTCGGGACCACCTGCGAACTACCGGCCCCCTGGTACCGCGGGGTTCGCGCGAACTCGCCGATCACCGCGACCGGCCTCGACGGGTCGAGCGGCAGGATGCCGCCCTCGTTTCGCAACAGCACGATCGACTCGGCTGCCGCATCCCTGGCGAGGTCGTGGTGCGCGTCCTCGTCGAACGAGGCGAGTGGTGTCGCTCGGTGCGCGGCGAGCGCCGCCAGGCGCGCGACCGTGGTGTCGAGCACGGACTCTGCCAGCTCTCCCGAGGAGACCGCGGCGACCACGTCATCCACACTGCCCCGCTGCGGACCCGGCATCTCGAGGTCGGTGCCGGCAGCCAGCGCGGGAGCACGGTGCTCGACCGCGCCCCAGTCGGAGACGACGGCTCCGTCGAAACCCCACTCGGTGCGCAGCACGTCGGTGAGCAGCCAGTGGTGTTCGGCCGCCGGGATGCCGTTGATGCGGTTGTACGAGCACATCACCGTGCGCGGCTTCTCGGTCTTCACGATGTGCTCGAACGCCGGAAGGTAGAGCTCGCGCAGGGTGGCTTCGTCGACGTCTGCGCTCACCGTCATGCGCGCCGTCTCCTGGTTGTTGGCCGCGAAGTGCTTGACCGACGCGCCAACACCGCGCGACTGGATGCCATGAACCCAGCCCGCTCCGAGACGGCCGCTTAGCAGCGGGTCTTCGGAGAAGTACTCGAAGTTGCGGCCGCACAGCGGCGAGCGCTTGATGTTCACTCCCGGACCGAGCAGAACATCGATGCCGGCGACCCGGCATTCGTCTCCAAGTGCGCGCCCGATGCGTTCGACCAGGTCCGCGTTCCAGCTGGAGGCGAGACCGGTGGCCGGCGGGAAGCAGGTTGCGGGCACACTGTTGCCGAGCCCTAAGTTGTCGCCGTCGCCCTCCGCCTGCTGGCGAAGCCCGTGCGGGCCATCCGCCATTTCGATCGAGCGAATGCCGAGGGCGGGGAGAGCGACAGTGTGCCAGGTGTCGAGGCCCACCGTGATGGCGGCCTTCTCCTCGACGCTCGGCGTGTCTTCCATTCCACTATTCTGCTGGATCCTGGCCGTGAGCCGTCTGGAAGTCAGTGACCGCGACTTTCGCGGTGGACGGAGAGCAGTGCCGCATCCCGCTGTTAAAAGTGACAGATGCCGGGCGCCCTCCTGTGGGGGGAATCGGGCGCCCGACATTTCCTGACTCCGGGGAACGAGCTGGGAGGCTGGCCCCGGACGTTCTTCGCGCTGGATCAGGAGAGCGAAAGAACACTTGTAAGCACCCGGCCATCGCTTGGGTGCCTGCTGACAAACGTAGGTGCCGGCGTGCGGTCGAGCCACGGCGAGGGGCTCGAGGGGCGTTAGTTAACCCCGTAGTTAACCGCCGGGCCTAATCCGGTGCGGGCGCCTTCGCGATGGGGGTTAAAGGCGCCCGTCTCGTGCGGGAGGTGCAACAGTCTGCACGCTACGCCAGGCGGGCTGCGGTCAAGGATTAGCTCGCGGGTTAACTTTCCCGTTCGGGGGGTAGACAGCTTCTCTCGCGAGATAGGCTTTCGCACGAATGTGGGGCAGTCGGGCCTTCGGGCCGGTGCTGAATGGGCGGCAGGGGTGTCGTCCTCCCTCCGGGAGATGTGACTCATCCGAGGTCCCATCGACTGATGGTGTCGAGCTTCCCGCAAATCCAAGCTCGGCACCATTCTTCGTTTGTCGGCACTTTCGGGGTGACGTCGCGGGTTAATCACTGGGTTAAGTGGGCCCGAAAGCGGACACGGTGCTGCGACCGGCGGCGTCGACGCTGCATCGTGGTGTTGAGCCCGAAGGTCCGCACTTCGGGGGACCTCGGGTCGGGCTCACGTAAGGCAGACGACCGGGGGTCGTCACCCGGGTGCCGACCGCTAGAGCTCGGGCGGCACCCACCCTACTTTTCGCCACCGTCACCATCAGGATGCCCAGCGGACCATGACTCGCATAGCTTTCATCGCAGTACTCGTGTTATCTGTCGCGGTGGCGATCGGGATGCCGCTGGTCGCGCACGCGGCGGAACCGACCGTCTCTCTCGTCCTCGCCCTCCCGAGCCAGGCCAACGCGCACATAGCCTCGAAGACGAACGTCTCCGCGCTCTCCTACCTGCTTATGGCGGGTGCGCTCGTGCTGCTGATCGCGACTATCGTGATCGCCGCCCTCATCGTGCACCGTGGCGGCATGGACGACGGGCCGTCCTGACCTGCGCTAGCCGCGAGGCTGCAGTGAGTGGAATCCGGCGGCCTCGATCTTTGCGAGCGCCTCCGCACGGGTGTGTACGCCGAGCTTGCGATAGATGTTGCGCAGGTGCACCTTGACCGTGTTGGTGGAGAGGAACAACGCATCCGCGATCTCGACCGCCTCGGCGCCGCTCCGCAACATCGACGCGAGGGTGATCTCGCGGCTGGTGAAGGTGCTGATATCGGTCGTACTTCCCGCGCCGTTCGGGAACCGGGCAGTGACCGCGACGATGGCCGCGATGCTTTCGGCGTAATCGGGATGCGATACCCCGAGCCGTGCGAACAGCCGCCCGATGATTGCCGGCGGCAGGCTGAGCAAGCCGAAGAGCGAGCGCGAGTCGCGCACCAGCAGGAACGCCTCTCGGAATGCCTGGTCCGCGGCGTCCAGCAGCCCGAGTTGTTCGAACGCGACCGCGCGACGGAACAGGATGGAGGGCAGCGTTCGCAGGCAGTGGTCGGCGCCCATCGCGATGCACGAGTCCGTTGCTTTCAGCACCTCGCGGGGGCGGCCGAGCAGGATGTATGCGCTCGCGCGCTGGATGTCGAAGCATATTGTGTGGCTCATCGACGATTGTGCGTCGTCGAGCAGGCTGAGCGCATCACCGCCCGAGGCCTGGGAGAGCAGAAGCTCGGCGTGTATGCCGAGAGCGTAGCCGCGCACGATACCGATGAAACCCCACTCGCCCGTGCCGTTGAGAGCGCGCCGCACCAGCGTGATGCCTTCGAGCAGTTCGCCCTGTGAATGTTTCACACCGGCATCGCAGACGGCTGCCGTGGTCTGCCAGAGTGGCGAATCGGGCGCGGTGCGCTTCAGCACCGCCGATGCCCGGGCCAGGCCCTCGGCGTCGAGCGTTGACGCCGCGATCACGATGTCGGTGGCGATGAGCGGGAAGTGCGCGAGGCCCAGGTCCCAGCATTCGGCGTCGGACAGCGCTCTCGCTTTCGTGGAGATCCGCAGCGCCTCGACGGACTCGCCGTTCAGCGCGTACGCGACCGACTTCCAGGCGAGCGCGCGGAATCGCGGAAACGGGTTGCCGTCGGTGGCGGCGGCGAGGCTCTCGGCCTTGGACGTGTACAGCGCGCCCTTGGAGCACAGGCCCGCGGTGACGTAGGCCTCACCGAGCGCGTTCCAGAGGTATGGCATGGTCTGCCAGGTGCTCGGGTCGACTCCCGCGATGTCGAGGTTCGCGGCGACAAAAGATTCGCCCATCGCGATCGCGGGCTTCAGGCGCTCCGCCGCCGTGAGAGCCTGGACGGCCGCCGCGGTGATGACGATGCGTGACCGGATCGGCAGGTCGGCGAGGGTCTCCGGAACAACGTTCAGCAGCTGCAGGTTGAGTCCGGGGTTCTCGGGGGAGCGCCACGGCATGCTCGCGACCAGGAGCTGGATGGCGAGCAGTTCGACGTGGTCGGGATCTTTGGGGTTGCGCCCGAGCCGCTGGATCATGGCGAGGAACTCGACCTGGCCGACATCGAACGACGCCGTGTGCCACCCGCCCTTGAGCAGTTCGACCGCGGCGTCGTGGTCGCCGAGCTGCTCATGGTGGTACGCGGCGGAGCAGGGGTCGTCGTTCTCCAGCCAGAAGCCGATCGCAGCATGGTGCATGCTCCGGATGTCGTCGGCACTCCACAGTTCGGCCGCCGCGCGCCGCGCAGCGACCCGCTCGTCATCCCGGATTCCGACGACATCACCGAGGATCGGCGAGGCATGGAGGATCACCGTGCCGGCGTCGACGAGAGCGTCGAGAAGGCTCGACTCCGCGATCGCGGAGGCAGGAACGCGCAGGTAGAGAGCGAGACACGCGAGCAATTCGCGTTCGTCCCGCGCCCTCTCATACGGCGTCGGTAGGGCAAGCGAGGTTGTTTCCACGGTCGAGCTCCTGATCACGGTCCCACAGGGCACTCGGGTATCAGCGCCCCCACACGTGCAGGTCTACTAGCGTGTGGCTAGTTTGTCAACACCCTGTTATCTAACCATCGGGCTGTTAGCATTCACGCCGCCCGCGAGCGGCTTCCGACAATCAGTTGTCGAGCAGCTGCGCAGAGCGGTCGGCGATCGACGCGACCAGGCCGGGCGTGACTTCGCCACCCGACACAATGAGATACATGACCGGCGCGACGATTTCGATGAACTGGTCGTGGGTGACCGGTCCAACGGAACTGCGGAACATGTCGAAAAGGCTCGTGTCGAGCTTTCCGAGCGCACGGCGCGAATCGGGCTCGTATGAGGCTGCGGCGATGATCGCGGCGATAGCAGAGGCCATCCCGGCATCGATCTGCTCGCCGAGGCGCTCGAGGAACATGAGCGTCTTCTGCTGGGTGGTCAGGCCCTCGTAGTCGGTATCATTACCGACGCGGGCGACGACGACCGTCTCGGCAATGAGATTCTCGATCGAACCCCAGTGCTTGTACAGGGTCTGTCGTGCGACAAAGGCACGCTCGGCCACCGCGGTGAAGGTGAGGGCCTCAGAGTGCTCGTTGAGCATCTCGCGGGCGACGTCCAGTACGTGCAGGCGAGTGCGGCGGATACGCGGGTCGGTTCTCACGGCAGGTTCTGTGACGCTTGCGTCGGTTGGCAAAGTTAAACACACCTCCAGGTAGGATCCAGGGGTTTCCGTACGCTCGCTCACCCCGGCTCCGAGGTGCGCATCCCCCGATGCCGCGTACAAGCCAACACTCTGACAGATAAATGCTTGAATGTCACGCGGCGCGGCTGAGGGTTGACACAGGTCTGGCGATTCGGCTATTAGCCAGCGGGTTAACGGGGGGGTTAATTCGAACCCGAACGCGACGTAACACTCGCCCGGCACATCGATATATCGGATGGTTAACCCGGAACACGAACGCCATGCGTGACGGTCTTTCGGGGACCGGCCCGGTAGCTCATACCGAGTTCGTGTTTCGCTCAGTGGCGACCGGGTAGTCGTTGCTAGGGATGCCGGCTCGGTAGGGTCGGGCCGGCATCCGCCTCGCAACGACGATTCACGGCCAGACGACAGTAAGCATCGGGGGATGTAACAAATGGGGGCGACCATGACAGACGATGTGCCGACGCTGGAATTGCACGCGGGAGCGACAGCGGTCGAGAGTACGAGAATCCGGGCGACGGGGATGCCGCACCTGGAGATCTTCCAGGGCACCGCGAACGAGGGCGAGATCCTTGTCGCGTGCCAGTGCCCGATCGGGCAGGACCACAGCTACGCCGACGGCATGAAGTATTTGGGCCCGGTGGAGAAGCGGCGCTGACGAACTTCGAGCGCAACTGATCGCTGGTATAGTCATCAGGCCGGGTTTTGCCCGGCATCGGCGCCCGTAGCTCAGCGGATAGAGCAATTGACTACGGATCAATAGGTCGGGGGTTCAAATCCCTCCGGGCGCACA